>JBMCWH010000007.1:0-27560 GCA_048621635.1 Patescibacteria group bacterium
TGATCTTGTGCCTATTGAAGAATGAACCGGTGAGTTCACAATGTACTGCATTAGGTTAAGCACCTCAAACGTGCGGAGCCGTAGCGAAAGCGAGTTTTAACAAAGCGTTAGTAGTCATTGTGAGACCCGAAGTCAGGTGAGCTAATCATGGCCAGGGTGAACTCCGATGAGAATCGGAGGGAGGCCCGAACTAGTGTCTGATGCAAAAGGCTTAGATGAGCTGTGGTTAGAGGTAAAACGCCAAGCGAACCTGGGAATATCTGGTTCTCCTCGAAATAGCTTTAGGGCTAGCGCTTACTACCACGATGGGGGTAGAGCTACTGGAAAGAGAATAAGGTCCGAAAGGACCGGTCTCTTACCAAACTCCGAATACCATCGTTTAGGGTAAGTAGTTAGGCTATGGAAGATAAGTTCCATTGTCAAAAGGGAAACAGCCCAGACCGTCGGTTAAGGTCCTTAAGTGTAAGCTAAGTGATGAAAGGTGGTGGAGGTGCTTAGACAGCTAGGAGGTTGGCCTAGAAGCAGCCATCCTTTAAAGAGTGCGTAAAAGCTCACTAGTCTACTACGTATCTCTGCGCCTAAAATTTATTGGGGCTCAAGCTTACCACCGAAACCGCGGCTTGGTATAGCGAATTTATGCTAATTTAGTAATAGCAAATTAATGCTAATAAAAGTTGGTGTAAATTCGCTATACCAGGGGTAGAGGAGCGTTCCAACAGCTGTGAAGTTCACGATGTGAATCGGGATGGAGCTTTTGGAAGCGAGACTGCCGGTATGAGTAGCGATAATTCCGATGAGATTACGGAACGCCGAAAGTCTAAGGTTTCCTCCGCAATGCAAATCAACGGAGGGTTAGTCGGTCCTAAGCTGAGGGCGAAAGCCATAGGTGATGGACAACAGGTTAATATTCCTGTACTGTTTTCAGTCCGTTATTACCAATGGGATGACGGAGTTTGATACGCCAAACCACTGACCTTGTGTCATAGGTTTAAGCAGTAAGGTAAATTGGGCAGGCAAATCCACCCAATTGTTACGCTGAGCTGTGATATCAATCTGGATTTTTTGAAGGATTGTTGGCTGCGTTAAGCTCCCAGGAAAAGTCTCTAGGGAGGGTTGGAAGCATCCGTACCGCAAACCGCCACAGGTAGACAGGTTGAGTATACCAAGGCGACGGGAGAACGGTGATTAAGGAACTCGGCAAATTAGCCCCGTAACTTAGGGAGAAGGGGTCCCTGCTTGTCCTTTGGATAAGTGGGGTGCAATGAAAAGGCTCTGCCGACTGTTTCACAAAAACACAGGTCTCTGCTTAACCCGTAAGGGGATGTATAGGGGCTGACACCTGCCCAGTGCCGGAAGGTTAAGGGGAATTGTGCGTAGCACAAGGAATTTCTAATTAACCTAATTAACCTAATTGACCTAATTAATAACCAAGTACTAATGACCAATTTTCTAAAAAAGAGAATTCGGTTATTGGGAAATTGGGATTTGATTAGAAATTAGTGTAATTAGAAATTAGTAATTTCTCGCGCTGCGCGCGAGGAACCGAAGCCCCGGTAAACGGCAGCAGTAACTATAACTGTTCGACGGTAGCGTAATCCCTTGCCGCTTAATTGGCGGCCCGCACGAAAGGTGTAACGAGTGGAGCGCTGTCTTGATCATCGACCCGGCGAAATTGAAATATCTGTGAAGATGCGGATTTCCTGCACCAGGACAAAAAGACCCCGTGGATCTTTACTACCTCTTAGTATTGGGTTATTTTTCGAATTGCGAAGCGTAGGTGGTAGGCTTTGAATCCCGATTTCTGGATCGGGAGGAGCCGCCCATGAGACACCACCCTTTTCGGAAGGTAAGTCTAACTCTTGACCGTTATCCGGCTGGAGGACAATGCTTGGTGGGTAGTTTGACTGGGGCGGTCGCCTTTTAAAGAGTACCAAAGGCGCCCAAAGGTCTCCTATACCCGAATGGAAACCGGGTGGTTAGTGTAAAGGCATAAGGAGGCTTAACTTCGAGACGGACAACGTCAACAAGTAGCGAAAGCTGGGCTTAACGACCCTCCAATACCGTGTGGAAGGATTGGAGACAACGGATAAAAGTTACCCCGGGGATAACAGGCTAGTCGCGCCCGATAGTCCATATTGACGGCGCGGTTCGGCACCTCGATGTCGGCTCGTCCTATCCTGGGGCTGAAGGTGGTCCCAAGGGTTTGGCTGTTCGCCAATTAAAAGGGCACGTGAGCTGGGTTCAGAGCGTCGTGAGACAGCTCGGTCTCTATCCGGTGCAGGCGTTAGGTTCTTGAGAGGATCTCTTGCTAGTACGAGAGGATTGCAAGGGGCAAGCCTCTAGTGTACCAGTTATTCCTTGTGCGTAGCACAAGGCTACGAATAGGTACGAATTAAGCTAATTAACTACAAATATTTGTAGGAGGTTTGCTTTAATTTGTAGGGTATTTGTAGTCTCGTGCTGCGCACGAGAAGGAGTATCGCTGGGTAGCTACGCTTGCAGAGGATAACCGCTGAAAGCATCTAAGTGGGAAGCTTCCCTCAAGATTAAGAACCGTTCCGCTGCTTAGCAGCGGGTGAGGCTCCTGGAAGACTACCAGGTTGATAGGCGGTAGGTGTAAGCTCCGTAAGGAGTGTAGCCAAGCCGTACTAATAGCCAATTATCTTAATTGAGTATTTTATGCGTGTTTTGCATATTTGAGTAAAAGCTGATTCTGCTATTTAGTGCGTTTGTGAATAAACGTGTCCCGGTGTTTTTAGCGGAGGTGAACTACCCTTACCCATTCCGAACAAGGCCGTCAAAGCCTCCAGCGCCTAAGGTACTGCACTCTTGTAGTGCGGGAGAATAGGTCAATGCCGGGGCATTTTTTTTTTACTTCTCTATTAGAAAAATAGAAAAATTTTTAACTTTTGTCTAAGTGAACAGCTTTGTCTCCCTTTGTGGTGTATTCTCCTTGTTTTGTATTGAAAAAAAAGGAAAATCGTAGTATTATTAATAGCAAGTTATGGCAAGTATGAAGGAGCTTTTAAAAAGAAATTCGGAGGGCTTGGCTCCCAAGCAGTTGCGGCGCGGTGAGCTGGTAGAGGGTATTGTTCTTCGAAAGGGAGAAGAAGAGTTACTGTTAGATATTGGTGGGAAAACCGAAGGTTTAATTTCTGGGACTGATTTGGATGACAATTTAAACACCTTCGAATCTGTAGAAGTTGGGGACACAGTAATGGCTAAGGTCTTGCAAGGAAGGACTGATAATGGTTTTGCTATCCTTTCTCTGAAAGAAGCTAGTTCGGAAGTGAAATGGCAGGAGTTGCGAGGTGCTTTTGATTCAGGGCAAAAATTGGAAGTAGAAGGAGTTTCTTACAACAAAAGCGGCTTGGTTGTGCAGCTTAGTTCTGACTTGGAAGGATTCTTACCTTTTTCTCATTTAGATCGTTCTCATTTTCCCGGGGGAGAGGAGCAGTCCTCTGAGGAAAGCAGTCGAGTACGTATCTTATCTTCTTTGGTAGGGGAGACTGTAACTGTTAAGATAATAGAATTTGATCCTCAAAATAATAGGGTAGTTGTTTCTGAGAAAGAGGCTCTTTCTGAAAAATATGAAGATGAACGGGAAGAACTTTGGGACAGCCTTGAATCTG
This sequence comes from Patescibacteria group bacterium, assembly GCA_048621635.1. Classification (GTDB taxonomy): domain Bacteria; phylum Patescibacteriota; class WWE3; order JAUXAW01; family JAYEID01; genus JBMCWH01. Next base: position 3,633 of record JBMCWH010000007.1, read on the forward strand.
GTAAGGTAATTGAAGGTGTTGTGGTAGGAATTGTTCCTTTTGGGCTCTTTGTCCGGTTAGGGGATACGGATGTGGAAGGTTTGGTTCATATTTCTGAGGTTTCGTGGGAGAAAATTGAATCGCTAGAAGATGTTTACTCCATAGGGGATAAAGTAGAGGTAATGGTTTTGTCTGTAAATCTTTCGGAAGAGCGTGTTTCCTTAAGTATTAAAGCACTTAAGGAAAACCCCTGGGAAGATATTAAGGAGAAGTATTCAGTGGGGGACGAAGTGACAGGTAAGGTTACTCGGGTAGCACCTTTTGGTGCCTTTGTTCGGTTAGAGGATGGAATTGAAGGACTTGTTCATATTTCAGAGACAGACGGGCCCTTAGATGTGGGTAAAGAAGTTGAGGCAAAGATAATTTCCTTTGAACCAGATAAACAGCGTCTTGGCCTATCTGTAAAGTAGCTCTGCATTTTATTAGTAAATAAAATAATAGTACTTTTAAAGTAATTATGATGGTGTTAGATAAACTTACAGATCGCGCGCGCAATTTAATATTAGAAGGAAGGAATGGAAGCGAAGATGGGGAAACTATTACTGTGGCTGGCTTTTTGGAGATTTTGCGCCGTGATAAGCGAGGTATTGGAGGACAGATTTTTGCAAATTGGGAAGGGAAATTTTCTTGGGAACAAAGAGACGTTTCTTTGTCCGAACTTCTAGAAGCCGCTTTTTCTGAAGCCGAGGAGTTGGGACATCCCTACGTAGGTACAGAACATCTGCTTTTGGGTTTAGTTAGTATAGCTGGTCCGTCTCAGTATGATTCTGTGAAAAAAGCAGTCAAGGAAAAGACGGATCTTCCCGATCGAAAATTCTTTTCAAAATTTAAGAGTTCTACACCTTTGTTGGATTCCTTTGGAAATGATATTACTGCTCGTGCTGAGAATGGCGATCTTTCTCCCTCTTTTGTACGCGATGACCTTTTAGAGCGTGTAATTCAGATCCTTCTTCGTAAGGAACGTAATAACCCTATGTTAATTGGTCCAGCGGGGGTGGGTAAGCGGGCGCTGGTAAACACTCTTGCTCAGAAAGTAGTTTCCCTGGAAGTCCCGGTCTCTCTTCTGGACAAGAAAATTGTTCAATTGGACTTTTCTTCCTTTGCTACTGCGCTTTCTTCTCGTTCTGAGTTAGAAATGGGTTTTTCTTCTTTTTTGGACGAAATTCAGTCTGCTGGGGATGTGATTCTCTTTGTCGATGAAATTCATACTTTAATGGGCGGTGGTTCAGTGGTGGGGGTTTCTTCTGGTGTGGTTAATATTTTGAAAGAACATCTTGCCTCTGGCAATCTGCGTTTAATTGGTTCGACAGATTCTAAAGAGTATCGGAAGCATTTGGAGTTTGATCAGGGTCTAGTTCGATTACTTCAACCTGTACAAATTCCTGAACCTACTGTTTTGGAAACAGAACATATTTTAGAAATGATGGCCCCTCGTTATGAAAAATTTCATAATGTAACCTATTCCCCGCGAGCTATCTCTAAAGCTGCGTTACTTTCTGAGCGATATATTTCTGGGCAGTTTATGCCGGATAAAGCTTTGGATGTCTTGGACGAAGCCGGCGCCTTTGTTCGTTCCCAGGCAGAAGATGTCTCCTCTGAGTATAGGGAAACTTTTGAAGGTTTAAAAAAGACTGCAGATAAATTTGGAGAAGCTTTTGAAGAGAAAGATTTTGATCGTGCTTCAGACCTGAGATCGCAGGAAAGAGATTTGCAAGACAAAATGAAGAATTTAGCTAAAGGGAAGCCTTATGTAGGGGCGGTTGATGAGGAAATTATTGCTCAAGTTGTTTCCAAAAAGACAGGGATTCCATTAGCTGAGCTGGAGAAAGGGGAAGATAAGAAACTGCAGAGAATGGAAGATATAATTAGCAAGCGGGTTGTAGGTCAAGAACAAGCTATTCATGCTTTAGGTAAAGCGTTGCGAAGACAGCGAGCGGGCTTGGATGACCCCCGCCGCCCTATTGGCTCATTTCTCTTTTTGGGTCCCACAGGTGTAGGGAAAACAGAATTGGCTCGAAGTCTATCCACTTTCCTTTTTGGTGATGAAGATAAGATGATTCGCTTTGATATGAGTGAGTTTCGGGAAAGACACACCACTTCCCGTTTAATTGGCGCTCCCCCTGGTTATGTTGGCTATGGACAAGGTGGGGAATTGACGGATAGAATTGCACGGGATCCTTACAGTGTTGTTGTTTTTGATGAGATGGAGAAAGCTCATCCAGAAGTGTTAAATCTCTTGCTTCAAATTATGGAGGAGGGAGAGTTGACGGATGGGCAAGGTAGATGTGCTGATTTTCGTAATGCGATAATTATATTGACTTCTAATGTTGGTGCTGATTTAGTAAGGAAGGCGGAGTTAGGTTTTCAAGCCGAGAAGGATGCAGAAAGTGTTTACCAAGGTATGCGCCAGCGTCTACTTTCCAATTTGGAGGAGAAGGTAGCACCAGAGTTTCTTAACCGTTTAACCGAGGTGCTGGTTTTTAAACCACTGGCAGAAGAAGCTATTTTAGAAATTGTTGACCTCCGACTCGATGAGCTCAAGGAACGGCTGGACGAGAAGGAGGTTTCTTTGCGTGTTACTACTGCCGCTAAGCATTATTTGGCGGAGGAGGGTTACTCTGATAAGTACGGTGCGCGGTTTTTGAATCGGTTGATTGAAGATGAGATTACAGCACCACTTTCTGATTTGCTTATTAGCGGTTCAGTAGTAAAAGGTGAAGAGATAACGGTAGGTATTAAGAACGGCAAACTTGAACTACGAGATTCGAATGAATAACAACACTATCCTTTCACAGCTAAAGGAACAAGCGGAAGAAATTTTGGAATCTTTCAAAAGTGATTTGACAAAGATTCATACTGGGCGGGCGACTCCTTCCTTGTTGGAAGACGTTAAAGTGGATGCTTACAACTCGCTTATGGGATTGAAAGAGCTAGCGGCTATTAGAAATCCTGAACCTCGTCAGCTTCTTGTCGAACCTTGGGATGAGGATGTATTGGAAAACATAGATCATGCTCTCCGGGAGGCAGACTTGGGAGGATCTATTTTAGTGGAAGATAGCGCAGTGCGGGTGGTTTTTCCCAAGTTGACTTTTGAAGATAGAGAAGATTTGGCTCGTAAGGTTACGCAACGTTTGGAAGAAGCGAAGCAGGCAGTAAGAAAAGTAAGACAAGATGCTCGCGACCAGGCGGAAGATCTAGAAGATGAAGAAGGCGAGGACTTTGTTTACCGGTTAAAAGAGACTATAGAAGAGCGTATTCAGTCCATAAATGATAATTTAGAGGAAGTTAGTGAGGCCAAGAAAAAGGCAATTCGTTCCTAGGCAATTAGGCTGTTTAGATGGGGAAGAGTGCGTAATCTTGCTACAATTATTGCTCATTTTCTCCATCTTTAAGAAGTGCTTTACCCATAAGTTTAAAAACTTCTCCACCAGTCGGTATTTTTCCGGCACATCTTTTTTGAGAAGTTGGTTGAGTTCAGTTCCAATATATTATGGCGAAGAACCAAAGTTTGTATATTTGTGATTCCTGTGGTGCCGAATTTCCTAAATGGCAAGGGAAATGTCCTCAATGTGGTGATTGGAATACTTTACAGAAAAAGAAAATTTCCGGAAAATCTTCTACTGGTGATATTGAAGTCTCAGAGGTTAAGAAAAATCTCCGTGCTTTTGAGGAACTAGATTCAAAGTTCGAGAGGGAAAATACAGGGGTGTATGAGTTTGATCGTGTTTTGGGGGGTGGGATTGTTCCCGGATCGATAAGTTTGATAGTAGGGGAGCCGGGAATAGGGAAAAGTACATTGCTTTTGCAAGTTGCGGATAGTTTTGCTCAATCGGAGAAACCAGTCTTGTTTGTGTGTGGTGAAGAATCTCCAGAACAAATAAAATCGCGAGCAGGACGTTTAGGTTTGAAAGGGCAGGGGATGCGCTTATTTCCTGAGACAGATGTAGATAAAATTACTGCCCTTGTTAGTAATTTGCAAAATTCTTCGCAGAAAAAGTTGGGATTAGTGGTTGTGGATTCTGTACAAACTTTAACCACTACGGATTTGAGTGGAGGTGCCGGTAGTGTTAGCCAAGTTCGTGAGTGTTCTGAGCGGCTTCGGAAGATCGCAAAGCAAAGCGGTATTCCCATTTTCTTAGTTGGGCACGTTACTAAATCTGGTAATATTGCAGGACCAAAAGTTTTGGAGCATTTAGTAGATGCTGTTTTTGGTTTAGAAGGTGATAAATTTCATGCCTTTCGTCTTTTTCGTGCTTCTAAAAATCGTTTTGGTCCTACATTTGAAGTTGGTGTCTTTGCCATGCGGGAAAAAGGGTTGGAGGAGGTAGATAACCCTTCCGAAGAATTTATTTCTCAGCGGGATGAGGAAAGTTCTGGAAGTGTGATTGTAGCAACGCTAGAAGGGACCAGACCGGTTTTGGTAGAAGTGCAAGCATTAGCAGTCCCCTCCAAGTTTAAATATCCTCGGAGAGTGTCCTCAGGTTTTTCTTCCGGGAGAATAAACCTTCTTTGTGCTGTTTTGGAAAAACGCGGAGGAGTGAGTTTGCAGGACCGGGACCTCTATGTTAATGTTGCCTCAGGTATGAGTATTTCTGAACCGGCAGGGGATTTAGGAGTTGTTTTAGCAGTAGCCTCGGTTTTGGAAGATGTTTCTCTAAGTGCGGATTTGTGTACTTTTGGTGAAGTTGGCCTTTCCGGTGAAGTAAGAGAAGTTAACGCGGCTGAAAGACGGATTGAGGAGGCGGAACGACTCGGATTTGAAAATATAGTTTCTCCTCCCGAAGTTTCCTCTGTCCGACAAGCGCTGGAAAGAGTAGGCATTTAGTTTTTATTTATTTTATCTTTATTTATTTTTGCTCTGTTTGGGGCGGAAGGATTTATTAGTGTGTCATTATTAGCTATAATCGGCCGAACTGTTTTGGGCGCCGTGTTTGCTGGGGTGGGTTTCTTCTTAGCTAAGCGCTGTTTTTCAGATATACTCTTATTTGCTGTTCCGGGACTTCTTCCCACCTTGTTTGCTTTTGTATTAGGTGCCTTTAGTATTCTTCTTTTGCCTTTGATTTCTAAAAAAGTGTTTGATTGGTTTAGTGGTTTGGTGGAAACCATTGTTCAGGAAAAGCTGTCTGAGTTTTGGGAAGCGCAGATGGATAGACTTCGTCACAGAACTCCGCAGCAGGAAAAAGTTAATAAGGAAGCGGAGTCACGAAGAAGTGTGGTCTTGGATACCTCAGTTATTATTGATGGTCGCCTGCTAGATATTGTGAAAACAGGGTTTTTTCCTACTGTTATGTATGTTCCTCGTTTTGTCTTGAAAGAGCTTCAATCTGTAGCTGACTCGGAAGATGCTATTCGGCGGCGGCGAGGGCGCAGAGGTTTGGAAATTTTGGAAGAACTCAAGAAGATAAAAAATGTGAAATTAACGGTCCTGGACGAAAGCCTTTCTGATGAACAGGAGGAAGTGGACCAACGTCTTATTTCTGTGGCTACGAAAAAAGATGCAGACTTAGCCACTGTTGATTTTAATCTTAATAAAGCAGCTAAAGTTTCTGGGGTTGCGGTTTTAAATGTCAATGAGTTGGCTAATGCTTTAAAAACTAATTTAGTTCCCGGCGAGGCTCTCGAATTGAAGATTATTCGGGAAGGTAAAGAGAAAGGACAGGGGGTTGGTTATTTAGATGATGGTACTATGGTGGTTGTAGAGGGGGGAGATCAATTGGTTGGAGAAACAGTTTCCGTGGAAGTGGAAAAAGCTTTACAGACAGATGCAGGACGAATGATATTTGCTAACCCCCTGCATCAATAACTATAAGACCTTGGTATTTTGTGGACAACTAATTTTATCGGTTGACTTCTTCTCCTCACTGTGCTACTCTTATCTTAACCTTTAGGCTACCTGTTAAGTATGCGGGTTTGTAAGGGTTCTGCACTTTTAATTTAGAAACAAACTGAATATTAAATAGGTATTGAATAGGTTGTAGGTTGAGGGAGGCACGTATGAAAAGGGGAAGAGCTTTGTTGGTTGTTGCATTTGTTTTTTTGTTGGTAGGGTGTGTAGGGTGTTCTGGACGACAAGAGGTAAGGGAGAAGGAAATTGTGGTTGAGAAAGAAGTAACCAGAGTAACTGTGGTTAGGGAGGTAATTACTCCTACAGGTGGATCTCCCACAGCTACAGCAACACCCACGGTGACTTCGACTTCGACCCTTTCTCCGACTGTAACGACTGTAACGCCGATTCCGGATTCTGTTCTGGATTACGGAATTGACCGGGATTCGGATTTTACAGTTAAGGAAGCTGAGCTAGCAATTCAGGTCTTTAACGGTAAAGAAAATCTAGGGCGCTGTGTTTTAGCTGCCAGAAACTATCTGGAGGGGCAGCTTAAAGAAGGCGCTCCGCAGTGGGGTCCGCCAGCACGATACGAGGTTCCTCTTTCTACCTCTTTCACCCTTAACGGGGTGGAGCTTAAAACCACTTCCAAAGTGGCTTTTAAGTTGAGAGGAGAAGAAGGAGAGGAAGGTTGGCTGTACGAAGTTACTGCTCCGGCAGGGACTTTTGTGAGTCAGCTTGCTTGTCGGAATGGTGAGCTTTACACCTATAACGCTTCTATTGAGCGTGACGGGGTAGCTTACTTTTTTGTCTGGCGGGACGGGCTTTCGCGAGCCTTTTTTATGGGCGGCTGTGCAAATTTCGGTGTTGTGGAGAGATATCTTCCCGCTCCGACATCTGTCCCACCTACGAAGGAAGCAGACACGCCACCTCCAGCAACGGAGACACCGTGTCCGACCGATACAGCTGTTCCTTCACCAGTGCCGACAGAAACGTCTGTCCGGCCGACGGAGACGCCGGAACCGACAGCAACTCCGCCACCGGAACCAACACCGCAGCCGGCAACAAGAGTGCCTACTGCGACAGCTGAGCCAAAGGCTACGCCAACGGAGCGGCCGACTGATGCGCCGCCGCCACCCACAGAGGTGCCGGCAACAGCGACACCAGTGCCGCCAGTGGTGGATACACCGGAAAAAAACCCGACGGCAACGCCTTAGTTACAAATGTTCTGGGCTTTGCACAACTCTGTGCAAGGCCTCTTTTCAGAGATTGTTAGCTTTTTAAAAGCTAGTTATTCCTGAAAAGAAGTCTAATTATTCGTTTGAAATTTAAAAGAAAAATGAACATTGCGAAAAATATGCAAGGAAAATTAAATCTTTTTATCACTCTTCCCTCTAAGTTGGTACCTGTTCTGCTTGTGGTTGTTGGTATGGGTTTTACTTCTTCTTTTCTCACTAAACAAGTTATGGCTGAAAGCTCGGTTGTTGCTGATAACAGTGATGTGCTCAGAGCTGCTAATATAACCCAAGAAGATACGGAGTATTACGATAATACCGGTGCTCAGCCCGGGGAGGCAATTCAGCTTTTGGGTATGGTCCATTTAGGGCAGGAAAACAGTAAAGCGGAAGATGTTTCTGTGCAAATGGATCTTGACCATAAGCGTGTGCAACGGTCTGATGGCAAGTATGAACTAATTGTAAAAGCTACCATAGATTCTTCTACAGAAACTGTTGAGGACACAACCAAGATTATTGTTCCTAGCAAGCAAGAACTGGTTTTCATTCCCGAACATGAGGTTATCTTGACCACACACGGTAATCTTCCTAGCAAAGTTCCTGAACAAACTTACACTTGGCCAGATAGTGATGAATTGTTTGGAGAAGGTCTTAATCTGGGGGACATAGAGGGTGTTTCTACTGTATATATTAGTTTGAAAGCTTATGTTTCTAACAAAACTGCAAATATGAGTATTGAGAAGCAGGTTACCAGTGTTGATAGCAAGGATGGGGAATGGCATTCTGAGCTTAAGGTTGAACCAGGGGAACAGGTTAAGTACCAAATTGTGGTTAGAAACACAGGTGGTAGCGAACTTAACGATATTTTAATAACAGATCAATTACCGGACCAATTGCAATATATTTCTGGTAGCTCTGTTTATTCTACACCCTACAGCGACGGTTTTAAGAAACTTGCGGACAGTTGGATTACAGGAGAAGATGGTGTATCCCACGCAAATTTAGGTAAACTACCTGTGGGGAAAGGGTACAATGCCATAATTGTTTTTAAGGCTCAGGTTAAGGATTCTATTGAAAATGTTAAAATTAAAAATGCTGCCCAGGCGAAAGCTAACGAATATCCAGATTGGATTTATGATCAGGCAGTGTTAACTGTTGCTGAGCAGGAGGAAGAATTGTACACAGATTTGCAGTTAAGCAAATATGTGCGGTTTGTCGATAGTGACCGGTGGTATTCTACCCTTGAAGCTGATAAGTACACTTTTTCAGAATCTGAGTCTGTGCAGTATTATTTGGAAGTAAAAAACACAGGTTCAAAAGAAGCTAAAAATGTGGAAGTGATAGATCATTTGCCGGAATTACTTTCCTGGGTTGGTGGCGAGGGGCACTGGGATGAAGATTTACGGGAAGTCGAATTTGCTCTGGGAACTATTGCTGCTGGTGATTCTGTAGAGAAGTATTATACAGCTAAGACAGCAGAAAATCTTTCTGAGAGTGTGATCCGACAAGAAAATGTGGCTACTTTGTATGAGGGGGAGGACAAAGTTCAGGAAGATAAAGCAGTTGTTTATGTTCAGGGTGAGGGTGAGGTTCTTGCCGAAGAACCTTCAGAAGAACCGGAAGTTCTTCCTGTTTCTGGTGCACAGGTAGTGGGTTTGCGATTGCTTTCTTTGTTAGCAATTAGTGTTGGTTTGTTTTTGAAGAAGTATTCTGCTTTGAAGATTTAGGATTTTCTTGGGTGCCGGGATGGAGGGGGTAGGTATTGGGCAGGGCCTATCCTCTCCTTCTCAGTGCCTAAGGAGTTTTTAAAAACGGGGAGACAACACTGTTGGAAAACAGGTAAGGGTTAAGCTAAGGTGAGTGGGGGCAGTGCTCATCTTTTGCTTGGCCTTTTGTTGTTTCCCCAATTAAAAATCAGTAAAAAGTAGCTGGCAGTCGGCATCAAGTACCTTGGCATTTGGCTTAGTGCTTTCTACTTTCTACTTTCTACTTACTGCTTACTGCTTACTACTACTTGACGGTTGACAGGCTGACAAAGTTTATGTTAGCCTCAGGTCAAGCTTATTAATAAGTGGATTGTGTTTCCTCTACAATAGGTTAAGGTGAAAGGAAATATTTCCTCCATTTCTCTTGAACACTATCCAAATTTTTGTAAATGTCTAACAACACATCGGAGAACAACAATAACCGCTCTTCCAGTAGCGATTTTAATAACACGGGTACTTTTCCTGTCAGTGGAATACTGGGGATACGGCGGGATCACGGTATTTTGCACCAAGATAGCTTTCCTGATAAGGAAGCAGTTGAGCAGGTGGTAGGTAGGGTTAGGAGAGACTTTCCGCGTGAGGTGTATGTTTCGGATTCTCAAATAAAAAGGTTTGGTTTGCGCGCTGGTGACAAGGTTTCCGGGATTGGTCGCCCTCCTAAAGAGGGGGAACGTTATCTTTCTCTTCTTCGGGTGGATGAGGTAAATTCTGAAGATCCGGAAAAGGCTTATGATCGTTCCCATTTCGATGACCTTACTCCTGTTTTTCCCGATGAATGGTTGCGTTTGGAAACTGATTCTGAAACATTGACTACGCGGATTGTAGACCTCTTTGCTCCTGTTGGTCGTGGTCAGCGGGGGATGATAGTGTCCCCCCCTTACGCAGGTAAGACCTGGCTTTTAAAAGATATTGCCCAAGGTTTAACTGAGAATTACACAGATGTGGAGATTATGGTGATTTTGGTTGGCGAGCGTCCGGAGGAGGTAACTGATATTGAAAGGAATGTAGAGGGAGAGGTACTTGCTTCCAACTTTGATGAACCTCCAGAAAGTCACACTAACACAGCGGAATATGCATTGGAGCGGGCGAAGCGACGGGCAGAGATAGGAGAAGATGTCGTAATCCTTATGGATAGTATCACCCGTTTGGCGCGCGCTTATAATATGGTTTTACCACCTTCGGGTAGAACTTTGAGCGGAGGTTTCGATCCTAAAGCCTTGTATCCTCCCAAACACTTTTTTGGAGCAGCACGTAATTTTGAGGAGGCGGGTTCCTTAACAATTTTAGCTACTGCTTTAGTTCAGACAGGTTCCAGGATGGATGAATTAATTTACGAAGAGTTCAAAGGAACCGGCAATATGGAGCTTCATTTAGACCGCAGTCTTGCCGAGAGACGGATTTTTCCGGCCATTGATATTAAACGTTCGCAGACTAGACATGAAGAGTTGCTGTTCCCCGAAGATGTGTTAGATAAAGTCTACCGTTTGCGCAGGATGGTCGACGCATTGGAAGAAGACGAAGCTACTGAACTGGTTCTCAACAGATTGTCTAAGGTAGATTCGAATGAAGAGTTCCTCGAAACCCTCAATAAAGGCGCAGTATCCTAACGGATAACTTCTAAATTTTGAATAACCAATTTCCAATTTAAAATTTAGAATTTAAAATTCGTAGTTTTGGTTTGCGTTTTCCCTTTATTTGTGTTATAAATACGTCGCCCTCTCCTTTAGAGGCTAATATGAGAATTGAGAAGGACCCCAATCTTAATGGTGGTAAACGTCTAGCGTATGAGCAATTAGCTATTTTTGGTTTGCACGACTCCCGTGCAGGCTTAGTAGATTTCCTTAATGACTTTTGGCTGTTTGTAAAGAGTGTCGTTATTTTTATGGGCCGTAAGTTATTGTTTCTTGCTAGCCTTCCTAAGCAAATTTTCTTTGCGCTTATTCACGTTATTACCTATATTAAGTCTTTTATTGTTCATAAACTGGTTTGGGGACGAGGCCGGTTGTCTGGCCCAGCGACTCGTCTAGGTGTAACTCTGTTGGTAGTGTTTGTTTTTTTGGCGGGGAGTTCTAGCTGGGCACGCAGTGAAGTTGCATTTGGTCCGCTTGGGCAAGAAGAGGATATTTTAATGGAAACCGCGTTTGCCTCTCCTGTTTCTTTTGAAAGTGCTCCTAGCGGTGATCCTATTAAATACACTGTATCTTCTGGAGACACTCTTTCTTCTATTGGTGAAAAATTTAAGGTCAGTGTTTCTAGTATTGTTTACGCCAATGGTTTGGATGATATGGATTATGTTAGTCCTGGTCAAGAATTGACCATCCCTCCTGTTTCCGGTGTTTTACACACAGTGAAAAAAGGTGACACTGTGGATAGTTTGGCATCTAAATACGATGTTTCTCCCCAAAGTATTGTTGATTTTAACTATCTATTTGCCCCATTTACCCTGAGTCCGGGTGAGACTTTGGTAGTACCTGGGGGGACAGTTCCTACTCCTGATCCTGATCCTGAACCCTCACCTTCTACTCAGTACGCGGCAGGCGGTCGTTACGATGGAACAGTGTCTGATTTAGGTACTGGGCAGTTTGCTTGGCCTACTAATTATCGTTCAATCAGTCAATATTATAGTCGTTGGCACCCAGCTATTGACGTTCCGAAATTCAGTCCTATTTACGCAATTGATGGGGGGACAGTGGTAGATGTTCGTTATAGTGGGTGGAATTATGGTTACGGTAAAATGATAAGAATTGATCATGGCAACGGCTATCGCTCCCTGTATGCACACTTTTCTAGTATGGCTGTTCGTCCTGGTCAAACGGTTAGTAGGGGACAGGTGCTTGGTAATATGGGGAATACTGGAAGGTCTTACGGAACGCACTTACATATTGAAATAACTTATCAAGGCCGTTACGTTAATCCTTTATCGGTGCTTTAATCTTGGTTGTTCCTTCTCGAAAACAATTCTTCGGTTAGGTAAATCTCTTATTCCATAGACCTTGATGCCCATTTGATTTTCTCTTTTTTCTTGTTTTTCTATTGCTGTTGTTTTGGTAGGGAATTTGTTTAGCAGTTTATCAATTCCTTGTCCTGTAGCGCCTGAAATGAAGACAGGTTTTATACCCTTTTTGTTTTCAAAAGATTTTGCTAACTGTTCCTCTTCTTGGCTTATTTCTGGTAAATCTGTTTTATTAATGGCGACAATCTCCGGTTTTTCCTTTAAAGTTGGAGAGTACTGATCTAATTCTTTGCGGATTACATCGTAGGCGGATAGGGCCGCATCTGCTAGATTTTCGCTATCTTCTAACATAATTTTTGCTGAGTAAGGGTCGATAATATGGAGAAGTATTCGAGTTCGTTCTATGTGGCGGAGAAACTCATCTCCCAAGCCCTTGCCTTTGGCTGCTCCTCTGATTAGCCCTGGGATATCGGCAAAGATGATTCTTTTCTTTTGAATCAGTGTTACCCCTAAGTTTGGTTCCAAGGTAGTAAAAGGGTAGTCTCCAATCTTGGGCTGTGCGGAAGTTATCTGTTTTAAAAAAGTTGACTTTCCTGCGTTAGGTAATCCAATAATTCCAACATCAGCAATCATTTTTAGCTCTAAGCGAATGATTCTTTTCTCTCCTTTTTGGCCTTTTTCTGCTTCTCGCGGCAGCTTGTTTTCTGAGGTTCTTAGCGCTGCGTTTCCGCGTCCTCCTTTTCCTCCTCGGGCAACGAGATAGCGAGAGTTATTTTCTAGAAGGTCTACCAGGAAAATATCTTTATTGTTTCTCTTTTCCCAGAGCTCAGTTCCGCAAGGGATTCTTATTACCAAATCCTCTCCGCTTTTCCCTTTTTTGTGGTTAGGACCGCCTGCGTTTCCTTTCTCCGCTTGGAAGTGCTTTTGTCGCTTGAATTTAGATAAAGTGGAAATATTGTTATCAGTTAGAAAGTACACATTTCCTCCTCGACCACCTTTTCCACCATCCGGACCTCCTCGTGGTCTGAACTTTTCTCTGTGAAAGGAGACAGCCCCATTACCGCCCTTTCCTCCTTCAACTGTAATTGTTGCAGAATTTATCATATAGATATTATAGCATTAGATTAGGAGTTATTGGGAAGTTATTGCTAATTATGTTAAAATTATGTTGTCATTGAGTCCCGAACCACGTGGGGATTCGGGACTAACCTGCCTGCCGGCAGGTTCGGCTTACTAAGTTTGCGTACAAACTTGGGGTCTCATTGAGGGCCCATAGCTCAGTGGTAGAGCACATCCTTCGCATGGATGGGGTCGCCGGTTCGAGTCCGGCTGGGTCCACCACCCTACGCTCTTCGAGCTTCGGGTGGTCTTCGACCACCATCAGAAGCGAGATAAGAGCTAGGAGTGTCACCCGCCGTAGGCCGCCCGAAACCTTGCGTGAAGGGCGGAAGCTTTATGCGTAGGGTGGTAGTATATTTACGGCCCTACGCTCTTGACAACAGATGTTCCTGATGTTACTACTAATGCTGATGAGAAAAGATTTCTTTTTCCCAAAACTCTCTCCGCTCCTTAGTTGATGGATCGGTGGGGGGCTTTGTCCTGTTGCGAATCTGGTTGCAACAAGGCCAGGGAATTTTGTAATCCAGCCCCTGAAAAGGGGTTTTTTCTTTTTACATTTTTTGAAAACCCGGAGCATTTAGAGCATTTGTCGGTAAGCATCCTTAAAGAATGTAGATGGAAGGGCCTGCTCCATAGTTTCTAACCTTGTCGGCCCTTCCGTCTCCGAATAAGCGATTTCTGTATCACTGCTACATCCGTAGAACAAATCCGCGAATGTTTCTGAGAGGCTGCTTACCGACAAATGTTTGAGTTATATACAAGGCTTTAGTGTAGAGACGGGGCAGGCAATCGAACAATCGAACTAATGAATAAATATCACCCCAAAAAAATTGAAGAAAAATGGCTTAACCGTTGGGAAGAGGCACGGTTGTTTTATGATGTTAGAGAGAAAGTGGATGAGGAATTTTACGCTTTGGTGGAATTTCCTTATCCTTCGGGAAAAGGTTTGCATCTTGGTCACGCTTTTACTTATTCACTTATGGATGTTTTAGCACGCAAGAAGCGAATGGCGGGGAAAGCGGTTCTTTATCCTATGGGCTATGATGCCTTTGGTTTGCCTACGGAAAATTATGCCATAAAAACCGGTGAGCATCCCCAGAAGGTGACTGAGAGGAATACTGCACGGTTTAGAGAACAACTTAAGCGCTTAGCTTTTGCTTACAACTGGAATAGAGAAGTAAATACTACAGATTCGAGCTATTATAAATGGACCCAGTGGATTTTCTTGCAGCTTTTTAAACATGGTTTAGCATATAAGAAAGAAAGTCCTATTAATTGGTGTCCTTCTTGTCGTATTGGGCTGTCTAATGAGGAGGTAATGGATGGTAAATGTGAGCGGTGTGGAGAAGAAGTAACTAAGAAAAATTTAGAGCAATGGATGCTGCGAATTACTGCTTACGCAGATAGATTAGTAGACGATTTGGATGAGGTAGATTATTCTGATTCTATCAAGGCTGCGCAGCGGAATTGGATTGGACGGACAAAAGGTGTTGAAATTGAGTATCCTGTTGTTGATACAGATTTAACTATAGCTTGTTATACAACTCGTCCCGATACTAATTTTGGAGCGACTTTTGTGGTAATTGCTCCGGAACACTCTCTAATGGAGGAGCTTAAGGCACATATTTCAGCTGAAAACTGGAAGAAAATAGAAAAGTATATTGATAAGGCAAAGAAAAAATCGGAGTTGGAGAGGACAGAGCTAAGTAAAGAAAAGACAGGGGTCTTTACAGGTCTTTATTGTCTAAACAGGCTTAATAATAAAAAGATGCCGTTGTATGTGGCAGATTTTGTAGTGGAAACTGCAGGGACAGGTGTTGTTGTGGGTGTTCCTGCTCATGATCAAAGAGACTTTGACTTTGCTAAAAAATATGAATTGGATATAATTCCGGTAATTAGGCCAAAGAACAAATCTTGGGATTTTGATAAAGCTCCTTATACTGAGACCGAGAATTCCGAGGTGGTTAATTCGCAGTTCCTTAATGGACTGTCTGTGTCGGAGGCAAAGGAACAGATTATTGACTACATCTGTTCGCAAGAATGGGGTCGAAAAGCAGTTAACTATCACCTGCGCGATTGGGTTTTTTCTCGACAGCATTATTGGGGGGAACCTATTCCCATGGTTTATTGCCCTCACTGTGCTGCGGAAGGAATTTCTTGGTTTGATCTGGATGAGGCAAGCGAGTACGAACAATTTGGGACTTGGAATTTGCCTGCCCCCCGAAGCCCTGCCTCGCCGGACACAACCCGCCTTGCCGCGAGGCAGGAGGGTTGGTTTCCTTTAGCTGAACAGGATTTACCTTTAGAGTTGCCTTATGTTGAGAAATACGAACCTACTAAGACAGGGGAGTCTCCGTTGGCTAAAGTTGAAGATTGGGTAGAAGTACGCTGTCCTTACTGTGGTAGAACAGCACGACGGGAAACAGACACTATGCCAAACTGGGCCGGCTCATCTTGGTATTATTTGCGTTATTGTGATCCTGATAATGCAAAAAAACTAGCAGATTATGAAGGGCTTGAAAAATGGCTTCCAGTAGATACCTACCTAGGTGGAGAAGAACACACTACCTTACATTTGCTCTACTCTCGGTTCTGGCACAAGTTCCTATACGATATAGGCGTGGTTCCGGGAGAGGAGCCTTATAGAAAACGGCGAAATCATGGGGTGGTGTTAGGTGAGGATAATGAAAAGATGAGCAAGTCTAGGGGTAATGTTATAAACCCTGAAGATGTGGTTGAGAAAATGGGTGCGGATACTTTACGAGTTTATCTCTTGTTTATGGGGCCATACTCTGAGACAATGCCTTGGAATTCGGAAGGTGTGGTTGGGGTGCATCGGTTCTTGAACCGGGTGTGGCGTTTAGTGCAAGGTCCGTCTGCAGATTCCACTCCGGAAGACCTGCTGAAAAAATTTCACCGGTTGGTTAAAAAGGTAGGAGAAGATATTGACGCTATGAAATATAACACTGCCATTGCTGCCATGATGGAATTTATTAATGATTGGCGTTCTTCAGATTCTCCCCTTTCCGAGGAGGAAAAAGGATCGTTTTTGAAGCTTCTAGCTCCTTTTGCTCCTTTCTTAGCCGAAGAATTGTGGGCCCAGTTAGGAAGGGAATTTAGTATCCACCAGCAATCTTGGCCTAAATTTGATCCTGAATTAGTTAAAAGAGAAAGTCTTACTATTCCTGTGCAAATAGATGGTGTGTTGCGGGGAAAATTCTCGGCGTCTCCAGGTATGTCTAAGCAAGAAGCTATCCAAAAAGCAAAACAGGTGGGCAAAGTAAAAAACCATCTTACTGGCAAAGAGGTAAGGCGAGTGATTTGGGTACAAGATCAATTGCTAAATCTGGTTACTGAGTGATAACGGTAAGGCTGAGTGCTTTGTTCATAGAATTATTGTCTAGTTATGCCTTCCGAAACCTCGTCTGGAAATATTTCTTCCTGGGTAAGTAATCATTTTAGGGTATTGTGTATCTTTTTGAGTTTTAATTTCCTTTTTGGATCAGGTTTATTATTGGCTAAGGTTTGGGATTATCGAAAGAATTCTCCTCTGCGTTACCAGACTGTTGAGAGTGGGGAATTCGAGAAAAAAGAAGAAGGCGAAGGCGTAAATGCTGTTGCGCAGGAGATTTCTGTGCATGTTTCTGGTGCGGTTAGTAATTCTGGTGTTTACCAACTTCCTGAAGGTTCTCGAGTTGAAGATGCAATTCGGGCTGCGGGAGGTTTTTCTTCTGCTGTGGATAAAGACTGGGTAGATAAGGGTTTAAATTTGGCCGCTTTGCTTTCCGATGGACAAAAAATTTATGTACAAAAGGAAGGGGAAAAATTGGACAGAGCTGTGTCAGGACTTTCTACTAGTACTCAGGCTAGAGAGCAACCTTCAGCAGAACCTCAGTGCCCTGCCAAAATTAATTTAAATACCGCCTCAGTAAAGGAGTTGGAGTGCCTGAACGGGATCGGGGAGAAGAAAGCAGCGGCTATTGTGAATTACCGCTCTCAACAGCGGTTCTCTAGCATTGAGGAAGTAATGGAAGTTAAAGGTATAGCAGAAGGAATTTTTTCAAAAATTAAAGATCAGATTACGGCACCCTGAATTTGAAGTACCAAATATAGAAAATATTAATCGCCAAAACACAGGGATAAAGTTCCAAACTCTAAATCATGCCTGATTAAATTATCAAGTAAGTAATTGATTTAATGGATTATGATTATTGTATGGTTTATAAATCAAAAATCAGGTAATCGCAACTAATTTTCTGTTAAACTGTCCGATGAATTTTTATCACCTTCTTTTGGGAGTTAGTGTTCTTATCTTTCTCTTCTCTTGGTGGCTGTTTCGCTTGGAAAAAGTGCGCCCTATTCTTCCTTCTAACAAGTCTTTAATTCAAGCAGAGGGTAGTGTTATCTCTCCGCCTGTAGAACAAGGCAACAGTGTTTCTTTTGAGTTGGGAAAGGTTACGCTTTTAGATGGTTTTTCCTCTTGTCGCGTTCCTACTATTAATGTTCGAGTTCGCAAACCTGCGGAAATTTCGTATGGAGACCGGTTGTTTGTCTCTGGACGAATAACTTCTTGGGGTTCGATGTCTTTTCCTACAACTCGTAAAATAAAAAGTGGGAAGAGTGGGTTGAGGAAGTTCCTTTATAGTGTACGTAGTAAGTTAGAGCGCCGGGTACAGAGGTTGGTGTCGGAGCCAGAAGCCGGGTTGCTTTTGGGTATCTTATTAGGATCGAAGAGCGCGGTTTCTCCTTTATGGTCGGATATTTACCGAGACACAGGTTTGCTGCATGTGGTTGTTGCGTCTGGTTATAACATAACTGTTTTAATTTCGGTTCTTGGAGGTGCTTTCCGGCCCTTAGGACAGGTAGCTTCCTTTGTTGTTTCTTTCTTGGGTATTCTTGTGTTTACCTTGATGTTAGGAGGAGACCCTCCTATTGTGCGCGCTGCTATTTTAGGGGGATTATCTCTTTGGGGGCTAAGCACAGGTCGGGCTAGGCATTCTTTGCGCGCGCTTCTTTTCGCCGGTTTTGTAATGCTTTTTTTCTCACCAAATTTAATTTATTCTCTTAGCTTTCAGTTAAGTTTTGCTGCTTCTCTAAGTTTAAATTTACTAGCGGGTGTTTTAAGAGACAAGATTAGTTTGCCCCCGCTTGAGTTTCTTGGTTTATCAGAGGATCTTTTTTCTACCTTTGCTGCTAATTTATTTGTTTTTCCTTTAATTTCTTACCATTTTGGTGACTTTCCTCTCTTATCTGTTTTGGTCAATGTTTTTATTCTCTGGCTTGTTCCTTATATTATGTTTTTTGGCTTTCTTTCCCTGTTTCTTAGCTTTTTAAGCTTCCAGTTAGGGCGTGTAAGTGCATATCTTGTTTGGATATTATTACGAGCTTTTAATATGGTGGCCCGTCTTTTTTCTCAATTTTCGCAGTCCTTTACTTTACGCATCTCCACTGTAGGAGTGATAATTTATTATGCAGTTGTTATTTCCTTGTGTTTATGGTTCCAGACAAACTTGCGCGACAAAAACCTTTAATTATTCTTACTCTTTTCTTGAGCTGTATTTTGGTTTGGTTGTCGTTCTTTCTTATCCCGTATCCAAGACTCCAAGTTTGGTTTTTAGATGTGGGACAAGGAGATTCGTTGTTGATTCGTACACCGGAAAGGCACTTAATTCTTATTGATGGTGGGCCGGATGACTCTGTCTTGACTCGTTTAGGCGCGGTTTTACCTTTTTGGTGTCGTGAATTGGATCTGGTTGTGTTAACACATCCTGATTCTGATCATGTTAGCGGGCTTAACTCTGTTCTCACAAGTTATTCTGTAGGTAGCGTGATGATAACCGGCCAGGAAGCAGACACAAAGACTTATAAAATCTTTAAAGATAGTCTCATAGAAAACGGGATCGATGTGTTATATAGTAAACCGGGGAAGGCGGTAATTTCTGGAGATGTTTATTTTAATATTCTTTGGCCACCACAAGACCTTTCTGGTTTGGGGAGCAATGATACTTCTATTGTGGTTCAACTGGATTATCGCGACTTTGAGGCGCTTTTTCTTGGTGATTTGGAACAAAAAGGACAGGAAAAATTGCTGGCTGCTTATACTTTTTCTCCGCTCGAGGTTTTTAAGACTCCGCACCACGGAGCAGATTGTTTACAAGAATCTTTCATCTCTCAAGTACAACCTTTTTTGTCTGTTGTTTCTGTAGGAAAGGATAATCCTTATAATCATCCTTCTGAAAACACTTTGCACACGTTAGACAGGTTTTCTAAGTTGGTATTTAGAACTGACAAAGTAGGTACTGTTGAGGTTGTGACCGACGGTTTTTTGTGGGGGTATAAGTAGGAAGAAAATTAAGAAGACGCTAGTTTAGCCTTTAGTAACAAAAGCAAAGAGTACCTGTGGTTTTTTAGACCCTTTGTAGACGCTATACTAATGGATAATTTTGTCGTTTTGCGCTAGAATATTGTTTGACTATGTCGTTCCAATCAGAACTAGAAAAATCTTTGCAACCTGTTCTAAGTGAGGTTTTGGAGGACTTTGTGGAGGGTGTTCCTCTTGAGCACCCTGAAGAGGCGGAACACGGAGATTTTTCCTGTACCGCTGCTTTAAATTTTTTCTCTACTGCGGATGAATATACTTCCCCTCTAAATTTAGCTGAAAAACTTGTTGCTGTTTGGGAAAAAAAAGGTCTACCTTCTTTTGTCTCTCGCGTAGTTGTTGCTAAACCCGGTTTTATAAATATTTTTATCAGAAATGAGGCTCTGCTTAGGTTAGCAAGTAGTTTTGTTGCGGAAAAAGAATCTTTTTATGGTGTAGGGGACAGTTTGGAGAAAAAAAAGTATCTTTTGGAGCATACTAGTCCCAATCCTCAAACTACGATAATGTTGGGGCATTTGCGCAATAATTTTTTGGGGATGTCTGTTTCTCATATTTTGGAGAATCTGGGCGGTACCGTGGTTAAAGATTGTGTGGTTAATGATAGGGGAGGGCATGTCTGTCGTGCTCTTTGGGGTTATCTTGCTTTTGGTAGGAAGAAGGATACTGGTCTTTCTGTTGAAGAACTAAAAGATTTTCCTACACTGTCGGACCAAGCGTTATTGAGGATTTCTTCCTCTGTTGATTGGTCTCAGCAACTAACTGTGTGGGCGAGGAATCCTGATTTATGGTTTGTTCCCCAAGATTTGGATCTCAAACCGGATCACGCTAATTTGATTTGGTATGTATTGGGATCACGGGCCTACAAACTATCTTCGGAGGTGGAAGAGGAAGTAAACGCTTTACTTTCTGCCTGGGAAGAAGGGGAAAAACAGGTTAGGGAACTTTGGAAAACAGTTCTTTCCTGGTCAAAGCACGGTTATGCAGAAACTTACGAACGCATTGGTAGTGTGCATGATTGGGTTTGGTTTGAATCTGAGTATTATGAGCAAGGAAAAAAGATAGTGAAGAAGGGATTAGAAAAAGGTGTGTTTCGCAAAAGTGAGGGTGCTATTGTTACAGATTTGGGTACATACGGTTTGCCGGATACGGTGGTGGAAAAAAGTGATGGGACAGCTCTTTATTTGACACAAGATCTAGCTTTGGCACAGTTAAAGGTGGATAAATTTCCTTCCGATAAATATATATGGACAGTTGGTTCTGAGCAAAAGCTTTATTTTCAGCAATTATTTGCTATTTGTGATCAATTGGGTATTGCACCAAGGGAAAAATTATTTCACTTAAGCCACGGATTAATAAGCTTTTCTGGTGGAAAAAAAATGAGTACGCGAGAAGGAAATGTGGTTTGTGCTGATGATTTATTGGACGATTTGCGCGCGCAAGCGAAGAAGCTAGTTGCCAGTTCTCAAAAACAAGCTGACTTTGGAGAAAGTGGGGTTCCAATTGAATCATTATCAGAATACCTGGCTGTTTGCGCTCTTAAATATAGCTTGCTTAAATTTTCCCGTGAAAAAGATATTTCCTTTCAACCGGACCAATCTCTTTCTTTGGAAGGGAATAGTGGGCCCTATTTACAGTACACTTATGCCCGATGCTGCTCCCTTTTAAGGAAAAGTGGTATCAATAAGTTGGGGTGGGGTGACAAAGATGCTGTTCCTTCGCTTGATAATAAGGAAGAAGCATTGCTGCATTTATTTTATAAATTTCCCGAAATGGTAATGGCTTCTGCAGAATCATATTCTCCTAGTATAATCTGTGACTATTTGTATGACTTAGCTTCTCAGTTCAATGCCTTGTATGCACAGTTGCCAGTTTTGGATGCTGATGATACACATCGCCAGTTGAGGCTTTTCTTAACTACGGTTACTGCTCAAATTCTTAGGGATGGGCTTAAGCTTTTGGGGATTAGACCTTTAGAAAAATTGTGAGGATGAGTGGGTTTTTCCTTGTTCCTGGTAGATATGGTCGGGGTGGTCGGAATCGAACCGGCGGCCTCCATGTCCCGAACATGGCGCGCTACCTCTGCGCTACACCCCGTAACAGCTGCGCTACGCTCTGCTAATGGAGTCTGAGTTGTTGGCTTGCCACGTCTGGTACGTGCGTGGTTTACCACGTGGCAACATAAAGTTTAAGCTTTGCTCTCTCGATAAACCGTGATTATTGAGAGCGAAGGGTTGGTGAATATACCATCCGTCACCCTTCGCCAAGGCTATGGGTGACACTCCTTCTTCTAAACTCGCGTACGGGGGGTGGCCGAAGGCCGCCCGTAGCTCGTTAAGAGCGAAGGGTGGTGCGCCTGGGGAGGGTCGAACTCCCAACCTGCGGTTTAGGAAACCGCTGCTCTATCCAATTGAGCTACAGGCGCATATCTACACTATATTATACCGCTTGGTTGTAAATTTGTACAATATATTTTGGATGTGTTTGCTAGATCTGTGCTATTCTTAAAGGTGTGAAGAAAATTTACTATTTTTTACATTGGTTTGCTAATGGGTTGGTAATTGGGGGAGTTATCATTCTTTTGCTCTCTTTTTGGCCTACTGTTTCTTCGGAAATTAGATACAGATTGTTATTGCTAAAAAATCCTTCCTTGAAAGTGTCTTCAGGTGAGGACACGGAAAGTCGCTTTGCTGATTTAGCCAAGGAACCTACTCCTTTACGTGTATCTCCTGTTTCCAAGGATTTTGGTATTGTTATTGAAAGTATAGATGTAAACGCTCCTGTTGTTGCTGACGTTTCTGTTTCTGATCCTACCGTGTATAAGCCCGCGTTGCGCAATGGCGTTGCCCATGCAAAAGGAACAGCAAAACCAGGAGATATCGGGAATATTTTTCTTTTTGCTCATTCCTCATTAAATTTTTGGCAGCTAGGTAAATATGCAACTGTGTTTAATCTCCTTCGTAAACTTAAAGAGGGTGAGCGCGTTGTTCTTTTTTATAATGGCGAGCGGTATGATTACTTTGTGCAAGAAAGATATGTGGTTCCAGGGTG
Organism: Patescibacteria group bacterium; assembly: GCA_048621635.1. Lineage (GTDB taxonomy): Bacteria > Patescibacteriota > WWE3 > JAUXAW01 > JAYEID01 > JBMCWH01. Next base: position 25,996 of record JBMCWH010000007.1, read on the forward strand.
GGATATCTCGCCACTAGTGGAGAAGGTTTCCGAAGGGGCAATGCTGACACTTCAAACATGTCACCCTCCCGGAACAACTGCTAATCGCCTGATTGTGCGGGCGCTTCCAAGCTCTTCCTTCTAACGTAGACTCACAGCGTAGAAGTTGGGCTGGTCATCTTGTTTAAAAGATGTGAGAACAATAAGGTTTGCCCCATTTGGTGTGGGTACAACTTTAGAAGAGGCTAGATGTCCGCTAAATATTTCGGTTTTGTTTGTTCCCTCCATCTCTATCAAAGAGACAGTGGTTCCGCTTTTTATTATTAAGTGCTCGCTGGTAGAGTGCCAATTTACTTTTACTTGTAGATCTTTTTTAACTTTTAGCGGGAGGTAATGACGTTTCCTTCCTACTCCCAGAGGATTTTCCCCGTTAAAAATATGGTATTCAATGTATTCATCGCGTTCCTTGGTGTAGAGAAATTTTTCCTCATCTGGTGCCCATAGAGTGTTTGGGTCCTTAGCTACTTCTTCCAATTTTTTCGGTATTTCTAATTTGTTGACCAGCTTTGCTATTATGTCTGTTTTTTCTTTCTTCCAAACTGAGGTTGTAGGCTTAGCGCTGCTTGTAGCCTGTTTTAGTATTCCGTTTCTTGGTTTTGCAAGTACGTGCCCTTTGCGGTTAAGTGTTATTAGTAATTCCTTTCCCTTTGGTCCCCATTGTAAATTTTCTGCCAAAGAAAATTTTTGGTCTGCAGTATCTTCTGCAAGTATATAGGGATTTTCTTTGACAAGACCTACCAGAGGTGGTGTTGCTAGGTCTAGTATCCATAATCCCGGCTCTGAACCCTTTCGAGTGGTGTAAGCAATTTGGTTTCTTTGTGGATTGGTTTTTAGCAGCGTGACACCAGTTGTTGTTAGTGGGGTCAGTTGCGGGGATGTGGAAATTAATAAGGCGTCAATTTCTGTAGCTAAGCCCGGCTGTATTTTCACTTTCTTTTCCCAAGTAGAAAAACCTTCTTTGGCCAGTTGGATATCGTATATTTTTGGGCTTAAAGATAAGGTAGCGTTGGTGGTATCTACCAATTTACCGTTGATAAATATTTTTGCATCTGTTGGTGTGGACTCAATAAGTAACAGTCCGCTTTTCTCAATTTCCTTTTGCCCAACGTCTAGCCTATATCCTTGGGCAATTAAGATTGCAATTACTGTTCCTGCTGCAATAGCAATTGCAGTTGCTAAATATAGTATGGTTTGTTTTCTCATGATGTGGGTAACATTTTAGCAGTTTGCCATTTTTCCCTCAACTTTGATGTGTTAAACTAGAACGTGATATAGCTAATTTATGCGAATGTAAGGAATGAATTCTATTGTGTAACGAATTATCGCTAATAAGTAGAGACGTTGTGTTGCTCTGGGCAAAGATTCTTTTCTGGCTGAGAACGGTAAGCGATTTGCCGAGAGCGGACGGCGGTTAGCGGATATAACAGTCGAGCAATTGAGCAATTTATCCCACCTGTCATTTGGGTTTTGATAATTATGTCTATGTTTTCTAAGAAAATTGCTATTGATTTAGGAACAGCAAATTC
>JBMCWH010000008.1:0-24400 GCA_048621635.1 Patescibacteria group bacterium
GCCCAAGCTAATGTGGTCAATTAAGTGTAATACCGTTATCATTGGGGAAAATTATATAATTTACAAATGATAGTTGAAAATATGGCTTGGATTTTTGTTAATTTTGTTTTCCACTTATTATCACGTTTAATTTCTGTAATTTCATTAAACCTAAGAACATTACCATCTATATTATGATAGGTTCCTTTATTTACTTTTTCCAGAAAATCTTTTGCCGGGATGTTTATGCTTAACTTTTTATTAATTAATTTTATATAATTTTCTGGGTTTTCACAAAAATCCTTATACTTGATAAGTATTTTATCTGGATTGTTTTTTAACATTTTCCCAGTTACAAAATTTACCAACAGCCATTTTAAAAGAGTTAAATAAAAACTTTTCCTTTTTTTACCTTTTTTTAAATTTTCTTTCTTACTATACGAATAAGCAACGCCTCCTGCTTCTCTTGTTAAAAATATTGGAAATATTTCTAAGTTTTTATTATTAAATAAGTAAAAAAGCCTTCGAGGGTCTTTTGAAGAATCTAAAAAGTAAATTGTTTTTTTACTATTGATTACCTTCTTTAGTTTTTCTAATAAATTATGAGTATCATCGGTATATTTGTTTTTATTAAAAGGAATAAATGGAAATAGGGTAAATAAAACTATTTTTAAACTTTCCCATAATGAAAATATCTTTTTTATTTTAAAATTTGAATTTGTATTAACTTTCTGCCAAATTTTACACTTATTAAAATCTTTGCCACATGTACAAATATAATCTGGATTTTCTTTATTATAGATTTTATTATCTTTGTAGATATTATAAAATCCTAATTCTCCCGTACTGAATACTTCTGGCGCTGAACCGATTATTAAATCTAATAATGTAGATCCACAGTGTCCAGTCCCTGCAATATATATTAATTTAATTTTTCCAGACTTTTTCATTTATAAATTCTTAGATAACTTTCAGCGACTGATTGCCAGCTGAAGTTCATTGCTTTTTGACAGCTGTCGCTATTCATTTTTTATCAATTTCTCGATAAAGTTGGAGGTACTGCTCGGCGATTTTTTCCCAACCCAGCTTTTCTGCTTTTGCCCTGCTTGCTTTGCCCATTTTTTTTAGCTGTTCTTTGTTTTCATAGAGTGTTGAGAGTGCTTGGGCGATTTCTTTACTGCTTCTTTTCTCCACAATTATGCCGTTGCTTTCATCCACCAGTTCGGCTGTTCCGCCGGTATTGGTGGCAATTACGGGGAGTTGGCAGGCCATGGCTTCCAGAAGTGAGTTGCTCATACCTTCGTTGAGGGAGGGGAGCACAAACACATCTGCGTTTTGGTACCTTTCGTGGATGTCTTCGTGGGGCACAGAGCCGGCAAACTTTACGTGTGAGTTAAGACCCAGTTTTTTTGCGGTTATGAACAGTTCGTTTTTCTTGTTCCCACTGCCCGCTAGAATTAATTTTGAATTTGGCGCTTTTTTGTGGAAGGCGGCAAACCCCTCTATTAGGTAAGAAATGCCTTTTCTGCTGGTGAGGCGGGAGGTGGAAAGGATGCGGAAGGTTCCGTCTTTAGTGTGTTTTGGTGCGGGGACAAAAGTTTGGGTATCCACACCGTTGTGGATTACTTTTATATCTTGCTTGGGGCGGGTTTTTAGAGCCAGCTTTTTTAGGCCTTTTGAATTTGCCGTGACAGCGCTTGCCCGGCCCCAGATTAATTGGTCCAAGTGGCAAAAGACACAATTGTTCAATTTGCGGAAGCGGTTGCTGAAACCGGGGACATCCATTCCCCTTAGCGCAACAAGATAAGGTTTGCCCAAAAACATTGCCACAAACCCGGCAGGAATCCCAAACCAAGCGTGCACTAAATCGTAATCTTTCTTGCGCTGGAGCTTTTTGGCAAACAAAAAGCTTTTCCAAGAGTATCTCATTAAATCCTTATATTTTTGGTACTGTCCGTTCTTTGCTCCTTTGCCGATATCTAGGCGGTAGACTGTTATGTTCCCGTTTAAAGTATCTTGATGGTGTTTGTCTGGTGAGGAAGTGATTAGGTCTATTTCTAGATCCGGTCTGTTTGCAAACTCTTTGAGCAAGTTTTGGCACGCAGTTGCTGCCCCACCACCCAGAGGCGGGTATTCGTAATTAAGCATTAAAATTTTCATAATTTTTTGTCTGTTTGTATTTTAGCATAGCACAGTAGTTGGATGTTTTTGCCAAGCTTGCTAGTGAAGTGTGGCTAAAGTTTTGGTATAATTTGGGTACGTAAATTTCTTTCGTGGAGGTGAGAGATGAGAGAGGCTGTTTCTTTGCAAGATTTGGCGCGGGAAAAAGGTGTACAAGTTTTTGATAAGCGCTTTCCTGCTTCAGGGGAAGCCCCCTTACTTGCTAGACAGTTTAAGAATTATGTAGTGTCTGGTAAGTGGTGGGGTTTGCTTAGGGAACGGAATGGTTTTGATTTTCCTGAGGATATTCTTTTGCAGGAAATAAAGAAGCGAAAGTCTTTGCGAATTAACACCTTGTTGGCTAGTTTTTGTGCCAACTCTGGTTTGTGTTTACCTAAGATTAATTCGGCTACGTATATTTGTTTACTAGATTGGTTGCGGGAAAAACTAGCTGAGGTGGGGGAGATTAAGTTAGTTCATAATCAGTTTAGAGGAAATTGGTGTCTCTTGTCTGAGGAGGGGAGAGAGGATGGTTTCTGATCGATAGGAAAATTAGTTCTGGTCTATTTCGAGGTGAGCCCCGACTAAGCGGGACTCACCTTTTTTATGTTAAAATTGGTTTATGAAAATTGGTATCGATGCCCGTTTTTGGGGTCATGCCGGCCCCGGTCGTTATGTTAAGAATTTAGTCTTAGCTTTGGAAGATATTGATGAAGATAATGATTATGTGGTTTTTTTAAATTCGGAAGGAGTGGATGATTTTTCCGTCATTCCGGCTTTGCCCCGCTGTGCGGTGGACTGGATCCGGAATCTTTCTTTTAAGTCTATAAGCGGAAAGATCCTGAATCGAGTTCAGGATGACAAAACTCCTCAAGCAGATTCAGATGGTGCTGCTTTTTCACAACTGTCATTTAGAAAAAAATTTGTTAACATACCGTGGTACTCTTTTGTTGAGCAAATAAAGCTGCCTTTTGTTTTTGGGAAAGAGAAGTTGGATTTGCTCCATGTCCCCCATTTTAATATTCCTGTTTTTTATCCGGGAAAGATTGCTGTTACTATTCATGATTTAACTATTCACCGATTTTCTACTGCCCGGGCGACTACGCGGTGGCGTCCTTTTAATTTGCTGAAGCGGTTGATTTACAAGTTTGTTTTCTGGTTGGCGGTTAAGCGCGCCGCAGTTATTTTTGTTCCTACTGAGTTTGTTAAAGAAGACTTGTTAGAAGAGTATTCGTGGCTTGATTCTGAGAAGATTATTGTAACTTATGAAGGGGTGGGAGAAAATTTCAAATTACAAACGGCAAATAACAAGTTTCGAAATAAAAAAAACGGAGTACTGACTTCAAAATACGGTGTTTCGAAGCCTTATTTGCTTTATGTGGGTTCAATGTATCCGCATAAAAATATTCCCCGTTTGGTTAAGGCGTTTGGTATCCTTGCTGAGGAAGAGGAAGATCTTAGTTTGGTGTTGGTGGGGAAGTTAGATTATTTTCAGAGGAGGTTGAGGGAAGAGATTAATTTTAGTCATTCCGGACTGGATCCTGAATCCCTCGACGAATCGGGGGTTCAGGATGACGGAAGCGCGTCTGTTGGTTTTCCCTCGCTGGGAGGAATAAGAGAACGGGTTGTTTTCCCTGCATTTGCAGTGGAGGACGGCTACGTTCCGGATGAGGATTTAATAGCTTTTTACCAAAATGCTTTGGCTTTTGTTTTTCCTTCTCTTTCTGAGGGTTTTGGGTTACCTCCTTTGGAAGCAATGCAGTTTGATGTGCCGGTTGTTGCTGCTGAAAAGACATGTATTCCTGAGGTTTGCGGTAATGCGGCAGTTTATTTTGACCCTTGTGATGAGGAGGATATAGTTAGGAAAATAAAGTCAGTGGTAAACAATTCTACTTTACGGGAGGAGTTAGTTGAGAATGGTAATATGAATTTGCAAAGGTTTTCCTGGGAAAAAACAGCAAGGAAGACATTGGCAGGATATTTAGAAACTGGAAACTAGTAATTAGTAGGTAGTAGGAAGCATTAAGCAGTAAGCATTTCGTATGTTGTCCTTCCAGACAAGTTTACATTGAGTGTAGTCGAAGGAATCCTGAATCTGGTAAAGAGGAGATATGGCTTTCTCTACAGTTAATTATTTGCGTAAGTTCGTTCTTAATTTGCGTCTGTTCGCGTTCCTATGAAAATTGCCTTAGTTCATGATGATTTAATACAATTTGGCGGAGCAGAAAGAGTGTTTTTAACTTTGGCGCAAGCTTTTCCTGAAGCAGATTTATTTACTTCTATGGCTACAAAGGATTGGGAACAGCGGATCGAAGAGCATTTGGGAAAGCAAGGTTTGAGAACTTCTTTTATGCAGAAGTTGCCTGCTAAAAAGCGGTTGTACCGCGCTTACTTTTTTCTATTTCCTCTCGCGTTTGAATCCTTTGATTTTTCGGAATATGATTTGGTAATTTCCTCCTCCACCCGCTATGCCCACGGAGTCATAACTAAACCCGGCACTTTACATGTTTGCTATATGAATAGTCCAGGGAGGATGTTCTGGCAGCCGTGCCAATATTTTTCCGAAAATCCGTTGGTGGGGCGGCTTTTAACTCCCTTTTTAAGTTGGTTACGGATGTGGGATTACACGGCCGCGCAAAGAGTAGAGCATTTTGTGGGTAATTCTAAGTTGGTTCAGAAGCGCATTTCTCGCTTTTATAACCGTGATGCAGAAGTTATTTATCCTTATGTGGATTTGGAAAGGTTTTCCTTGCCGGGGGATGAAGAAAAGCTGGCTTCTGAGGAGCCAGTTAAGGACTTTCCGGAAGATTATTATTTGATAGTTTCTCGCTTAGTTGCTTGGAAAAAAATTGATTTGGCGGTCCAAGCTTGTAACAATCTGAAATTGCCTTTGGTGGTGGTGGGAGATGGCCCTGATAAGCAGAGGCTACGCGATTTAGCTGGTCCTACAGTTCAGGTTGTGGGTCGACTTTCTGACCAATCTGTGGTAAAATCTTACCAAGCTGCGAAAGGTTTTATCTTTCCGCAAGAGGAAGATTTTGGCATTACCCCGTTGGAGGCGATGGCTTCCGGGAAGCCAGTGTTAGCATACAGAGCTGGTGGCGCCTTGGAAACTATTTTGCCGGGAGAGACGGGGGCTTTTTTCAGTCCGCAAACGGTTGAGGGTTTGCAACAGGCATTGGAAAAGTTTGAACCTGAACAGTTTGATCCTGTAGCTTGTCGTCGGCGAGCAGAGCGTTTTGGGAAACAACGGTTCATTGAAGAAATTCAGGATTTAGTAGCCCGCTTTTGGAAACATCAGAATGAGTAGAAAGCTTTTTTCTTTTCTTAAGAGAATTATTGATATTTGTATTTCTGTGGTGGCGTTAATATTAGGTATTCCCTTGGTTATTTTGGTTGGGTTGGCTATTTTTCTGGAAGACGGTTTGCCTATTTTTTATAGTCAGGAACGGGTAGGGAAAGACAGAGACCTTTTTAGAATTTTAAAATTTCGCTCCATGGTGAAAAACGCAGATGATATTTTGTTTTCCAATCCGGACTTTTACGAGAAGTTGCGTACTGGTTCCCATAAATTGGAAAATGACCCCCGCGTTACCCGTGTTGGCAAATTTATTCGCAAGTACAGCATTGACGAATTTCCACAATTTTTAAATGTTTTGCTGGGAAGTATGAGTTTTGTTGGTCCCCGCGCGTATCGCCCCGATGAGTTAGAGAAGTTTGAAGAAGATAATTCTGGTTCTCAGGAGCAGATAGAAAGTATTCTCGCGGTAAAGCCAGGTATTACAGGGCTTTGGCAAGTTAGTGGGCGTTCCAATTTGTCTTTTGATGAGCGGGTTAATTTGGAAGTTAGGTATGCAGAAAGCACATCCATTTTGCTTGATTTTTATATAATACTGAAAACACCGCTGGCAGTTATCCAAGCTAAGGGGGCAGTCTAGAAGTTATGCAGATTTTTTCCAAGATAAAGGAAAAGCTACACCTATCCAAAAAAACTTTGGCTGTTGTGTTGGGCATACTTGTTTTCTTAGGGATTTCCTCTTATTTTGCTTTTGTCAAGCCGGCCTTGAACACACTGGCTGCAGCTAAAAAGTTGCAAACGCATGTGCGGCCGCTTAAGGATTCTTTACTCCTCCAGGATTTGGTAATGGCAGAAAATCAATTGCGGGAAGCTCAGGATGATTTGGAGAAAGTGGAAACAGCACTTCAACCCTTGTCTTGGACAAAAATAATTCCCTTTTTTGGTAATTATTACCGTGATGCGGAGCATTTTTTAGCTGCCGGTGAGTATAGTACAGAAGCTGGTTTAAAAATGGTTGCAGTGGTGGAACCGGTGGCAGATGTTCTAGGGTTTAAGACAGAGGGAAGTGAGGCGTCTTTTGGAACAGCCGGGGAGAGACTTCCAGGAGTGCTGGAAGCTTTGCCAGAAATTTCTTCGGGTTTGGATACGGTGGAACCAGAGCTTTTAAATATTCAGCAAGAGCTGGGTAAGGTAGAACCTGATAGGTATCCTAAGTTTGTTCGGGTGCAAGGGATGAGTGTGCGGGAAGGTATTAGCCAAGTGAAAAAGGTTACGGATCAGCTAGATAGTACTATTCCCCAAGTTAAGGAGGTTTTGGCTGTTTTACCACAAGTGATGGGGCAGGATGAGAAAAAAACTTACGTAGTGCTTTTTCAAAATGATAAGGAGTTGCGTCCCACAGGAGGGTTTTGGACAGCTTACGCTCTTTTGGAGATTGACAACGGAGAAATAAGGAGTAAAGGTTCAGAGGATATGTATTATTTAGACCGGCGGATTGCTTCTAAACCTCCGGCACCTGCTCTTTACCAGCGGTTTTTAAAAATTGACCAGTACTTTATCCGCGATGCCAATCTTTCTCCTGACTTTCCTACTGCTGCTAGACAGTTTTACTCTTTCTGGAACAGGGCGGAAGGTACCGAGTCGGTGGACGGTATTTTAGCTGTAGATACTTATTTTGTAAGTAACCTTTTGGAAATTCTTGGTCCTGTCGAAGTTTCTGGCTATAGCGAACCATTTACTAGTGAAAATGTGGTCATGGAGTTAGAAAAATACGCAACTTTGTTGCGTAAGGACCAATGGGGGCGTAAGGCTCTTTTGGGAGATTTGATGGAAGAAATGTTGAAAGAGCTGTTGTCTGCACCTAAGGAAAAATGGCAACCGCTTCTGGAAGAATTTGTTGCCTTAGGTGCTGAGAAACATCTTCTCCTTTATCTATTTGATTCCGAAGTCCAGGAAGTAGTAGCGAAACACAATTGGCATGGTGGTATTAGCACTTCATTTACTGGAGATTATCTCCATGTTAATGAAGCTAATCTTGCTGGAGCTAAGGCTAATCTTTATGTGACTCGGGAAGTAACTCAGAAGTTAGAGAAAGATGGTGACAGTTGGGCGAAGACAGTAACTGTTGATTTTGAGAATCCTGAACCTTATGACGGTTGGCTTAACGGACCGTACCGAGCTTATGTGCGGTTACTTGTTCCGGAAGGCGCAGAGTTGATATCCATAGAAGGTGGGCAAGCAGCTGTTCCGCGCGAATCTTATTATGATGTGGCTGTAGATAAGCAGATCTTTGCTGCCTTCAACATAACTCGGCCATTGGAGAGTTCGCAGTTGGTGTTTAAATATACTCTTCCGCAAGAGGTTGTGGGGGAGGAATCTTACAATTTACTGGTTCAAAAACAACCAGGAATAGAAGCACCTCCTTACACTGTTATTGTTGAGAAAAATAAAGAAAGCTTTGAATTGGACAAAGATAGAGAATTAGAGCTCCCATTTGAATAAATAGGATTGACGCAGATTGAAAGCGGATTTCCGCGAAAATGCCCCCGGTTGACAGCTCGTTATATAAAAAAAATGGCTACTTATAAATTTGAGGGTTTAGTTACCAAAAGGACAAATTATTCAGAGACTGATCGTATTTTGACTATTTTTACTCGGGATAAAGGTATGGTTTCGGTGTTAGCCAAGGGTGTTCGCAAGGTGGACTCTCGTAAAGGTGGTCATGTGGATTTACTTTCTCATACTGTAGTTCAGCTTGCAGAAGGGAAGAATTTATATATTCTTACAGAGGCTGAATTGGTGGATTCGTTTGAGGGGATAAAGGCTAGTTTGGAGAAGATGGGTTGGGGGTATTATATGGCAGAATTTATTAATGAGTTTGTGCAGGAAGGGCAAGGCAGTTACTCTTTATTTAGAATCTTGCTGATGGCTTTGGGCCATTTGGCAGAAGCTGATCTTATTTCTTCTCCTTCTTTAACCCATGCTTTTGAATTGAAAGCGCTTTCTGAATTGGGCTACGCTCCAGAAATAAGGCATTGCGTAAATTGTGGTGGTGCATTAAGTTGGGGTGGCGGGAACGGATTTTCTCCTGCTCTAGGCGGTGTGGTTTGTGGTAAATGCCGCGAAGGGGATTGTATTGAACTTAGTAAAGAAAGCTTGGAATTGTTACGCGATTTGTCAGTTGAACCTTGGAAAAAGATTGGGCGGATGCGGGTAGGGAAGAGAGTAGAGAAAGATTGTATGGAAGATGTAGAAAACGCGCTTCAGAAGTATGTTGAGTTTCTTTTAGAACGGCAGCTGGAATCTAGCGAGCTTTTGAAAAAAATTCGCGCCGGCGATTTTGACCCCTCTAAAATAGCTGCTTCTTTAGATTAATCTGCAAGTCTAAACAATTTATTTATGTATTGCTTTCGACTTAATTTTAAGAGTCTACCTCTTAAAATCTCTTTTATCATGCTGTTAAGAACTTTTGTTGATAACTTTTCCATATTTTAAAAAGCTAATTCCTTTTGAATGCTGTTGCTACCTAATTTTTAAGAGTCTACCTCTTAAAATTGGGTTAAATTCAGGGATCTGAGAAGTCTGACTTGTGCTTAGTTTTACATATATTTCATTTGGAACTGTTTATTTGTTGTTTGGGGTTTGTGAGTAAATGTAGTAAACTATTTCTATGGAAAATGACTTGATGGAAAAAATAGTTGCTCTCTGCAAGCGGCGTGGTTTTGTCTTTCCGGGTTCTGAAATTTACGGTGGTCTAGCTAATAGTTATGCTTATGGTCCTTTGGGTGTAGAGATGCTGCGGAATATTAAGAATTTATGGTGGTCTCGTTTTGTGCATAGTGAAGAAACTATCTATGGATTGGATTCGAGTATTATTATGCATCCTAAGATTTGGGAAGCTTCTGGTCATATAGAAAGTTTTGATGATGCTTTGGTAGAGTGTAAGGAATGTCACGGGAGATTTCGTGCTGATCATTTGGTTGAAGATCAAACACAGGAAAAGGTTGAGGGTAAAGCAGAGGAGGAGTTGGCTATGTTAATCCAAGAAAAAGCAGTCGAATGTCCTGATTGCGGTGCTACTAATTTTACTCCTCCGCGTGGGTTTAATTTGCTTTTCGAAACTTCTTTGGGTAGTGTGTCGGAAGAATCTTCTACTGTGTATCTTCGGGGAGAGACAGCTCAGGGTATGTTTGTAAACTATAAAAATGTTCTGGATTCTATGCACCCTGATCTTCCTTTTGGAATTGCCCAGATTGGAAAAGCTTTTCGGAACGAAATTACTTTGGGTAATTTTATCTTTCGCACTTTTGAGTTTGAGCAGATGGAGATTGAATATTTTATTCGTGAAAAAATTTGGGAAGATGTTTTTGAGGCATGGAAGGAAAAAATGATGACTTGGTTAGTTGGTTTGGGTGTGGAAGAAGATAATTTGCGGTGGCGGCAGCATACAGAGGATGAACTTTCCCATTATTCGCAACGGACAGAAGATATTGAATATAATTTTCCTTTTGGCGGGTTTAAAGAGCTTTACGGGTTAGCCTATCGGACTGATTACGATCTTAAGCAGCATGCAGAATGTTCTGGAGAAGATCTACGTTTTACTGATTCGAAAAATGGGGAAAAGTTTTATCCTCACGTGGTTGAGCCTACTTTTGGGGTTTCGCGGACTCTTTTAGTTTTGCTTTTGGAAGCTTACCAGGAGGAGGGTGAGGGAAAGGATAAACGTACATATCTTAAGCTTGATCCTCGCCTTGCACCTTACAAGATAGCTGTTTTTCCACTTGTTTCTAACAAACCAGAGATTGTGGAGAAGGCAAGGAAGGTTTATAACTTATTGTCTGGTAATTTAAAGAGGGGGGACCTGTCCGTCACAGCCTCGGCGACGTGGGATGCCCCGTCTCTACAAATAAGTTCTAATATCGGCCCTATTGCTTGGGACGATCGCGGTAACATTGGAAAACGTTATTACGCCCAAGATGAAATAGGTACGCCTTGGTGCGTGACTGTGGATTACGATAGTCTGGAAGATGAAGCGGTGACTATTAGGGATCGGGATACGACTGAGCAAGTGCGTATTAAGATTTCTGACCTCTGTGATTGGTTTGTTTCAAGGATTTAAATTTATAACGTGGTGCATTTTGGAGTGCTTCATGGGAACGCTAAACACCTGTCGTTTCGAGGTTATGTTTTTTTTGTGACCTATGTAGCATTTTGTAACAGCCTGTAAATTCAAGATTCATTTGATCAAACATCGTTTCCGAGTGTTATAATCTCTTCTGCAACCACATTTTAGTAATTATGAAAATACTATCTTCCCTGACAGAAAAACTGTTCGATATGTTTTTCTCCGCAATCGGATTTCGGGATCCGTTAGTAGATGACGATAGCGCAATCCTTCCTTATATAAAACAGACTTTGCAAGAAACCTCATACGTAGATTTATCTATTGGAAAGCGTAATTTTGGGCGTAATTGGGAACATGCTGTGCGTTATTTTGGTAAGCGTTATGTAATTAAGTATGTGAGCCCGGAACCTTGGGAAGTGATGAAAAATTGGTTAGCTAGGCTGTCGAAGCAAAAGGATTTATTGGAAAAATATTTAGGGCAGTTTTTACCTTCTTTTGAGTATTTTTTAGTTCCCGTGTTCCCGGAAAAGGCAGCTTACGTAATAGTAATGGAGAGAGTTTTTGGAAAGTCTTTACTAACTATGTCTGAGGAAGAGATTTTTTCCAAACCTGCTAGAAAAAATTTACTTTCTTTTCTTCAAGCTAATAGTGCTTTGCGCGAGAAAGAAGGGTTGTTTGCAGACTTGGTTGGTGGTAAGCCAACGAAGATATTAAATCCACGGTTCACAGGTAATCTTTGGGTTACTAATGAGGGCAAGGTTCGGTTGGTGGATACTGTACTAATTCCTAAAAAATACAATTCTCATTCAATTCCCAAGAAGTACTGGACTTGCGGAATTTATCACCGTGTTTATAAGACATTAGTTCTCCCTCGGGAAAGAAAATTTACCCGCAAGCTAGCAAACCTTTGAGTGTCAAATGCCCCTCTTTCTGGTTTTAGCAAATTTGGGGTAGCTTGATTTGGACGTTCACTTTTCATCTATCATCTATTATTCACATACCCTCTACAGTAATAGTAATCGCGAGGGCTACATGGCATACAATACATTATATTGGAGCGTATCGCATCGGGTACTGTCAAGTTGGTTGGGTACTGTTAAGCTGATTGTGTAATGAGGCTTCTCCCTATTACTATCTATTACCTCCCCATTACTATGTGGAATTAGTGTTGAAAGCATCGCAATGTGTAATATACAATATATTGTATATTGTATATAATACATTTTATAGCTAACACACCGCGTGGTGCGTCTTTCTTTTCTTTTTTTGTTAAAAGCTGATAACGGAAAAGTTGAATACTAATAAGAAAATAAGACCTTAAGAGGAATCTCTTAAGGTCTCGGTATTTGCTGCTCTTTAGAATTGTAATTACGAGCCCGTAGCAGGTCGGATGGTCATCGTAGCTTCAGTGATTCTGGTTGCCCTGTGATTTTCTTCGTTTTCCACAACAGTTGTGCTTATTGATTGGATTATTTTTGTTCCATCTGGTCTGTTTTCAGACCCGATATTTTCTGTTGTAGTGGTTTCTGTTGCTTTTCCTATCCGTCTTTCGGTTTTTACCTTTCCGGAGCTTTCTTTTTTCATCTCCATCTTTTGCTTCCTTTCAGTTATTTGGCTGATTTGACCAATGGTTCGGTATTCTACCATACTTACTTTCGTCTCGCAAACCCAGAGTAGTTTGTCTTATAATATTTGGGGTTCCAAAAGTTTTTTCACCGTGTTTATTGGCGTTAGCTTATTTTCTTACCTCTACTTTGTAGGACTTCTAGTGTGTGGTATAATAGTGACAACTTGGTTTGACTAGTTTGGTGCAGGAGGACAGTGTGACTAGGTATTTGGTCGGGCATTCAGTTGTGGATTTTGATCTAGTTACGGGAATTGTTTTTTGCGCAGAAGGAATGCGTAAAGAAGGTTTTCAAGGGCGCATCCGTACAGCGTTTCTTGATCCTGACCAAGACACTTTTGGAGGTATGAATGTATTTCCAGGGTATTGGTATGAGAAACGGGGGCAAGACCGGGTAATACATATTGACTGTGGGAATTCACAGTTCGATCACCATCGAAGAGATTGTGATTCGCCTAGTTCTGCGCATCTTGTCGCGGAGCGGTTTGGGTTTACTAATCTTTATGGACGGATTCTTCACTGGGTTTGCCAGTCAGAAAGAGGAGACCTGAACTGCGGTTGTGCAGTACCTTCGATTATTCGGGGTTTGTATCGAAGAGGCAAGTGTGACGCAGAGGTTTTTCAATTAGCCAGAGAAATGGTTCTTGCCTTGATGGCTAATGAGCGGCACATTTGGAACTTGAAAGATATTTCTCTGAAAAAGGTGGGTCAGCTAAAAGTTCCTTCTGAACTTTCGAGTACAGAGGAGCCTTTTTGCCGAATTACCGAAGTCCCGGATTTTGGTCGAGTAGGTCTTCTCGTGGCTGATGAGGAAGACGGTGGTACTCTTCGAAACAGGTTAGAAAGGGAAGGGGGGGTGCGTTTAGTAATATCTTTTGCTCGCGATACTGGGCATGTGGGTATCTTGTCCTGCTTTTCTAGTAATGGTAAGCCTGTAGATTTGGGAAAGTTGGGCGTTGTGCAGGCTATTAGAGAGAAAGAGGCCGCAGCGCGTGGGCTTGATTTTTCTTCTCAGCAGCTTGCACGCTCGGGAGATGTTCCAGGAATGAAGTGGTTTGCTTTCAAAGTTAATGGGCACAGCGGAAGTAGGTCCCGCATTGCCGGGTTGCTTGCTGGGTCGTCTAAATATCCTCTGTCCGAGGAGATGAAGACTAAGCTTTCGCCTCGGCAGGTTGTTAACACAGTTCTAAGCTGCGTTGCGCAGCGCAATTGACTCATTGGCCGTTAGCGGATAACCTCGCCGTTTCCGCTGACGGCCCTTTTTTTTCTCTTTCTCTTTCTCACCCCAATTTTTAGAGTCTACCTCTTAACATTGCTTTTCTTATGCGGCTGAGCTGTTTTGTTGTTAAATTTCCTAACCTATTTATCATTTGTTATCTTCTTAAGCTTGTCAGATGGGCATTTTTAAGAGTCTACCTCTTAAAATTCTAGGAGAGGCAATAGGAAGATCGCGGATAAATCTGCTAATACACCTCAAGAGTTTGCCTTTTGATAATCCTTACTGCGTCAGCAAGACCAGTCAGTGGAAAGGGACGGATCCCAAGTTATAAAAGGTCTGTTTCTTTTTTTGATCAGCATAATCAACAGATACCGAAAAATACCCAAAAGGTCTTGACATCTATAAGCTTTATATTTAGAGTGGTGATCAGTGGTGACAAGTGGTGAATATTGGAGGAATTTATGTTGATTGGTGAGCATACTTACAGTGTTGGCGGTAAACGCCGCGTAGCGTTGCCTAAATCTTTTAGAGAGGAGATTGGTAATAAAGTTATTGTTGCGCGTGGTTACGAAGGTTGTTTGATTGTTGTTTCTCCGCAGCAGTGGGAGAAGCTTTTAAACGAAGCTGCTTCTGGTCCTTTTGTGTCTGAATCGGTGCGGGATACTTCTCGTTTTTTGTTAGGAAGCGCTGCTGAGGTGGAATTGGATAAACAGGGAAGATTTGTAATTCCGCAACATTTATTTGACTATGCGGAGATTGGTGAAGAAATTTGCTTTTTGGGATTGGGTCGCTGGGTGGAAATTTGGGATAGAAAACGTTGGCAAGAGAGGAAAGATTATTTGTCTGAGGAGGCAGGCGAGATTGCGGAGAAGTTGGCAGGTTTGGAGGTTTGATCCGTGGAAGATGTATCTGATCCTACGACGCAATTTCATCAGCCTGTTTTATTGAAGGAAGTAGCTGAGTTTTTAGAGATTGAGCCGGGGAAGAAATACATAGACGCTACTGTAGGGGGTGGTGGTCATGCACAGATTATTTTGAAAGAGGGGGGTAAGTTGTTAGGAATTGATTTTGATCCCGAAGCTGTTGACTTTGCAAAAAGGAAATTAGAGGAAAGTGTTGATACTTCTGGGGATAGTTACAAGATAGTTAAAGGTAATTTTAAAAATATTGAGGCTATTGCTAAAGAATATTCGTTTCTTCCTGCAGACGGTATTTTGTTTGATTTGGGAATGTCTAGTTGGCAGATTGAGGGTTCGGGAAAAGGTTTTAGTTTTCTAAAAGATGAACCCTTAGATATGCGGATGGATCCTGCCCTTTCCGTCAAGGCTCAGGATTTACTAAATGGGTTGACGGAGAATGAATTAGATGAATTATTTTCACGATTTGCTGAAGAAAAGCGTTCTCGGACAATTGCTAAAGCTGTTGTCCGCTCCCGTAGTGTAAGACCTTTTGAAACTACGCAAGAGTTGGCAGGTCTCTTAGCTTGGGTAGAGAAAGAACCGGAGCAGGATTTTTGGTCTTGGTATGAGAAAATGTTTGCAAAGGATCCGAAAAGTTGGGGTGATTACGGTAGGAGAGCACGTATTTTTCAATCCTTGCGCATAATTGTAAATGACGAACTTAATAATTTGAAAACAGCACTGCCCCGCGCCTTGCGAATTTTGGAAACAGGTGGTCGGCTAGTGGTAATTAGTTTTCATTCTTTGGAGGATCGGATTGTGAAAGAGTTTGGGAAAGAATATTCGGAAGGCTCTTGCGAGAGGAAAGTGCGGATTCTGACTCCTAAACCTGTCCGACCTTCTCCCGAGGAGGTTAGTCAGAATCCGCGCTCTCGCAGTGCTATGCTCCGCGCCATGGAAAAGATCAGTCAGTAACTGTAGTAATTTGAAATTTGGAATTTGTTATTTGCGAGACTAAATATGACTTTTTGGGAAAAAAATAATAATAGTAAAAAGGAAGATCATAAGGGAAGGAAAAAGATTATTTGGATAGCTTTGGGTGTAGTTTTTGGTGGTTTGTTTTTTGCACAGTTTTTTCTTTGTTCTTCTCTTTCTACTCAGGGAGGGGAAGTGGCTCGCTTGCTGGAGAAGAAAGAAAGATTGGAGGAAGAAAATCGGCGGATTGAGAACAGGATTGCTGAACTTACTTCTCTTGAAAACATCCGCCGACGAGCTGAGAAAGAGTTGGGAATGCAGATAGCTTCTGAGTACGAATTTCTTACTCCGCCAGTGCTGGCTGAACTTCCTCAGTAATAGTTAGTTAACCATGATATTTAATCAGGAACATTGGCGATTAGGTTTCCTTTTTTTTCTAATTTTTGTGGTCTTTGGTTTGATTGCTTCGCGCCTTTTTTCTATTCAAGTGTTGAAGGCGGAGGACTACCAGGTTTTGGCTGAAGACCAATATGGGTATACTTATACGCTTCCTGCCCCCCGCGGAAAAATATATTCCCAGGATGATTTTCCTCTTGTTGCTAACAAAACTGTTTTCTTGGCTTATGTTGAACCCGAGAAAGTTGCCAATCCTTCCCAATGGGCAAAAAAGTTTATAGAAACTTTAGCTGTCGAGGATTATTGTCCAATTGTCAATTTTTCCCATGACCAGGAGACAGAAACTTTTCGCCTCCAAAAAAACTGTGAGCTAGAAGTAGTGGAGCGACTTGGTTTTGAACGGGACTGGGTGCCTATGATTAGAGGATTAAGTCGGGAGGAAAAGAACAAATTGGAGGAGTATAATTTGCCTGGTCTGGGTTTTGAGAAAACCCCGGAGAGGTTTTATCCCGAGAGTTCGTTGGCTACCCAGGTTTTGGGATTTGTGGGGAAAAATTGGGAGGGTGATTTGCAAGGGTATTACGGTTTGGAAGGGTATTATAATGGTGATTTGTCGGGTCGGCCCGGGAAGATTGTGGAAGAGCGGAGTGCTTTGGGGGAGCCAATTTTAATTGGGAGTTACAAAAGGAGGCCGCCGCAAAAAGGAAGAGATTTGGATCTTTCTTTAGATCGGGCGGTCCAATTTTTGGTGGAGGAGAAATTGGCGCAAGGTGTTGAATACAATGGGGCTAAAAGTGGTACGGTTGTGGTTTTGCATCCAGGGAGTGGTCGGGTTATTGCCATGGCTACATATCCTAGCTTTGATCCTGATCAACAGCGGGGTGACGAAAAGGTCGAGGATATGAAGGAGGAAACTGTGGGAGAGGAAGCGGAGAAAAAGGAGAAAGATGAAGACGAGTATGATCAAGAACGCCGTAATTTAGCGATTGCTGCAACTTACGAACCTGGCTCCGTTTTGAAGCCGATTACTATGGCTGCTGCCTTGGATACTAAGCAGGTAACTCCCCAAACTACCTATCATAGCCGCCCTTTGGAGATAGGCGGTTATACTATTAGTACTTGGAACAATGAGTATTACGGGCAGGCTAATATGATTGATTTGCTTAAACACTCGGATAATACAGGTGCTGCTTGGTTAGCGTTGGAGAAGCTAGGTAAAAGAACTTTGCGGGATTACTTCTCAAACTTTGGTTTTGGTGCGGAAACAGGAGTTGATTTGGAAGGGGAGGAACAGGGAGTTGTTAAAGAACTTTCGGAGTTAAGACCTATTGATTTGGCTAACCTTTCTTTTGGGCAAGGTCTCTCTGCTACTCCGTTACAGGTAGCTAGCTCTTTTTCTGCTATTGCTAATGGTGGGGTTTTGATGCGCCCTTCCCTGGTTGAGGAAATTCACGATGGGACTAAAGTTATTGAATTGGATCCGGTTCTGGAAAGGCGAGTAATTGCTGCTGAGACAGCGGATTTGCTTACTGAGATGATGGTGAAAGTGGTTGATCACGTTAATATGTATTCCTACCTTGGTAAATACAGAATTGCGGGGAAGACGGGAACTGCACAGATTCCTATCGGTGGTACTTATGATCCTCATAAGACTAACGTGACTTTTGTTGGTTACCCTGCAGAATCGCGGGAGTTTGTAATGTTAGTTAAGTTGAGGGAGCCAAGTAGGAGTGTGTACGCGACCCAGACAGCTGTTCCTTTGTGGATGGATATTGCTAAATCCCTCGTTGCTTATTACGGAATTTCGCCAGACCGGTGAGCAGTTCGGCAGTAAGACATTCAGATAGCCGGTTTCTCACTACGGTCGAAAAGGGGCGCAAGTAAAATACGAAGTAGCGCGATTCTCGTCTGGGCGTAGCTGTGGCGAAGCACGGTATTGCGCACCCCAGGACATAAGCTGGAACTCGCTACTTTTTTATTTAAAATTTAAAATTCAAAACTGTTAATTTTTAAAATTGGTAATTCTGTGTTCAGCGGTGATTTTGTATTCGGTAGCGTTTGTGTTATTATTCCTTCTGCTTCGTTATCTATTTCACAAATGTCTAAATTTGCTGTACGTGGGGGCGTTCCCCTAAAAGGGTCAGTTAGAATATCCGGAGCTAAAAATGCAGCAATCAAGATGATTGCTGCTTCTTTGTTAACTTCAGAAGAGATAGTGATTACTGATGTTCCTGCTATTGATGATGTAAATGTGGATATTGATGTTGTCCGCGCTTTAGGCGTTAAAGTGGAAAGGCTTGATGGGGAAGTTCGGTTAAAAGCAGATGAGGTGGCTACTACTTCCATTCCTCGCGAGTTGAGTAAGAAAACCCGGGCTGCTGTTGTTTGTCTGGGGCCTCTTTTAGCCCGTTTTGGGAAAATAGATTTGCCTTTTCCCGGTGGCTGCAAGATCGGGAAACGTCCTATTGATCGACATCTTTCTGCGATGGAAAGTTTGGGTGCGGAAATAGTTTGTGAAGACCATCTAATTAAGGCTCGTGCTGATCATCTCGTTGGCGCTCCAATTCGTTTTGAAAAGAACACAGTGATGGGTACGGAAAACGCAATCTTAGCAGCTACTATGGCAGAGGGGGAAACTGTGATCTTTGGAGCGGCTCAAGAACCAGAGGTTGATGATTTGATTAAATTATTGGTTTCTATGGGTGCGAATATTGAACGAAGTATAGAGGAGCCGAGCAGAATAACTGTAAAAGGTGTGGATGAGTTGGGTGGTGCTAAGCATTCAGTTATACCTGACCGTTGCGAGGTAGTGACTTACGCAATCGCTGCCGCAGCAACGCGGGGAGATATTGTTTTGGAAAACGCCCGCCCAGCAGATTTAACGTCTTTCTTTGCTAAGTTTTCAGAGGTGGGTGGCTCTTATGAAGTTATGGAGGACAGAGTTAGGTTTTGGGCCGATACGGGAACTGTTTTTGAACCAACCGATATTGAAACTAAGCCCCACCCTGGGTTTATGACTGATTGGCAGCAGCCTTTTTCTGTTCTTCTTGCCCAGGCGGAGGGGGAAAGTAAGATTCACGAAACAATTTATCCGCAACGCTTTGATTATTTGGAAGAGTTAAAGAAATTTGGTGTGAAAGCAGAGTTAATGACCCCTACGGAAGCTGGTATGAGTTTTGATCCTGATAAATATGGTTTCAATTGGTCTGAGAAAGAGGGAGAGCCGAAAGTTGTGGCGGAGATTGGTGGACCGGTTGAATTACAAGGTACAGAGGCAAAGATTACAGACTTGCGTGCTGGTGCAACTTTGGTAATTGCTGCCCTAGCTGCTGAGGGAGAAAGTGTTGTTTCTGGTATTGAACATATTGACCGGGGCTACGAAAACTTCGAAGTCAAACTCCAAAACCTTGGCGCCGACATTGAGCGTGTCTGATTGTGATTGCTAATATTGAATTTTGGAATATATCTGAAATAGCGACGTTTACGTCGCGCTCCTTTTTGTATTACCTATCTACTGATAACAGTTTAGTCCACTTAAAAAAAATGCGCGGCCTAAAGGCCGCTATTTCAAATAGGTGAAATAGCAAGCTTGGTGTCCGTCTTCTTTGAGTGTAGGGAAAGAATTAATTTAAGAATTCTGTGAGGTTTAATTCTATTAATCCTTAAAAGTTTCTCCGGTTACAAGATACAAGATACGAAATACGATATACGATATACAAACTACTAGTTCCCAGTTCCTGGTTACTGGTTTCTAATCTCCTCTCCATTAACATTAATTTGCTACTTATAATTCGCATCAATTCGCTATACCAGTTACCAATTTCCAGTTACTAGTTTCCAATTTCCTTTCCTATTCGCATTAATTTGTAGCACAATAGGATTTATTCTTTAATTATTTGTAGCTTATTCGCTATCCCAAAAAAAGAAGCACGCGGCTTATCAAATTACCTCCAAATGGAGTGTAAAGTGACAAGACACGTGCTTGAATGTGAGCGCTGTGTGATCAAGATGTACAGATCAGAGAGAATTTTGCTCTGATCAATCCTTGATCTTATCCCTCCACAGCGAAGAGGGTTGGAACTGGTTACCCGAGGATAATTAGATGATTTGCCTCGGAAATGATTTTGTGTGCAACGCCTTAACAGGCTCTAGTTTTGTTGTACACCGGGTTCCCTGGAAGCATCCACGATAAAATCGGGATTGGTGAATTTAGATTCGTAGAGAATCAAGGTTTACCAAGCTTGGGTTATACCCAAACTGCTTCGACCTTTTTAGAACAGGAGATTTTTTTCAGCCGGACCGTATTTCAGGTACTCCCCAGCTATTTATAGCTTTAGTCGAAATCCCACAGAACCTCTTCGCTTTCATCGTCAACGACGACGAAAGGCTCCTCTTTCTCCAAAGAGGAGGGCTCTTCGAAAGACGGCTCGAAGGAGGATGCGTAAGGCTCGAATTTGTCGGGTTGGAGCCCGACAAGTTCTACCTTAACGATGGAAGTCGGCGGTTGCCGGTTCCCATACTCCCACTTTCCCTCCCAGACCACGCGCACAAGTGCGCGGGCGTAGGGCTGGTGGTGTACTGAGGAGTATCCGGTGACCCGGTACTCCTCTGTCCACGTCCGGGTCTCCCGGACGTAGCCAGCCTCTCCGGCTTTACCGGAGAGGGGCTCAGACTTCTTCGTCTGAGCCTCCGTTCTTCCTACCCGATTGATGTAATCAGGTAATCCGTGCCCTTGCTCATTCATTTCCTCCAGGACTGCTTTTATGCTCATGCTCAATTTCATTTGTAGCCCCCTAAAGTCATTACCAGGAATATTCCCGCCTGGCCGAGGCCTTGACGTTTTTGTCAAGGACTAGCGTTTTACACCTGCTCGGTGGGTTGCCTAATTTCGGAGATCCCCCGCAACCAATAGTGGTCTCCTAACCTTTTTTCAGGTTGAGGTTTCATTCCTCTTAGTGGTGGGTCCTGGCGTACAACCCCGATAAATCGGGATCGCTTACCGGGATGTATTTCCTCGGTAAGGCGATCGCCACCAATCACCCTTGGAAAGGGCTTCTCTGTTTTTACGTCTCGATTTTTATCTCGAAGCCAGAGGACTTTTGAAAACTCTCCCTCAAAGAAGGCTCTCTAGCAACTAATTCACTAGATAGCTAGTGTACTAGTTGACAAAGAATGCCTTCTTCGAAGGATTACTTTATTTTAATGTACAGTACTTAGTTTAGTATACTATCTAATACTATGAGATGCGAGTTTAGTCTCTCATCCTGAGAACTTAAAAAATCTCCCCTGTACTACGTAGAGTGCAGGGCAGGTCTCCTTAAGTTCTCGGGAGAGAGCGGATATTTTGTGGCGATGAGTGCTAACCTTGTTTGACCTGGTGCGGTCAAAAAAGGAAAATATCCGCTTCTGGAAGAGTTATCATCGGTCCCCACGTGCGGACCGATTTGCCTCTTCCTCCCGGATCGCCGCGCGGCGACCTTTCGGAGTGTCCTTTCGGACACTCCTTGTTGATGTAACTATAATGCGATCCATGTCGGCCTCCTTTCAGGGCCTATGCAGGTCGGTTTTTGACCTGCAGGAAAATTTAAATTACATTGAAGGGAATCGAACCCTTGATCTACCAACCATGGCGCAATGCTACGAATGCTACGAAGGGTGCTTTTTTGTTCTTTTGTCATTCCGGACAACGATCCGGAATCCTTCCGTTGTTGGGATTGAGGAAAGATGCTGAATCAAGCCTGTCTGCCGACAAAGCAGGTTCAGCATGACGTTTTATCCATCTGTTGAATCTGTGTTCTTTTCTTCTGGTTCTTACCAATCTACCTACTAAGGGTAGGAAGCTGAGTGGTGGGATACGGCTGATTGGGTTAATATAAATGTCCCGGTTAGCCGTGTTCCGAGTGTCCCCATTCTCACCAAGCAAATTTCTCTCCGCTAGTAGGTAGGTTGGTAATCCCGACCCCCGCTGAGCGTGGTCGGGGATAAAGTGCGCATTCTTTTCTTTCCCCTTCGCACAAGGCTACGGGGGATTATTTGTTACTAAGATTCTCCTGATAAATCGGGATCATCAAGTAACAAATAAAAAAGGCTCTGTTCCGAAGAGAATAGGGTAGGCCATTCAGTCTTCAAAACAGAGCCTTCTAGCTCGTGTTTACCCGCCTAAAACGGCGGAATCTCTCTCCGGTATGATAGGTAAGTAGGTTTTGGTAGGTGCTTTTGCTAAGCTACCGGTTCATTTGTTAAATTCTTACTATATTTGTATTATATCAGATACTATTATATTTGTCAATTTCGTTTAATCTAATTTTTTTCTATTCCTTTTCGGATCCGCTCTTTTACTCTTCTTTCCTTATTGGTAAGCAAGAATCTGTGGGGAAGTAGCCCAAGTCCTACCTACTTGGTCTCTCCCCACAGGTTTTTATCTACCAATTTCTTTTCTCTCTAGGCTGCTCATATTTTAACATAATATCTTATAATTGTCAAAGTGCTAGTTTTGTTTTTAGACTATTTTTGTGTGGTGTTGCTGCATCTAACAATTTCTCGGAGCAAACAGTTGTTGGTTTTAATTTGAGAAAGGTTTGGTAGGACATGAGGATAGAGTCAGGGGAAAGCGGAATCTTTGTAAATTAGTGAGTCTGTTTCCCAGTCGCATTTTCGAAAAAAAAATCAAGCTAAGTTTGTGCAACTTAGCTTGATAGATCTAGTGTTTTGCAGTGTACAGTACACAGTACACAGTATACAATATACAATACATTGTAAACTTTTGGTGGTATTGTGATTGTTAAATTAGTTTAGTTTTTTAATTTTGTTTTATTTCAGTTTCGGTTACTGCAATGGTTTTAGCTATCTTTGTTTGTTTGAATAGTTATATTTCTAGGATCATCTTTTAATGTGGAAAATAATGCTTTTGCGTACGTTTGTGTTCAGTTTCTCTGTATTTGTTCTTTTGTTTGGTCTTTGTTATTTCCGTGATATTGGTAAGCCAGAGCTGTTATAATAAACACAATGAGTCCTAAAGGTTACTGCAGGATAACTCTTCGCAAAATTTTAAAGATTTTGACTGAATGGACATTACGTAAACACGATCCCCAGATAATAGCTCTTGTCGGCCAGAAAGGGACAACAATTGCTAGAGAAACTCTTTACACTATTCTTCACCAAAATTATCCCACACGGCGCAGCATTGAAGCACCGGAAGCAGAATTTGTTATTCCTTTAACTGTTTTTGGAACAGAGTATTATCCCAAAAACATATTTGAGTGGCTGAAGGTGATTGTAAAAACTATCCTTCAGCTTATTTTTCTAGAAAAACATTCCAATATCTTGATTTTGGAGATGACCACTAAACGCACAGAAATTTTGGATTACTGGCTGGAGATTACAAAACCAGATTTGGTGATTACTTGTGGTAACCACCCGCCTAGCCACTATTTTAATCAGGAGACAGCTGTTTCTTTGAATGTAGATAAACAACCAAGCTTACAACCGTATATGGATTTGGCTGTGAAAGCCGGAGAAAAGTTCGGGCTTGATAAGCAAGAAGTAAAGCAGTCATTAGAAAACTTCTCTTTGCCCGAGGCGCGGATAAGACTTCATCCGGGGAAGAAAGGGGGTCTGGTTGTGGATGCCACCTACAATTATTTCCCCTCTTCCAGGCAAAGTTTGGAAGAGATTTTGGAATCTTTTACTGGGAGGAAAGTTTGGATCAGAAGTGAGCGGGATTGGGAGGTAAAAGAGATTAAAGAGGATGACACTATTGTGATTATCGGTCCGCGACAAAAATTAGCTTCTGTTACTAGAAAAGCTGTTCTGCAACCGTTTGAGGCAAGGTAAAAAAATGTCAAAAGTTTCCATGGATTTAGAAACAGAGAAAAAGCTTGTGGAACAGATCCAAGAGGGAGGAGAGAAAGGGAAGGAGGCAGTGGAGAAGCTTTACAAGCATTATAAGAAGCATTTGGAGAAATTTTTCCGCGCTCGCTTAGGAAGCGATCCGGTGGTGGAAGATTTGGTAGCTAATGTTTTTGAAAAGGCTCTTTCTGGTATTGATTCTTTTCGCTGGCAAAATGTTTCTCTTTCTGCTTGGCTTTACAAGATTTCCCGTAATGTTTTGGTTGATTATTATCGGGAGGATGACAAGCGATCTACCACAGATATAGAGGACATCCGCCCCCCAGAAACCAAAGACCAAGGCCCAGAGGATAATTATGTGGATGAGGAGAAGAAGGAGTTGCTTCGTGGTTTGTTAGATGAATTGCCAGAAAGAGAGCAGAAGATAATTTATCTTAAATTTTTTCGCGGGAGAACTAACAAATGGATAGCGGAGGAGCTCGGTCTTACTGAGACTAATGTGGGGACTATTGTTTATAGGAGCATAAGAAAGATGCGGGAGATGGTGGAAGATAGATGACAAGTTTTAAATTACCAATTTTAAATTTTAAATAAGAAGCCCTTGTTCAGTGACTCAATTGTTTCCTGGTTCCATTGCTTCATTGTTTTTGCAGTTGAGCAATTGAACAGATGAACAATCGGGCAATTGGATAATGGGAGTAGTGTAGCTGCGAGACAGTTCTTGCTCACTCAAAGATGTGCTAAGAGCAGGATTACATAGAGTAACTATCTTTCGGGCTTGTTCTTTTCCCGGCTGGAAGATAATTACTGCGAGCTGAAAAAATGAATTTATCAAGCTGTGTTTCTGTATTGGAAAATCATGACCTTCTCTCTTCCT
>JBMCWH010000009.1:0-24009 GCA_048621635.1 Patescibacteria group bacterium
GGAAACGTGGTTAATGCAGTTTTTGTAGTGGGAGGACTTTTGCTCTTCGGCTACTTAATTTTTGGCGGGTTTAAATTTATGACTGCAGGGGGAGATGAGGAAGCTGTAGAAAAAGCAAAAACAATGCTTACCAATGCTATTATCGGCTTAATTATTATTGCTACTGCTTACTTTATTACCCTAATACTAGGACAGATTTTAGCAATAGATATCTTACATCCTGAATTTACAGGACCACAATAATGAAAATTGCCGCCACTTTTGATCTCGGACAAATTGCCAATCCGTCTCTTTACGGGACCGAATCCCAAGCTTTGGGTTTGCTTCTAAATAATGTAATATCTACAATAACCATCGTAGGCGGAGTTCTTCTCTTCTTCTACTTAACTTTTGGAGGCTTTAAATATCTCACTGCTGGCGGAGACGAAAAAGCAGTAGACAAAGCTCAAAAAATAATGACCAATGCTATAGTAGGCTTAATTATCATAGTTTGCGCCTATTTTGTCACTCAGATAATCGGTTCTGTTCTTGGATTTCCGAACATTTTCAGACTGGAATTCGGAGGATTAGGATGACCTTAGGATATTTTGGAACACTTGAAAATCCGTTATTGGGAGGGTATCCTTCTGGCGGAAAAGGCCTTAATCTTTTAATATCCAATATTATTGGTGCTGCCACTGTAGTAGCAGGCATTCTCCTAGTAGGATACTTAATCTTCGGCGGTATTCAGTATCTCACCGCCGGCGGTGACAAGGAGGCAACCGCAAAGGCAAGCGCAATGATAACCAATGCAATTGTAGGCTTATTAATAGTGGTGTTAGCAACGACAATTACTGCCATTGTAGGACACATATTAGGAATTCCTATCCTTTCCCCTCCCTGGGAGACGTTGGGCCCGTAAGGAAGAGAAAAACAATGAATATTATTTATGCAGCAGGAGAAACAATTGAAAACCCCCTCGTTGGGGTAGAAGGAGTGGGGGCCTTAGCAAATTACATTGGAACATTTTGGACCCTCGCTTATATTATCGGAGGGATACTGCTATTAATCTATTTAATAATTGGAGCAATCCAATACCTCACCGCTGGTGCAGACAAGGAAGCAACTGCTGGCGCAATGACCATGTTAACTAATGCATTTATGGGCCTGGTTATCCTTGCTATTAGCTTTCCGGTAATAAAAGTTGTGGAAATAGTTTTTGGTATTGATATTTTACAAATCACTTGGCCGACAGTATGAGTATAGCGAATTATTGCAAATGTTTAAGGAATGAATCCTATTATGTTGCAAATTACTGCGAATAGTATAAAAGAAGCCTGGAAACTAGTAACTGGCGATGTGTACATCGTCACTCCGGACTCCGATCCGGAATCTTTCTAAGATTACGAAATGAGGAAAGATCCTGAATCGAGTTCAGGATGACGCTGTGTGAATAGTTCAGGATGACGATATTCGCTGAAAGATAAAATGATTAAACTAACACAAATCAACAAAAAAATACTGCAAATCGGGTTGGCTGTATCTTTAATTGTTGTTGCAATGCATGGAAAACCCAGAAAAGTATCAGCATTGTCGCACTGTGATCCAAAATACTGCCAGACCGGTAATTGGTGGTACAAAGCAGGACAAGCTGGTTGTGATTCTGAAGGAAACTATACGGGCTGGCGAGTAAAATGCCAATATACGGATGACGGAGAATACTGCGTTGAATACGAAGATCAATACCTTTCCAACGAACCGACTTCTTTTTGTCAGGGAGACGACAACGGAAACGGTGCTGGGGGCGGAGACGATGGGAACATTGCTGCTCACATGGATTGGCCTTTCACAGATTTAGGAAATGTTCTTTCCAGCTTTATTCAAGTGGCAACTTTACTTGCGGGAATATTACTCTTTATTTACTTTACATTTGGTGGTATAAAATATATAACTGCTGGCGGAGACAAAGAAGCTACTGCAGAAGCCAAAGCGATGATTACCAACGCAGTGGTCGGAGTTGTCCTTGTGGTAGCAGCATTTGCCTTGACTAGGATTGTAGAAACTGTATTTGGTATCCGTATTTTAGGAGGAATAACTCTTCCTCGACCTTAACTAAGACTCACTTGTGAAAGGAGGTGAATTTTAAACAAATGATTAATTTACTAACATTAGCAGCATATGCTCAGGATGTTAGCCCTGTAGGTGAAGAGGTTACTCCCTTCCCTGATCTAGGTGCTTTACTAGCATCCGGCATCCAAATAGCAATGCTGGTTGCTGGAATTATTGTTCTCTTCATTATTATCCTCGGAGGTATCCAATACGTAACCTCCGGAGGGGATAAAGAAGCAGCAGCTGCCGCACGAGATAAAATCACCGCTGCCTTGGTGGGACTTTTAATTATTGTTTCCGCCTACGCAATTGCCGCCATACTTGAAAAGGTATTAGGTATCCGCATTATTAGCGGAATCAATTTCCCCGCAGCACCTAATATTGTCGGTGACTAATAACTAGAAAATACTCACCAACTAAACCGTGTGCTGGTAAAACAGCTCCGGTTTGGTTGTGTGGAAAGAGGAAAAATGACTAAAATTGTCCAACTTTTCAAAAATTTGGTACTGCCCAAAATCTACGCAGCAGAGAATTGGAGCACAGGTGCAGACGAACCAGCAAAACTCAAGGACCTAGTAGTTGTCTTCGACCGCATCTTATCTAAAGCCCTAATTCCTTTAGCTGGGCTGGTTACTTTTGCGTATATTATTATCGGCGGGTTTAAATATATCACTGCCGGCGGTGATGAAAAAGCAGTGGAAAAAGCAAAAAAAACTATTACCTACGCCTTTATCGGGTTACTAGTAGCTGTTTGCGCATGGCTATTTATCAACACACTCGATCAAAGTCTTAAGGGTATTAACTTACTTGAAATATAAAATGGTCCCAGACGAAACACGGATTTTCCAAACAATAATTTTCTGCCTACTTCTTTCTTTACTATCTGTAAAATCGGCAAAAGCACAAAACCAGGATGGTTGCCTAGCCCCTCGGGAAGGATTATGGGAAAGCGGTTGCCCTCAGGTAGAACAACTATCCGAAAATCATTCCCAGAAAATAACCGGAAGTTCTATCGCTGAATTGTTCCAGAAAATTGACACAGTTATTGATGAAATAAAAAGAAGATTTAATTTTGACGGTTCGTTCAAGGTAAACGAACTAACCATACCTGCTATCTCCGAAGATACTTGGAAGTACATAGGCTATACTGATGAACCTGATGCAGAAGCTGAACATATTATTGGCAGCGGAGGAACAACTACTTGGTGTGTGGGAACTGAGGCCGCGCACGAATGTCCTGCTTGCCCGGAAGGGACAGAACCCAAGTGGTATACTTGCCTTCCTTGCTGTGGTCAAGCATCTCCGGAAAACAAAAAGCCGGCTGCCTGCACACCAGGAAACGAGGGGGGTTTTTCAGAAGACTTCGCTTCTTACGCAACCTGCTGTGATTGTAAACCAGCAGAGGGATCTACCGCCAACCCTTTACTAAGATTGGCTCCACCTAACAAAACTGACTTAATAAAAGAAGAGCTTTCTACCTACCGAAACGCCTACGGTGAAGCACGGTTTAAAGTATCTTCCGCAGATGGACCGCAAACACAAATTGAGTACGGGATACCCCATGCTTATGGGCTGAAAAACGCATTTGATGATCCCAATTTAGATACTGGGATCTGGAACTGGTTAAGCAAAACTCCATCCCAATCAGAAAACGGAGAGGCGAGCGGGCAAGAAATACAATTAGGGCAGGTACAAGGATTGCTCAGAACCTGTGATGCTACAAATGAATCTCTTCCCCAAACACCAGCTTGTTTCGCAGAAACATTGGATAGCTACAGTGATGAATATAACATCGAGGCCGGTGACAATTACGAAGAACCAGACCCCAACGTAGGTACACCCTCCTGCAGCGAAGGGGTTTGTTCAGTAACTGTTTCAGCAGGTACCAGCGCACCACTTAATCTAGAAGGAGATATGTCTTTTCTCCTCGATTACTTTGATAAATCCACCCAAGTTTTCGAAGCTTTTCTCCCACCAACCACCGAAGATCAAACAGAAAATACTGCGGGAGAGGGTAATTTTAACTTTTCCTTTGCCGGTAAGAATTATGAAAGTAAATTAGTTATCCCTCTAGCAGGAATACACGAAAGAACAGAAAGACTTTTCCACCAATACGGACAACCCCCAACCTTAGATTAACGGATTAATAATTTTAAATTACCCTTAACAGTTTCTAATCGCCAGCTTCCTCTTGGATTTTCGCTCCACTAGGATATCTCCCAGGAAATTTTCTTTTTCGGTCAGCACTATCTTTTGCTTCTTCATCTTCCTCCTTCGTCACTTCCTTCTCAGTCGGTTCCAAATCATCACTTTTAGTCCTCGCTTTTCCCGCACCCTTCTCTTCTCGTGGCGGTTCTTCTCCACTTACTGCCCCTTCGACGACCTCTTCCTCATCTTGCTCTTTCTCACGTTCCAATATATCTTCTGGCTTAGAGGTGGCCAGCTCATATTCAGCATCAGAAGCAACTACTCGCATTGCTACATGGTTTGCTCCTGCAAAGAATAAACCTTCTCCCACACTCGCAGAAAGTAAACGCCTTTTCTCTCCCTCAGAAAGATAAAAAACATCACCCACCTGATCAATAGCTGCGGGATGCTGTTTCATCAAAATTGCAATAGAAGAGTTATCAATAATTGCCTTACCAAAACCGGATTCTAAGAAGTCATCTGTATCTTGTGTAATAGCTGTAAGCCCTAGGTAGTATTTCCTCGCCCTTTTAGCTATTGAATAAAGAAATTCAGCTGAGTCCTTGTACCGCATTAAATACCAAGCCTCGTCAACTAAAAGAAAACGGCGTCTCAAATCCGACCTTATTCTATTCCAAATAAAATCCAGAATCATATACATAGCTATAGGACGCAATTTATCTTCCAAATCACGCGTAGAAAAAACTGTCAGATCCCCATTCAAATCTAAAGTAGAACGTTGATCAAAAATCCCAGCCAAACTACCCTTTATGTACCTCTCCAACCTATCGGCCAACCCTTGTGCCGCACGTTCTTCCATACCCATTAACACTTTATACAAATCTTCCATCAACGGCGGTTCTTCATCTTGTGTGTCAGGATCTGCGGTAATTCCGCGTAAGCGATAAACACTCATTAACGCCTTATCCAAAACTGCCTCCTCTTCACTAGAAAGATCTCCCAAAGCAATTCTAAAGAACCGATGAAGAGAAAGAATCTTAGATCCCAACCTATTCACATCATCTTCTGCTTCTATACCTAAATCAAAAGGATTAATTTTTTGGGGAGAATCCAAAGAAAAAGAAATATAATCGCCACCATACGCTTCACATAAAGGACGATACTCTTGCTCGGGATCAATAATAATTACTTCATTCCCAAACATTAAAGAACGCATAACTTCCAACTTAGCCAGGAAACTTTTACCACTTCCAGATTTCCCAAAAATAACTTCATTAGCATTCTCCAAACTAAAGCGGTCAAAAATAATTAGGGAGCCGTTATGCTCGTTAATCCCGTACAAAATACCTTCGTTGGCAGTTAACTCGGAAGAAACAAAAGGAAAAGTAGTTGCCAGAGAAGTAGTGTCCATGTTGCGGGTAATATTAAGGTGATCATTACCCGCAGGAAGGACAGATTTAAAACCATCCTCCATACGTAACGTAGCTTTTTTAGCAATAATCATCAAAGATCTTAAGGTACCTAACACTTGAGAGGTTACCTTGTCCAGTTCTTCCTCCGAATCAGCAGGAATAGTTATGTAAAAAGAAAAACGGAAAAACCGTTCCATGCCTTTAGTCAAATGTTCCTGCAAATCTTTTGCATCCTCCAAGGCAGCGCGGACAGAGGGATCCTCCACACGCCCTCTTTCCACATCTGATTGCAGTGTAGCCTCCATCTCCGCAATCTTTCTTCTCAAATCAAGTAATGTTTCCTGAGAAGATGCCGGGTAATAGTAAAAAGAAATGTTTAGTGAATGATCAAAATTAATAATCGGTCCTAACCAATTAGCAGAAACAAACCGCGGGTAGCCGGAAACAAACAAAGTTCTATAATATTTTGAGCTAATTTGAACGTGATTAAAATCAATTTCAATCGCTTCCGGAGCAAGTATATCCACCATATCTGCTCCGTTTTCAAAAAGTTCCTTATATTTTTCTAAATCGTATTTAGGTTTCTGCATCAGCGTTATAAATACTGTAAAAAAGTTTTAAAAGTCCCTTATTCTCCAATCTTCGGGAATCTATCCCAATTCTTCGCAACTGCTTCTCCACATGTTCTATCTTTGGTTCAATTTTAGGTAATGCTCTTTCTACTTGCTCCTTGGAAGAAAATTTAGGGGTTTCCTCTATCTTCTTCCCTCTTAGTTTTTGCAAAAAGTTCTGAATACCTTTTGTCAGCGAATTGTCTACCGAAAGTGCAACTTTTCGGTGCGGAATCACTACATAAAATTCTTTATCTAAAACCCTATTCTTAGTTACCAAACTTTCCACAAACTTATGATAATCATGAATATGCTCCTTCATCGATTTATCTTCCTTCTTTTTCTCCAAATCCTCCAATATCTCCAAATAAGAAGAAATGTCCAAACGCTGCGAACTGACCACAATTTGGATAGGAAAAGAAACAGAATTTAAAAGACCACCATAAGATTCAATCATTGCTTCCTGCTCCCGTTCAGAAAGAAGATCAAAATTAACTGCAGTAGTCTCCAAAATAGCTACCACAGCACCATCTTTAAGAATTACAAAGTCATCACGAATATCTGCAACTTGCAAAAATTCTTGTGTAGTCGCACGAATACTGCTCATTGTTCTTTAAAAAGGATCGGATCCAACACTCTGCCATCTAAGGTAACAGTCTTCTCGGTAAAATCCCGCTGTTTACCTTCTACCTTAACAGTATACTCTCCATCAGAAAGAGGCGTAGCAATAACAAATTGACCCAGACGGTTTGTTCGTAAAGCGCGCACCGGATCTCCATCTTCGTCTTCCACAACTATCATTACACCTTCCAACAAGCTTCCTTCTTCATCCCGAACAACGCCATTTATAACATTAGGAGAGCCATCAATAATTGGAGCAGTTTTTCCTTCATCCTTAGCAGGCTTTTCCCGTTGTGCCTTTTCTTTCCGCACGTCCTTTTCTTCATCCCGTTCCGGTTTATCCTCCTTGGGTGAGGTTTCTTCCTCCTCACTAGAGCCTTTGCGGAACCTTGCCAACTCTTTCATAGCTTGATTGCGTTCTCTCTCCAACCGGGCTAATTCCTTCTGCCGTTGAGCTAATTTCTTTACCAAATTCTTGTGCTCTTCACTTCGTTGCTCTTCCGTCTTTTCCTTAGTAGCCAACTCCTTTCTCAACTCTTCCAACCGCTTCTTCTCCTCTTCCCGCTCTTCCCTCAAAGCTTCAACCTGCTTTTTAAATTTCTCTTCCAATTCTGCACTAGGGGGTACATCTTTCTCTTGTTCCTTCTGCTTAGTTTCTTCTTCAATAGTCTCCAACTTTTCTTCCAAAGAACTAATTTTATCCCGGTAATAAGCGATTGTTTTCTCGTCTGTCTCCGACCCGTCACGCTTTTTCAAAGTTTCCAACTCAGATAACAAAGACTCTAAGCGGTTACGTAAAGTAATATTTTTTTCTTTTATTTCACTATCCTTAATTTTCCGTTCTTTACCACCCCGCAAGAAAGACAAAATCCCATCCAAATCTTTAGAAAGATCTTTCGCCTTTTCCTCAAGCTTTTCTCCATCCGCACTGACTTCCTTATCTTCCTTATCTTCCTTATCTTCCTTTTCTTCCTTATCTTCCTTTTCTTCCTTTTCTTCGCTTACCTCCTCCTTATCTTTTTTCGCAATTTCTACCTTCTCTGCTGCAGTCTTTTCCATTGTACTTTCCCTTTCCTCTTCTCGATCTTTCCAAATATACTGGGTAGGAGAATAACAAGCAACAATAAACGCTTTAATCCATTCATCAAAACCCCTTTCTTCAATAGGAAGAAATG
The DNA here is from genome assembly GCA_048621635.1 of Patescibacteria group bacterium. Classification (GTDB taxonomy): domain Bacteria; phylum Patescibacteriota; class WWE3; order JAUXAW01; family JAYEID01; genus JBMCWH01. Next base: position 8,056 of record JBMCWH010000009.1, read on the forward strand.
CTAAACCCAAAGCAAAAAAAGCAACAAGTAGAGCTAAAGGCCAACGAAAGATAGTAGGAATACTGCTAGCAAAAACAAGATAAGCTACAAAACCACCGCCTGCTACATAAGCAAATTGGCGAATAGTCATATCGCCAATTAATTTAAATTCCACCTCCATAATATTTTGTGGTACTGGGTGTTGTTTTTTAGTGGCTTGCTCGCTTTTCTCCATAGCAAAATCTTCTGCCAAGCCGTAGATGGTAATTAAGGGGCCGGGCAGTTAATCAAAGTATAACATAACAAACAACAGTTGGGGAGTACGCTACTTGGACCGCCGAACCATGATGATTCTCTTCCACTGGACCCTGACTGACGCACTGTCAACCGACAACTAGCCAACCAACTGACCAGCTTATCAGCACACTAGCCCCACCAGTTTCCTTTCCATTCGTAGTAATTCGCTATGTAACCATTTGTAGCTTATTCGCTATCCAATCTCTAGTCTCTACTAGACCCCCCTCTTTCCAGCCTATAATGTTGACAACATTATTGTAAAGTGGTATTATCAGGCGTTAAAATAAGGAACGCAGTGATAACTGAAAGTCTTGAGTTGGCAGCTTATAAAAGCTGCTAACTCTTAGCCTTTCAATTAAGAAAGGTGGAAACAGAGAAAAAAGTAAAGGAGAGGGCAATGAACAACAATCCGAAGACGTTACTGCAGGCAGTCCGTTGGCACTTATACCAGCCAACGGGGACGAACTGGCTGAGAAACCTCCCGGAAAGAGCACGAGAACAAATAATGGATGAGGGTGGCTGGCAAACACCAGGACAAGATTGGGAGGAAGAGTTTCTTCAGAATCCTGATTTTCAAAAGCTGATCGAGGCGGGGGATGCCCTTTCAGTGTACGCTTTTGGCTACTTCTGGAGAAAATGTCTAGAAAATCCAAGAGCTGCCATGACCCCTGAGAGAGCTAAAACTCTTAAGTCATTAATAGATTCCGTAGCAGGAAACACTATCTCCAAAGAGGAGATAGCAAGCTGCCATAACCTGCTAAAATCTGAAAGGCTTTTCCTCAAAGAAAAGCTCAAAGAGAAACAACACGCAACATCAGTAGCAATCGTTGCGGGGTTGTTGGAGAGATGGGTTCGAGACCCCGACAATTACGACAACCCGAGAGAAAAAGCGAAAGAATTGGTAAATGAAAACAAGGTAATATCGGGAACAACCGAGCTGGACCTTCTCAATCAGGCACGGGAAAAGTACCGGAGCAAATTCTCCAGTTATTGGGAATATCTGGGAGCACAGGCTATTAACACCACTCTAGGCGCACTAGATAGGATAGCTATTCCCATCGGGAATATAGGCTTCATTCCCAACGATTGGGAGATGGGGGTTACGGAATTGGGGATGATACTTCTGGGAATGAAAGTTTCCAACTTGCTCTTCAAGGAGCTAATGATCCACCAACCATGCCTATTCTACCCAGCAATGATTGGAGGGGGAATAGCCGCAGCGAACGAGCTGCGCAGACAGGGAGAAGGGACATACAAGCGCAAGCTTATCGTCCTTCTGGTAATAGCAGTTATTATCGAAGAGGCCTTTTTCGGTAATCAACTTCTCACCTGGTATTACCAGGCCAACCCCTTACCGCAGCCTGAGCCAACACCAACGCCAACACCAACATTAATGTAACTTAAAAACCTGAGAAGGAAAACAAAAACTTCCTTCTCGGGTTCTTTTTTTATTAGCTAAGAAAACCACCAATAATAGGTATGTTCCCAGCCTCCCGCGGAATTGTATCTCCGGGACGCTCCTGTAACAAAGAGGCAACAATATCAGGAACACTGGCAGCAATTAATAAAAGACCAAAGAAAAGTATTTCCTTCATAACGAGATTTTCACCCAAAAGACCGTGGAAGAAGCGAATATCTCCAGCATCTGGAACCTCCCCTGCTTTGTTAACATAATAAGCAAGATTTAAAATAAAATAGGTAGCAGGAAAAACCAGAACTACGGAAAAGAAATTGCGAAGCCAGTTACTAATCTTTTCCCAACCTCCCGGTAAAGAACCTAAAAGAAAGACAAACGGAGCACCAAGCGTGTAAAGAAAAATCTTTGCATAACAAATAATCAACTTTATCAACAGTTTAAAAAAGACAGAAAAAAGCATAAAGGAAAGAACAAGTTTAATCAGTTGTGCTTTAAAAACATCCACCTCTCTAGCTACCTCTTCCTCCATAACACTGAACAATCCGGCTAAGCCCAGTTCCTCGCTCCACAAAAGGTCTAAAGCTGTAAAATCTTTATACCCCACTCCCGTCCTGTTCACAGTAGCTACCACTAAATTTTTCCCAACAACCATACCTAAATCAACAACCAAGGCAGAAATAGCATAGCTAAAAGTTACTAAAACTAAACCAACTACAACCTTAGGCAAAGCACTAACCACAGTAATTTCTGTCCGCGGGTCAAGTTTGTGTCTAAACATAATCATAAACCCAATCACCACCAAAACCACAGCAAACAATGAATAAGCAATATCCCTAGCTATTCTCCATAAATCAAGAATAAATTCAAGAGTACTCCTACCTGCAGAAGCAGCGTAAGCTGGTTGAGTAGGATCTAAACTTGCTAAATAAGTGTTAAAATGCACAGGAGGAGGACTTTTATACATATAACTTACACCCGTAGCAGCAGCACCTGCAGCCCCATCCGGACCAATTGCTTTATTTAACCAGGCAGTACCTGCAAAAGCAATATCTGTAAGCCACGTCCACGAATTTACCTCCCCTCTTTCTAAAATGTCATCATAAATTTCCGATATACTTTGCCCACCTGTCCCACCACCAGCATCCCAAACATAGGCTGCCCGGGCCCGGCGAGGAAATAAAAAACCCAGGGAAACAAAAATACTCAGAAAAAAAAGAAAAATAAAGCGGGGTTTCATCTTGTTGCAATTAAAGCATAACCTAACAAGCATTGCAAGTATAGTCACAACCCGTGTTATTATAGATGCATGGCGGATGAAAAAGAACCACAAAAAATGTTTCTTTGGCAAGATCATCGACTGTTTAGGGGCAAGAAAAGCAGTGAAAAGTTCATTCAAAAATTGACAGACAGCGAAATAATAGACTCTGAAGGAGCCCAACAAACAGCCGCGGTTCCACCCAATATTACAGAAATTGAGCAGCTAGCAGCAAAAGAAGCAACAAGAGAAAGCCTCAACCAAGAGCTTCAACAAAAAATTCAAAAAGAATTTAGGGAAAAACTACCTATCCCGCCAGGTTACGGCAATGCACAAATATACAAAGCAGCGCAAGAAATAGCTAAAAAATTATCACCGCAACTAGCACAAAACTTAACCGATGCATTATCCTCCATCCCCCGAGAACACCCTCAACAAATTAGACTAAAACAAGCACAAAGCAAAACATTAGCTGATTTAGAAAAGGAGCCAGACTCAAAAGCAGGAAGAGATTTTGCAGAGGAAATGGCGGGTGTATTAGAAAAAGAAGAAATTGGCAAAGAAGATATTAACAGAATAGCTCAAAGGCACGAGGAGTTTCTTCAAAAAGCTATTGCCGAAGAAAGTCAACAACTGCATCCGGACACAGAATTAGGAGAACTAGGTAGAGAAATACGGGAAAACATAGTAAACAAGCTAAAAAAGAGCATAGAAAACAAGAAACGCGAACTGCTAATAGAAAATACACTCAACGAGCTAATTGCTTGCGAACCCTTCGCTACCCTAAACTCAGAAAACAAAACAAGATTGCGTCAAAAAGCAAAAGAAATAATTAGCCAAGAAATAAAAGATACAGTTAAAACAAGCAGTATAAGCACAATTGCGTTGCAGATAAAAGAAAACTTAATTGCAGCAGAAAAAACAACTTATCATCCCAATTTAATCTACAAACAAACGTATCAAAAACAGGAACTAGATAAACAAGCTAGGGAACAAGAATTAGCCGAGATTAAAGAAAGAGCAGCAAGACTGGATATAGCAATAAAAACCAGAGAGGTAGAAAAATGGATCTCCACACTAAGGAATAATCCTCAGAAAGCCTTTGTCTATGCTTTATCTCCCAAACTAACAAATATCTTTTATCCTTCCTTTAAACCAAGCTGGCTTAAAACCTTAGAAAAAGCATCAACTCCCAGAGGACAAAGAAAGTCAATTGAAAAATCTTTACGCGACTTTACAAAAAAAAGAATTCTCTCTCTTCCACTAGCGGAAATCAATGGCCATACCTTTTCTCTGTATAAAGTAGCTAAAACCCCCAGTGGGAAAGAGCTTCCTTACCTAACACCAATTAGTGGAATAGTTGGCTTAGTCAACAAAGCAAGGCGCGGACTTGCTAACCGCATAGAAAAATGGGGGAAACAAGAAGGGCGCTCCACACTGGGAAAAGATTTTGCCCAAACACTTTCCAACCATCTTCGGTTTAGGAAAAAAAATGGAAAGAAAGACAAAAGCGGTGGGCTGTGGTGGGTAATCAAAGGGATAGGCAAGGTCGCAGCAACACTAACTATCAAACCGTTACTTCGGGGTATAGGCAAAATCTTACCTACAACCAAAGCTTCCTCTCTGTTGGCCAATACCTGGATTAGGTTAGAATCGCAAGGCGGTTTGCTAGGTAGCACACTAAAAACTGTTCGTGTTGGAAAAGCACTTGTAAGCGCCACACTACAAGGCTTTATAAAGGGAGGGCTAGGATACGGTTTACTAGGTTACATAATTAGCGGAGGTAATCCCTATATAACAGCACTAACTGCGGGACTAGGCACTATTGGAAAAGGGGTCAGCATCTATGCACAAACCGCAGGCGCTTTTACTTGGGCGCAATTACCTTCTCTTGCTGTACCCGGGAAAACTTTCAGCCTCCTTCACTTCCCTGTAATTGGACCAGTGGCAGGTGGGATCGCTGGATGGTTTTTTTCCGGCGGTAACCCTCAAATAGCTGTACTTACCACCATCGCTGGCGGAGTTGCCGACTACGGAATTGTTATTGGCGGACGAGTATTCAGCCAAACAATATGGCCTCTTCTAATAGAAAAGCTTCCCGCGCTTAAAGCTTTAGGTATTCTTAAATACTGGAAAGCAGGAATAATTGGTGGTTTAGCCGGAGGTATTTATGCCAGCTCACGCGGCTGGTCTACCTGGGGAGTAGCAGCTGCCGCAGTGGGAGGAGCTTTTGCCGCAATGGCACTTAATTGGGTACTACTTAAAGCAGCGAAAGCAATTTTTCACAGCCTCCCTGTTACCCAAATTGCTCTCCGTACCTATCTCCTAGCCACCGACTGGCGAACAATTTTCAATCCTAAATTGCTATGGGCAGATATAAAAATGCTGTTTAGCGGTAAATTGTTTCCCTCTCTACAAGGTCTCTGGGGTATTGTCAAACGTTATCTTGTTCTTGAAGGAATTGCAGGAGCAATAAAAGGATTATTTTTTACATCAGCATCTAGCTTCATTGGAAAAATGATAGCAGCCTTAAAATCCTTTGGAGGTTTTACTATTTTATCCTCTGTATCCAAAATCATTGCCTCCACAATAGCTAAAATAATAGCTTCCGCAATAGTCAAAGCCCTATTACTTCCTATTGCTTTTGCGGGCATAGTTGCCATATTTACCTTTTCCGCATTCCAAGGATTTACAGAATACAGGAAAAGGCACGGACCGCAAGAATCGCGTTACCTAGAAATCCAAAAAACAGCAGACAAACGGGGAAATATCCAAAATGGGGACTATTTAACATACACTATCAAAGCAAGTGCTAAAGATCGTAAAGTTTTAGACGCCAAAATCAGAGACGTTATAGATACATCCTCTACAGTAGACAGCCCCGTCGTAGACTTTGAGGAAAAGTATTACATTGACACTACCGAAAACCATGGAATCAATGTTCTACACAACCAACCACAAAAAAGTGTCGAAATCAACGAACACACTCAGGAAGCACCCGTAGGTGCGATAGGAATTATGAACTATAACTATACACAGATAGACGTAGATCTAGGCACACTCGAACCACATGAAGAATGGGTGTTTGTCTACCGAGTAAAAGTAGATGACAGGTATGAGAAAGAAATGGGTGCTTTTGAAAATAACGTAAAACTTACAGGAAAAGTTATAAACGAAGAAGGAAAGGAAATAAAAGAAGAAGCAAATATGCGCCTCTTTATAAATGCGGAAGGCAGAGAAAAAGCTGTAGAATACGCAAAAGAGTATTGGAACAAAAAATGTCATTGTGGTTATAGCTATAGTGGCTACGGAGGAGATTGTGCTCACTTTGTTTCTCACTGTCTTGCTGCCGCGGGGTTTGAACAAGGGTGTGGAAGAGCATGGCAAGGAAACGAGGATGTCTTTGTGAGTGTTCCCCGATTATACAATTGGCTTATCCCGGAAAACGGGACAGTGGTGGAAAGCATTGAGCAACTTGAACCCGGAGATGTTATCATCTATGAAAATCTCCAACACGCTGTTCTTTATATTGGCAATGGAAAAATAGCCGGACACAGCCAACGGTTTTGGGGCGAGGATTATCGCTACAGAAGCCCCTACATCTTAATACATGTTAATTACTTGGATGAAAGGTGAAGAGGGAATTTATTACTAGTTTCTAATCTCTATTTATTTAAGATTTTAAAATTCGCACGAAGTGCGCTTATTCCTGAACACGGACAGGCATAACTACGTGAAGATAATCATCACTATCTAAAGGTCGGATAATAGCAGGCTTAAGACTACCAGCAGCCTCAAAACTCACTTCCTCGCAAGAAAGAGCAGAAAGACAGTCAGAAAGATACTTAGCATTAAAAGCAATCTTAACTTCTTCACCTTCCCCATCACCAGCCAAATCTACCGTACTACTACCAATCTCCTGTGTATTCGCCAAAATTTTTGTTTGATCTTCATCGGGAGAAAGTTCCAACCGAACAATATTCGCCGCTACCTGAGAAAATATAGAAGATAAACTGACAGAATTTAAAAATTCCTCCCGCGAAAAAACAAAACGAGTAGCATACTCATCAGGAATAATTTCCTGGTAATCAGGAAACTCACCCTCCAACAAACGAGAGGAAAAGCAAACATCCTCTACCTGAAAAACAAGCTGATTATCTTCTTCTGCTTGACTAACCTTTACCGGCTCTTCTATCTTCCCGATAAGCAAAGCTAGTTCCCGTAAAGTTCTTGCCGGAACAATAACATCTAGATCCGGTATTTCCTGTTCCAAATCCAATTTTTTTTCTGCTAACCTAAATCCATCGACTCCAACCAAAGTTAATTCATCCCCAGAACCGCAAAAAAGAACACCTGTAAGAACAGGGCGACCTTCGTCAGTAGCCGCGGCAAAAATTACCTGGTCCAAACCAGCAGAAAGAATATCACCCGAAAGCTCAAAGGCGTTTTCCTCTTCTAGTTCAGGAAGATTGGGAAATTCATCAGCAGATAAACCATTAAACTCAGATTCCACATCTTCCGCAGTAAGTTTAAGAATTTGTTTTTCTAACTCCAGACTAATTTCTCCCGGAGAAAGGTTGGAAACCAAACGAGAAAAAACTTTGGCAGGAACAGTTATTGATCCTTCTTCCTCTACCTGCGCACCTACCCAACTAACAACACCTGTTTCCAAATCAGTAGCAGCCAGCTTAAGCCGTCCCTCGGAGGCTTCCAATAATACATTAGAAAGAACAGGTAAACTCCCAGTAGAAGAAACAACACGAGTTACGGTAGAAAGAGCTTCAGCTAAATTTTCTTGCAAAACAGTCAATTTCATTATTTAGAAGATGCCTCGTCTTCGCTACCTTCACCAGGACGAATAGTTACCCGCCGGTTTCTTCCTTCACCAACACTTTTGGTATGAACACCAGAAAGCTCTGCTACTTTCATATGGACAATCCTTCTTTCGTAAGAATTCATTGGAGAAAGAGAAACTGTATCCCGCAAAAAGCGAACACGCTGGGCAACATTTTCCGCCATTTCTTCCAAACGCTGCCTAGTTTCATCACGATAACCATCCACATCCACAAGAATCGGGATCCATTCTTCCTCCTCATTAAAAAGCATCATGGAAAGAATACGCTGAAAAGAATTTAAATTTTCCCCGTGGTAACCAATCAAGATTCCTCCATCCTTTTCGGTTTGAATATTGATCCGAAAAGTATCACCTTCCTTTTCCACATCCAAAGCATTGTAATCGATACCTATTTTATCGAGAAGTTCTGAGCCTAAATTTTTTATAGTATCTTCATTAACCATCAGATTGTCTTGAGACCCACAATTGTTGAAGCATAGAAACAACAATTCCCATTAACCAATATACTACCAAGCCGCTTTGCAACTTAAAACCAATAAAAACCGTCATCAAAGGAAAAAGAAAAGCCATCTGCCCTTGCATCCCACTCATTATATCATTATCTGACTCTTCTGCTACATCTTTCTTTTTACTAGGACGCATAAACCTCATCAACCCATACTGCAAAACCCCAGAGACAATAGGGAGTATATAATAAGGATCGGGCTTAGTTAAATCTAAGTAAAGAAAGCGGGTGTTTATCTGAGCGGTGGAAGGAAACCTTAGAAAATCAAAATACAGAAGATTGTTCAATTCCTGAATTGCAAAACCCCCGTCACTTAAAAACCGCCTAAAAACTTGGTAAAGAGCAATCAAAAACACAAATTGGATAATCTGCGGTAAACAACCTAATGCAGGATTAAGATTGTGCTTGCGCATAAACTCCATCTGTGCTTGTGCCAACTTCTCCTTGTCATCCTTATACTTTTCCCGCAATTTGTCCAACTCAGGTTTCAAATCTTGCTGACGTTTTGACATTCGCAATGCGGGCAAACTTAGGGGAAAAAGAAGAAGACGCACAAAAAGAGTCATTCCTATAATAGCTAATCCAAAATTAGAAAAAAGAAGATGATAAAAGGCAACTAGCAAATTTAATATTGGTTGAACAAAAATAGTATTCCACATAGGAAGTAACTAGTAACTGGTAATTAGTAACTAAAACCTAGTAATCACTCGGTGGCAATCCGCGCAAATTCGTTATCAAATTTGCGTAAATCCTATCCTCACGGGAGGGGGTCGTAGCCCCCGTCATTCCACGGATGGCAACGCAACACCCTCTTCAAACCTAGCCACAAGCCCTTAAAAACCCCATACTTTTCTACTGCCTGATAAGTATAAACAGAACAGGTTGGTTTAAACCGACAAACTTTGTCTGTTAGGTAAAGCTGCTTGAAAACCCCGTGGTCAAAGGAGAGATACTTTTGATAAAACCTTATCAAGGCTAGAACTAACCTCTTCAAAACCGGCCTCCTTTAGTGGTGCACGAGCAATAAACATCATATCATACCCAGAAGCAATATCGGAAAGTTGTTGTCTAACAGCTTCCCTTAACAAACGGCGAGCACGGTTCCGCTTCGTAGCGCGCTTATCAAATTTAGTAGAAGTCACAAAGCCAAACCGACTTTTATCCTTTTTATTTTCCCTGTACAAAAGGACAAAAAAAGGACACCGTACACTCTCACCGTGCCGTTTTAAAAGATTAAAATCGTGTGTAGAACTAAGCCGGTGTTCCTCAGGAAGCATAAATTAAACCGTTAAATTCTCCCGTCCTTTTTTTCTACGATTCTTAATTACCTTCTTAGAACGATTCCTAAACCCGTGCTTTTTCTTTCTTTTCCTCTTTTTTGGTTGCCATTGTCTTTTAGGCATAATGAATCACCTCGGAACTGTATACTAAAGGAAAATCCTTATCCTGTCAATTATAAATTTCTCAAAACCCAATATTCGCAAAAAGCGAAAACAGCTAACAACATTACCAAAACTTTAATTGAAATAATACCTAAAAAACGAAACAATAGATAAACAAACACAAGCACAGAAACCGGCAAAGAAATTTTAAATGCATCGCGAAAGGCTGTCCGTGGCTGGTACCATTCTGGAGTAGTGTAAAGACGAAAGAAATATAAAACTAAGGAAAAAGTCAACTGTAAGCTAAAAACCACACTTGTCAGAAGAAGAAGCACAATATAATTATTCCGAGGAGGTATTCTTAAAAAGATATATATACTGGAAAGCCAACTAACGCTGTTTAGAAAAATAATAAAACTAAGAAATCTAGGCATAATCTCCCTAATTCTAACATTCTTCAAAGCTAAAGCACCTATCAAGCTATACATTAACACGTCGCGCCCTTGGAGAGTCTCTAGGACTAAGTACACCAACCCTATACGTTCCGGCTGTATTCATTGTAATCCCTCATACCGTAATTCGCCATGTCAATATGCGTAAATTCTATTTTCAATTAATCTGCGAGAATTCTATTTTTCAGAAGGAAAAGCCAAGAAGAACAAGAAGTATCCCTAACGTGACGGAAATCACAGCAGGAACTACCATACCTGTCTCCGCTTCACCAGGTTCAACTGGTTCTGCAGTTGGGGTTGCGTCTTTCTCTTCGACAGATTCTTGAACAGAAATTTGCACAGAACAATCCTCAGAAGCTTCAGTAACGTTTTTAGAAGTATCTTCTACTGTAACACTGGCATCATAACTGCCCGCAGAAGGATAAACATGATTTACAGTAGCACTACTAGTACTTTCCTTTTCCCCGTCACCAAATATAAAAGTATAGCTTTCTACCAAACTGGAATCAGAAACAGATATTTGAAATTGAACATCTAGCGGAGCCTTACCAGAAACAGGTGTTGCAGATAAATCCGTACACTCTAAAACCTCTTCCTCTGTTGAATCTTCTGAAGATACAGAGGTGGGAGTGGGAGTAGGGGTAGGCATCTCTGTCGGTATTGGAGTTGGGGTCGGAGTAGGAGTAGAAGTCAATTCAGGAACCTCCAAATCAACTAGATCTCCTCCAAAGGAAACCAAGCCACACTTCTTTTCTTCCGCTTCGATACCTAAACTATCATTCTGAACAAGCGTATTTAAAGAACTTTGGGATTCCTCTAAAACTGTATCAGCTGAGTCCCCTTTCAATATTTTCTGAATAGCTTGATGATAAACGTCTACATAATCAGGACTTCCTGAACAGGAATTCATAACAGGAAGAGGAGAATTATCTGCGTATTCCGAAACAGGATCCACATAACTTAATTTTTGCAAAGAATCTTTTAAATCCTTACGTGGAGGAGCAAAAGCGTAACCACGCATTCTTACAGCATTATCAAACCATTGCTTCTGGACATCTGCACTTGCTAAGTAATCCAAAAACTTCCACGCTTCCTTAGAATGTGCAGAATTCTTGGAAACACCTTCTACCCATAGATTAGTCATCCCCATATCTGTCAAATCATCTTCTAATGTCGGTACCTGGGGAACAGCAGCAACACCAAAATCAACGGAATCCATAGCTTCTAATCTTCCAACTTCCCAAGTAGGAACAAAAATCATCCCTACTTTACCAGCCAGAAAATAGGAAACAGATTCGGGAAGATTAGAATCCCAAACATTATCTTTATTTACAAAATTCGTGTAAAAAGTAAAAACATCTTTAGATGCCTGGCTGCTTAATTGAGCTAAAGGGGAAACCTCTGACTGAGCAAGCATTAAATTGACAATATCTGTAGAATAACTAACATTTTCCGCAGCTCCAACAGCTGCTCCTGCCTGAATTATCTCCGCTTGCAGAGAACCGTTTTCCTTCTCTTTGGTCAATTTAACGGCTGTTTCTCGAAACTCGCTCCAACTTTGTGGTGAAGAATCAATACCCGCTTCAGCAAATAAATCTTTGTTATAAACCAAAACCAAACCGTCATACATTAAAGGCGCACAAAAAGCATTGCCTCCAGAAACACAATTAGATAGAGAAGAATAAAAATTCTCTGCTATATCTTGGGAAGAAAAAATATCTGAAGGAGCTGAGGCCAACCATTTTTGAAAAATAGGTAACCAAGTTGCGTGTAAACGAACAATATCTGGACCGGTTGATTGACGCAATCTATTAGTTAAAGTTTCTTTATACCGAGAAAAAGAAGGAAATGCTTGCTGTTGATAATTAATAGTCACATGCGGATTTTCCTCCTCGTACTGCTCAATCAGCGGCTGAATTATTTCCTTAGGTTCAAAAAGACCCCAATACGTGAGTGTTATTTCTTGTGGACGAGGTCTAATTATGGATAAAATCTGCTTACGAAAAACAAAACCAACACCACCAAGTACAAGTAACACAGCTGTAATTATCAACAATTTAGGCAGGATTTTCATTGATTAAGGGACATCTTTATCTTACTGATCAGATCTTTGTTTGTCAATCAAATACAAGGATATTAACAAAAGAAACCAACCGGCTAAATCTAGAAAAAAAGGTAAAGCTTGCATAAGAAAAAATTCCAAAAACCTAAATTTAGTAAAACCGGTTCGCGAAGGAAAGAAAAAATAAAGAATATGAGTACGGACATGAGGAAGTAAATGCTTACGATACTCAAAACTAAAACCCAGCAACAAGGACGAAAGAAGTGTGAGTACATAAAACCTTCGCGGTTCCAATAGTAACATAACTATTGAAAAAAGTCCTAAAACTAAAAAGCCTACCAAAGAAGCATTATGTTCATAAAAAGAAAAAATAAAATTAAGCATCTTCTTTATATTACTAATGAAAATAACAAATTACAAAGCCCAATATTCTTCCTTCTTGACACTTATCCACAAAAAAATTACATTAGTAATAGTAACAACAACGTAACTAATTCAACCGCTTGAAAACTGTTAACCTGCCCCTATCTTCATACTTATGGACAAAGAAAATCTTTGGAAGGCAACATTAGAAAAACTAAGACTAGACTTATCGTCAGCCAATTACAAAACTTGGTTTTTAGGAACTACTATCTTAGAAAAAGAAGGCCCAGAAATAAAAATTGGCTGTACTTCCCCCTATACAAAAGAACGGTTACAAAAACATTACCAAACAAGAATAAAAACAATTGTTGATGAACTAACAGGTGAAGACACCAATCTTAAATTTTATGTCAAAAGAAAAAAAACACCCCAAGACAAATTAGGTCCTTTGTTCACCGAAAGCGAGGAAAAAAAGAAACAATTCATCCAACAATCAAAAAAAAGTAATCTGTTTCCTCAATACACATTTGACAATTTTGTTGTTGGTAACAACAACAATCTAGCCTTTGCAGTAGCACAAGGTATTGTGGAAGAACCAGGAACCCGACATAATCCCTTTTTCCTCTATTCCAAAGTGGGACTGGGAAAAACTCATCTAACCCAAGCGATAGGTAATGAAATAATAAAAAAACACCAAGATAAAAATGTCCTTTACACCACCAGCGAGAATTTTACAAACCAATTGGTAAAAGCAATTAAAAACAGTACTACCACAAAATTCCATCAAAGATTTCGTAGCGTAGATGTATTACTTATTGATGATATTCAATTTTTTGCTGGGAGAGAGTCCAGTCAAGAAGAATTATTCCATACATTTAACACCTTATTTATGGAACAGAAACAAATTGTCCTTACATCAGACCGACCACTAACAGAAATTTCAAAACTAGAAGAACGGCTATCGTCACGCTTTGGTAGCGGAATGATTGCGGACATGCAAACCCCTGATATAGATATTAGATTAGCAATTTTGCGACAAAAAAGAGAAACAAGAAAACTAAATATCTCAAACAAGGCTTTAGAATATATTGCGGAAGCAGTACCATCTAATATTAGAGAATTGGAAGGGGCTTTAAATCAAGTAATAACAGTAGCAAAGGCCCAAAACAAAGAACCAGACCTAGAAATTGCCAAAGAAGTACTGGGCAACTTAGAGCCAAAAAAACCAGTTAGCCCGGGCGAAATTATCAAGGAAATTTGCAACTATTACACAGTCAAGCCCAAAGAATTAAGAGGACCAAGAAGACCCGCTCGTATTGCGCATCCCCGCCAAGTAGCTATGTACTTTTTAAGAAAAATGACCGATATGTCTTTAGAAGAAGTAGGAGATCTATTAGGTGGTCGAGATCACACCACCGTGATACATGGAGTAAACAAAATAGAACAACAAATTGAGGATAAGTTGAGGATAAAAGAACAAATTATGGGGATAAAAGATAATTTAAGTGAATAAAAGAAAAAATATCTATAACATATGTGAATAAATTAGGTTTTTATCCACAAATTATCCAACATCTAATCAAACTTACCCACAACCAGACACAACCTGCGCAAGCCAAAAACACAATTAACAACCCAAAAAAACACTAACTTAATAGCAAAGATAGTAATCCACAAATTTAAAAAGTGAAAAATTGATAAGAAAACCCACAAGGAAAACAATCCACATACTAACAAACACTACTATTACTACTACTAAATGTATATACATAAAAATAAGTAAGCCCTGTTGAGAATAAATAATTTCAAAAATAGAAAAAATCATTTATAGGCAAATTCGAAATTTTTTTGTTTTTAACTGGTTTGTGTTATAGTTAAACTGTTTACTTAAAGATTTGTTCCTTAAAAATTTAGGTAAAATCGGGTTATTTTGGAGAAAAGAAGAAAGTGAACTGTAATGTGGGTGAACCCGTCTTGTAGTAAAGACTGAGTTCTTTTCAAGTGCTGTTCCTTTCTTCTTTTCATTTACGGGGGGGGGGGGTGAAATGATGTATTATGCAGTAGATTATGCACCTTCAGATGTTACCAATGTTTGTTTTTGGGATTTTGGTAGTGAGCCTCAGGTACTTACTTTTGGTTCAAATATGCGAGAGAAAGAGGATTTTATTAATGGTCTCAATTCTGATGATGTACTATATATTGAATTAGGGGGACCAACTAACCGATTTGTTCTTAGTGTGTATGACCAGGGCTGCAGAGTATTTCGGATTCCTACTTCACGTTTGAAACAGGAAAGAGTTAAAAAAGCGTTAAGTTCAGAAAAGGACCATTTGCTTATGTATCTTTTAAGTAGGGAAACTCCTGACCTTTTCTATCCTTTTTTGGAGCCGGATAAGGCTGTTGTTGAGCTGCAGTTTTTGGTGTCGGCGCGCGAAAAAGCGCAGCAAGCTCGGAAACAAGCTGTTCAACGGTTAACTGCTGCTTACCAAGATCTTACTTTGTTGGAGGAACAGCGGTTTTCGGATTCGGAATTAGAAGCTCAAGTTTTAAGTTTGCCGGGGATACAGGAAGCTTTGCGGCAGGAGGAAAAATTCACTGATCGAGTAGAAAGAGCAGTGAGAAATTTGGACGTTTACCAAGCTGTTTTTGCTCCCATTAATGGCTGTGGTCCGCAAATTGGTGCTTTATTGATTGCTGGGATCGAAGATATACGTAGATTTCCTTCCCGGGAAAATCTTGCTAACTATACTACTTACGGGTTTTTTAAGGGTGTTGATGATGGAACTACGGGCGTCCCAAAGCTTAAGCGCTATGCACGGAAATATAATGGGCTTAATGCTAATCTTGCTTTAAGTCAAGCAGTATGGAAATTTACTCGCCAAGTATGGCGATATGGCCGACATAATTGGCTTGGTAAGCAAATGATTCTTGCTCGTTTAGCTAAGGAACGTGAAAATAATCCTGGGCTGGTATATCCCCATTGTGTAGCACGTGCATTGCGTTGGTACGGGCAAAAGTTTTTGCACCTGGTTTATTCTCGCTGGAATGCTTTTTTGGAGGAAGGTAATCTTAAACGCTATGTTGCGGAAATGCGTGCGAGAAGTAAAACATGGATAAAACACAATTGGGGTTATGTGGAAGCTGGTTTATGCTTGATGCAAAGTAGTTGAGTATTGGTGAAAACTTAACCAAGAAGGTTCAAAGGATTTGTGTTCTATTTTGTCTTTTCATTATCTATTGAGATCTCGGCATATCCTGGTTTTAAAAAACCTTAAATGATACTGATCCAGTAAATAGTGCATTAGAAGGCTGACTTCTAGAAAGGAAGTCAGCCCTTTTTTATGCGGTAATAATTCAGGAAATATGCGGGAATTGGTAATAGCGAAT
>JBMCWH010000010.1:0-21356 GCA_048621635.1 Patescibacteria group bacterium
GGTTAAAAATTTGATTGTATAATCTTACTATATATTCCGGATACGCAGTGAGGAATTTATGGATAGCAGGGTTTGGATAGGGCGTTCGGATATATACCTTTTTTCTTCTAGTTATTTACTGCCTCGAAAGGGTTTGGGTTCCAATTTATGAAATTTTGGGAAATTTCTAAAACGCCCACCATTATTGTGCAGAAGACAAGTGGGGGTTTAAATAACGAAATACTTTTTATATAGTAATTTCTTACGCCGCGCCGAAAGGTGCGGCTTTTTTGATGGTTCCTTAATAAGCCTACTGGCGAATTTAGTAAGCATCAATCCCTCCGTAGCTTTGTGCGAAGGAGGATGAATCGAGTCGAAGTGTATCCGTTAAATCTGTAACTATCTGTTTTATCTGTGTTCTTTATTCGCGCAAATTCGTGTATATTCTTTAATTTACGTTTATTGATGGCTGCCCCGCTGAGCGGGGCGTAAGAAACTCTAGAATTTTTCCGATAAATCGGAATCATTAAGATTTTCTAACGAAAGGGGGGTGAAAATATGAAAAAATTAATTTTAGGTCTAATTAGTTTCACCTTGTTATTGGGAGTGGCGGGCGGTGTTAGGGCTAATAGTAATGATACGGAAGGAATTATTTCACCAGAACCCGGGGAACAAATTTCGCTTGAGGAAGGACTTGAACTAGAGGCACGTGATGATGATGCAGAAGACAGTGGAGTTAGCTGGGCGGTGCGTCAGGGTACTTGCGCAGCTGGGACAAATACGGTTGCTGGGAATGTAGATGGATTCAATGATGATTACGAGTGGGATGATGGCTACTTTACTAGTTCACTAGATGTTTCAGATTATGACACTGGTGAATATTGTTTTGTGTTTAATCCAAAAGCAGGGGGAAGATTTACCCGCGAATTTGATATTGTGGATGTAACAGCACCTGTGGTTACTATTACTAGTCCAGAAGATGGAAGTTGCGTTTCTGGGAATCTGATTATTTCTGGTTCGGTTGAGGAGAACTACGAATTAAGCCATTACAACATTTCTGTGTATCCAGGAGACGCGGACTTTATGGATTTTTCCCAGCGGTTGGAGCAACAAACCGTTTATCGGTCAGAAGGGTTTGAAGATGAGGAAATATTTGAGTGGGATACTACTGAATATGATGATGGGGAATACCTTATTCGTTTAGCTGCAAGAGACGCAGCAAGGAATCGGGATTTGAGTGGTGATCCGTATGCTGGCGGAGATGATTCTCAGCATGTGATTAAGGTTGTTGTAGCTAATAACAAGGCAGGAGTTTTGTATTGTAGTGGTGTTCCTGGGAAGGGGATTTTAGAGGCGCCTGGTTTGCAGAAACCATTCAATCCTAAGTCTAAGGCAAAAGAAAACGCAGGTATGAAAAAGTAATTCTTTAGTACTAGTTTGAATTCGCGTTTATTGGTGTTTGCCCCGAACCACGTTGGGGCGTACCACGTAGGGTACACCCTTTCAGGTACGGGGCGTAAGAAAATCTAAAATATACGTTGTTTATTAAGATTTTCTAACGAAAGGGGGTGAAAATATAAAAATGAATAGAATAAAAAGAATATTAATGAGCCTGATAGTTGTTGCAAGTGTTTCTACTGTGGCAATACTGGGAACAACAGCATACTTTAGTGATACAGAGACCTCTACAGGTAATGTGCTTTCTGCTGGTTCTATTGATTTACAGATTGATAATAAAAGCTATTACAACGGCGTATTACAAGATGGGTCAGGAGGAACTCCAAATACAAGCTGGGAGTTGGATGACTTGACTGAGCAGCTTTTCTTTAATTTTACAGATTTGAAGCCCGGGGACTGGGGAGAAGATACAATTTCTTTTCATGTTGATGATAACCCTGCTTGGGTCTGTGCTGAGACGGTGTTAACTTCTAATGATGATGTTAGTTCCACGGAGCCGGAATTAGATGTAGATGAAGAAGAGGACCCCGATGATTTTTTTGATGGTGAACTTGCTGAAGAGCTTCAATTTGTTTTTTGGCGGGATGACGGCGATAATGTGTTTGAATTGCATGAGCAAGATGACATTATTATTCAAGGAAGTGGTCTTGAAGTTTTAAACAGCAAGTTTGCTATTGCTGACAGTACGGTGGGAGATCCGTTGGATACAGAAACTGATTCTCCTTATTATATCGCAAAAGCTTGGTGTTTAGGTGAACTAGCTCTCACTCCTGTTTCAGAGGGAACGAGTCCAGCTGATGATCCGGGAATTACTTGTAATGGTGCATCTGCTACTAATAGGAGTCAGACAGATAGTTTAACCGCGGATTTTGTGTTTACTGCTATTCAAAGCAGACACAATGATGGCTTCCGATGTGTGGCTTGCGAAAATCCCTTTTTGGGATATGCGGACTCTGTTTTTAGTTATTTCCTAGGAGAAACTAAGAGTGGTGATCCTATTTCTGATGATAGGGATGATCCGGAAAGTGCCTTGGGTGCACCGGACGATGATTTTGTTAGCTTAGGATTTGGTGGAGAGATTATTCTAGATTTAGGTGGCACAGTTGATGGTTCCTCTGTGACTTCTATCGAAGTTACATATGGTAGGGAAAATTATCCGGAAGAGACAGCTGATCTCTATGTTAGTGAAGATAATGTCGATTGGAAATTGGCTGGTCCCGTAAGTAACCACGACAACACTGATGGCAGGTCTGTTGTAAGTGTTCTTGGTTTGGGCATGGATGAGATTCGGTTTGTGAAATTAATTGATACAACAGACGAGAGTATACACGCTGGTGATGCCGACGGTTATGATTTGGATGCTATTGAGGTGACTTTATGTCCAATAGAGGAATAGGATCTTAGTGGTTAAAATAATTTATTAATTAGTCCTTTGAGAGGGGGTGAAAAATAAAAAATGAATAGAATAAAAAGAATATTAGTGAGCCTAGTAGTGGTTGCCGGTGTTTCTACTGCAGCTGTACTGGGCACAACTGCGTTCTTTAGTGACACGGAAACTTCAACAGGGAATGTTCTTTCTGCTGGTGCAATTGATCTTAAGATTGATAATACTTGCCGTTACAATGGCAGAGAATGTATATGTGTTGACAATTCCGACAATGAATTGGATGGTAACTGTTATTGGGATTTGGGAGAACCTGGTTTTGGTGATGGAGAAGTTAGTGAAAGTAATGTATGTTCCTGTACTTGGGCAATGGATGATCTGGATGAGCATCTTTTCTTTGATTTTGCAGATCTTAAGCCCGGTGATTATGGTGAGGACACAATTTCCTTACATGTGGATTCTAATGATGCTTGGGCTTGCGCTAACATTACGCTTACCGCGTCTCAAGAAAACGGTATCACTGACCCAGAAAAAGATGAAGGTGACGATACCGCAGGTCTCTGGGGTGGTGAGCTAGATGACGAACTGAATTTCTTCTTCTGGGCTGATGATGGGGATAATGTATATCAGCCGGATGAGACTGTGTTGATGCAAGGGCCCGTTAGTGATTTGGAACAAGGTGACGGTAATCGTGGTAACACTTATGCTCTTGTCGATTCCCAAAATAATATTTGGGGGTCTGTTGGTGATCCAATGGCTGCTTCTGACGATTATTATATCGGAAAGATGTGGTGTTTTGGTACCCTTACAGAAAGTGATGACGGTCTAAATTGTGATGGGGAAATGGTTGGGAATCTTTCCCAGACCGACCGTGTGGAGGGTAATGTTTCTTTCTATGCGGTGCAGTCTCGCCATAATGAGGATTTCACTTGTGATAGTTGGAATCCTAATCCGGAATCCTCTATTGAGGGAGTTGTGGGTAGCTGGTTTGACAGTGAAGGAACTAAGTGGGCTGACTCTGCTCTAGAAGGCGATTTTGCAGCAGGGCTTAGGTTTGGGAGTAATGGGAGTTGGGGAGATAGGACAGCAGATGATGATCCAACCGAGTTGAGGATACAAGAGGCTAAGGACGAGGGAGGTCTTGTTATTGCGTCTGGACATAGAAGTTGGATAGACCAACAGTCTTACGATTTTATGGTTGAGTATAATGGTTCTAATGAGGTGATTCTAACTGCGGGTGATGAGTCAATTACGGTAGATGATACAAGAATCCATGAGCCAGATGAAGGTAAGGTTTCCGTTACAGCTAAGGCAGCACCAAAGGGATTTGGCGGAAGTACTGCAGGTGTTTATGCAAGTAATCTCGAGATAAAAATCGGCACCGGGTCTTGGCAGCCTATAAGTCCTGATGCTGTGCAAGCAGTAGAGGATAATCCTGATGACAGCGGAAACAAAGTTTACAAGTGGATCGAGATTTCAGGTTTGGACCTTTCTGCTGGTTTTAAGCTCCGCGGTGATATTGAATTTGATTGGGATGTCCTTGATGCAGAGTACACAGGTGAACTGGGATTGAACGTTGATGTGACTTAATTTTACGTTGCGACCCCAGCCCTACAGTTGGCTAGGGCTGGGGGAGGACGTTTGTACCAATGGAAGTTCGAAGGGTTATTAGAATGTAGTGAGAAAAATGGCAGATAAAATTTTTAGAAAAATCCCTACAATCTTAGAAGGAATAGTATTGGTAGTGTTGTTAAGTGCAGCATCTTTGCTAGTACTATCAAAAGCAGATACACCGCTCAATTTAAGAGCCTTTAGTGTGGAAAGTGGCTCTATGGAGCCGGAGATTAGAAAAGGGAGCATTGTTTTTGTGAGAGCTCAAGATAATTATTCAGAGGGTGATGTAGTCACCTACCAAGCAAGGGGAAACCCAAACAACACTTTTACGCACCGGATTGTAGAAGTTAAGAGGGACGAAGATATTAATAAAACTTCTTATCAAACAAAAGGAGATGCGAACGAAGATCCGGATCCAGGGGTTGTGGACTCGGGTAGAGTATTAGGTAAGGTGTTTTTTACACTACCATTCTTTGGCTATTTGGTCACATTTGCAAAAACGCAGTTGGGATTTATTTTACTAGTAGTAATTCCGGGAACCATAATTGTTTTTTCCGAATTACAAAACATAAGGAAAAACCTAACAGCACTACTTTCCGAAAGAAAGAAAACTAAAAATGTTAAAGAAGCATAAAATATTTATATTCTTAATATCTTTTGTCCTCACTTTAGCTTTTGTGCAGTTCAAACGCGCATATGCGTTTTATGAGGATGTTTCTAAATCAGGAGATAATAAATTAGTAGCCACTTCCTTAGATTTGGAATTTACTTCTCCACAAGATTCTTTTGAGCCTGAGGATGCTTTTGAACCCGGTACGGTGTTGGAACGTGAGGGGGAAATAAAGAATGCGGGCGAACTGCCTTTTATTTATAGTCAGGAATACGAATTTATTTCTGGAGAAGAGGATCTTTGTTCCGCTTTGAACCTGAAGGTTATTTACGAATACGAAGATGAGGGAGGTACGGAAGAAGAAGAGAAATACAACGGGCCTTTGAACGAGTTCGAAATAAGCGGAGAAGATGATGACGATCTTAAGCATCCGAATGAAAAGTCGGGGGACGAACCTCACAAATTTAAGTACATAATTACAGTTCCTCCTGATTTGGATATGGATTTAGCCGATGAAAGCTGCGAATTTAATATAAAAGCCAGTGCATGGCAGGAGGGTTACTCCGTTGGCGAAGCCTATTGGGATACAGAGGTGCTGACGCAGGAATTGGAAACTTCGAAATACGACGAACCGGAAGATTGCGAAGTTGGAAAAGTTATTTTTATGATTGGTGAGGAAGAGGATGAACAGGAAGATAATCCAGTGGATGAATTTAATTGGGCTGGGAGTTTTGATGAATATCCCGAGTTTGATAATCCTTATAAAGTTGGTATTAGTGAGACTTCCGATTATCCTTGGAATTCTAAATATAATGACGATTATGCGCATGATTTTGATATTGATTTCTTTAATCCATACGAAAAATCTCTTGTGAAAATAACCATTGGGTGGAGTCCGGGCGCATCTGGGACCGAGAAGAAAGAGGTGTTTTTAGATGGGGATAGTGTTGGAACTACGCCGGAAAGAGAAGGTGAGACGGTTTCTGGTTGGTGGGAAGATATGGAAAGATTTGAAGATGAATTTGAGTTTGTCTTGGATCATGGTTATAACAAGTTGAATATGCGCCAGCTTATGGGTGATGGTACTCTTTGGGATTATGTGCGGCTCGAGATATTATCTTGCGGCGCGGAAGAGGGAGATGTAGTGATAAACGAGATAATGTGGAGTGGCTCTTCCGCACACCAAAACGATTTTTGGATAGAGTTGCGTAACATGACAAGCAGTGATATTGATTTAGATGGATGGGAACTTTATGGTTCAGGCCCATCTTTCCATTCTATTGATTTGTCAGGAACCTTAGAGGCAGATAGCTATTATTTGATATCACATTTTGAAACAGATCATTCCGAGGGCTCTAGTAATTTTGCAGCAATTAATGACGACATAAGTGCAGATTTGGTGGACAATTTGCTGTTGTTGCAACATCAGACGGGGGAGCAGCTTATATTGAAGTCGGCGCTGGGGGAGGAGATTGATAAAACACCAGAACCTGAAAAAGGGCAAGATAAGGGCTGGGTTGATGGTGAATGGAATTCTCAGGGTCCTTATAGATCTATGGAGAGGGACACTGATCCAGGGGATGGTACGGATGAAGACAATTGGCATACCTGTGAAGGCGAAGATTACAACGATACTATTTATTGGGACGAGGAGGGCGATGATTACGGCACGCCCAAATCAGAAAATTCAAATGATTAAAAAATCTTTTTTTGGTAAAATTTTAATAAGTACAATTTTTACAGGTTTTCTTTTTTTGGTGACTACCAGGACAGTTTCTGCTCAGCCTGTATATGATTTGGAAATTACATGTGATCCCGACCCGGCTACGGAATGTGAAGTTTCTCCTGTGGATACTGCTCCTGTGTTTTCTGATTCTTCTTTTCCTGAGAATGATTTAAAACCGGGCGATGAGTTTACTAGACAAATTCAAGTTACTAACAACAGAGAGGAGACTTGTTACTTTACAATTGATAGTTTTTCAGTAACCCAAGATACGGAAGCTGAGACTGGAGTTAAATTTTCAGAGGAATTATTTACGGAGTTTTCAAGTGATACTGATTCAACTGGGGAGGTTAGATTTGCGAATCTTTTTAGTAGTACTCCTCTGTATTTGGGTGAGATTTCTGAAGGTGTACAGGAGGTTTTTGATTGGAGAGTAAGGCTCGATGAAAGCGCAGGAAATGAATTTCAAAATTCTAATCTTGAGTTTGATTTTGATTGGACGTTCCAGTGTGCGGAAAAGCCTTCAGAACCTGTTTTATACATTGAGAAAACCAATAGTGAATTGGGCGTTACTCAAAGCCCTGGGGATTCCGTGGTTTACACAATTACTGTTACTGCCCCTGATTATCCTGTTTTTAACGTTGTGGTTATTGATCTATCTCCGGGAGGATTTTACTACCGGAGTGGGTCCTGGACCGCGACATCAACTTTGCGAGATGACTTAGCTGTGTTGGGTGTAACTTTAGAACCCGATTATGAATCACCCGGCACTTGGCAGTTGGGGGATATGTCAGCAAATGAAACGGTTACTTTAACGTACGTTGCGGATATTTCTGAGGATCAGGAGTCCGGAATTTACCCTGATATTGCGTGGGCAGTAGGTGATGCCAAGGACGACCCCGAATCAGCGGACGTTTTAGCAAATGAAGATTCTGGTTATTTTGTCGGAACGGATGTGGAGGTTGCGCTGGAGGAAGAAAGTCCCGATGCGGATGTGGAAGTGGACGAAGAAGAAACTGAAGTTCTTGGTGCTGCAACTGGGTTGCCGGCCACCGGTGCAGATAACATTTGGGTCAAGATTGTTTTGGGAATGTTTGGGTTGGGAGTGTTCTTTGTTTTGTTGGGAGTGGTAAAGAGCAAAAAGGTTTTGGGAGTTATAATCTTTGGATTGGTTTTTCTTATGACCCCTTCTGTGGCTCACGCTCAAAGTGTTGTTGTCCGCTTACAGGAACCAGAGTCGCCCACCAGCAGGGATTCACGTAAGCTTAATTTTGTTGCTTTAGACACTCAGGATAGAGAAATTACAGTAAGATGCTTTCAAAGCAAGCCTGGAGTTTTGGGTTTCAGTGAGTTTGATTCTAGGAATTTGGATGCGGGGGGCGATTCTGGGTACTGTCAGGTTAGCTCGGATGTGTTGAGTACTGCGGGAACTTACAATTTTTATGTAGAGGCAACAGCGGATGGTGATACTGCCTCAAGCGAAGAGGTTCAGTTGGAATATGATCCAAACGATCCCGATGATCCAGAATATATAGAAAAAGAAAGCGAGGGGTGCCAGGATCTGATTGAAATTAAGGTGGGGGATGATGGAGATACAAGCAGGATAAGAGTTTATAGATCAGAAGACACGGAGTTTGAAGCAAACTTCGATACGGAAATAAGAAACATTGCGGTGGAGCCGGGGGAAAAGGTAGAGTTTTCGGCATCGCGGCCGGACTGCGACGACACCTATTATTATGCTGTGATTGCCTATGATGAGGCAGGGAACCGTTCGGGTGCAGTGGCGGAAGAGATAGAAAAAGAGGTAACAGTTACTGTGGAGGAGGAAGGCGAGGAAGAGGTTGCCGGTGCAGAAGTTGTGGCGGTGGAAGAGTCCCAGGTTGTCAGCTCGGCGGTGGAGGGGGAAGATGAAGATGTAGTTGTTGAGGAGAGTACGGTTGAGGAAGAAGCGGTGGACGACGAGGAAGCGAGAGAAGAAGAGGAAGAGGAAGGAGAAGTTGCGGGTGTGGAAGTAGAGGAAGAACAGGAAGAACAGGAAGAACAGGAAAAAGCAGAGCAAATTGGTGGCCGGGGAGCTTTTAGCAATTTCTTATCCCGCGGCGGCTGGATTTTGCTTGTTTTAGGAGCTCTTGGGGTAGGTTATCTTGCAAAACGGTTTATGGAAAATAAATAAATCGGATAACCTCAGAGTACTGGAAAGTTTCAAATCGCAGAATTGCTATTATCTTCTCTTTTCTTTATTTTGCCCATCTTGATTTTCAAAAACAGCTGTATAGGCTTAAATTTATGACAAAAATATTCGTTCCTGGTACTATACTTGTTTTCATTTTATTTATGCATTCAGGCTAATTTTGACGAGATTTTTGTTTGATTATATAATCCCACCATGGAGATTGATAAAAAAACGAGAGATTTAAGTAACCTTCTTTTGGAAATTATTGAAGTAGCGGAAATTCACGGTAGGGATTTTTTTGTGTCTGGAGGTTTTGCTTTGGATATTCAGACTGGAGAACTAACTAGAAGCCACGCTGATTTAGATTTACATCCTATGGAGGTGGATATTAGTTGGTGGAAGAGTTGGTTTAAAAAGAAAAACTTTAAAATTTCGTATAATGATGAAATGCGGGATAGAACAAAGGCTTTTGAGGCCCACAGTCCCCGTGGTAGTTTTTATGTTGATATGTACGGTGTGAAAATTCATAATGATGGACAAATATCTAGTGCAGAAAGCGGCGAAAGAAAAGATTGGGTTGGTGCTACATGGCAAGAAAAAATAAAAAAAGACGTGTGGGAAGGTAAGGAGGTAAATGTTTTAGACTATAGAGATATTTTGTGGTTGAAAAAAGAGGTCGCTAAAATGCCCGACTATGGTATTCGGGGAAAAGATGCTCACGATTTAAGCCTTTTTCGGAATACAGATTGATTGTAAGGTTATCCCATGGATTATTTATTAGACTCGTTTTACGAGTTTTTTTGTTTTTCCAGATGTGTTAGGTAAAATTGACGAAATGTCTAATATATTCTTATGTCACAAAAATTTTAAAGATGAATTCGTTGAGTTTGTAGAAAGGAAAGGAGCGGGTCATCCAGATACTCTTTCGGATGCTCTAGCTGAAAGATTATCTTCAAATTATTCGCGTTATACCTTAGAAAAATATGGTGCTATCTTGCATCACAATTTTGATAAAGTTGGTTTGCTAGGAGGATCTTCCTACGTTTCTTTTGGGGAGGGTTATTTGACGGATCCCATAAGAATTCTTTTGAACGGGCGAGTTTCCATTTGTTTTGGAAATGAAAGAATCCCTGTCGAGGAACTTCTGACAAAATGGACGGAAGAATTTTTTATTCAAAAGCTACCGATGATTTCCGTAGATAAAGATTTGGATATTCGATACAATGTTAGTTCCCAAAGCAGTCCGGGAGAAACGGAAGATGAAAGTGGAAAATCAGGAACTAGGAAATATTGGTTTTGTCCCCGAAATTTTGCGGATATACAAGAATTATCTAATTTATTGTCCAATGATACCTCATTGGGTGTTGGCTATGCTCCCCGCACAGATTTAGAAAATTTAGTTTTGGATATCGAACGCAGACTGAATTCAGAATCTTTCAAAGAATACAATTCTTGGATCGGCTCGGATATAAAAATTCTGGGTTTTAGAAACCATAAAAAGTATATGATTACGATTTGTATTCCCCAAATAGCAAATTTTGTTGAGAATGCTGTGGAATATAAGAAAAACTTAAAAAAAGCGAGAAAGGAAATTTTTAATATTGCTGAAAAAAATAATGTAAAAGATCTGGATCTAAATATTAATACTAGAGATAATCTCCAAACTATGGAGTTATACTTGACTGCCATCGGGTCTTCTATTGAAAGCGGCGATGAGGGCTTGGTCGGTAGGGGAAATAGAGTAGGTGGGGTTATTCCTGTGATGAAGCCGTTGAGTATGGAAGGCGCTTGCGGTAAGAATCCTGTTTATCATGTTGGCAAGTTATATTACGTTGCTGCTGAAAAGATTGCTAATGATGTTAACGGTGAATTTGGAATTCCCGTCGAGATATTTTTGGCCAGTCAGAGTGGCCGGGATTTAGTTGATCCTTGGATCGTTTTGGTAAGAGTGCCCTATGGATTCGACGAAGCTCCCAAATTAAAAAATTATGTGGAAAATAGACTTAAAAGCATTCCGGAGTTGACCCAACCAATTATAGATGAGGATTGTATTTTGTATTGAAATTTAGGAAATAGATGTATTTGATATAAAAATGTCTAGAATTTTTATTTCCGGCGGAGGCCACGCAAAAGACAGTTACTTGTTGGACCGTGAATTTGTTAGGTCACTGAGGAACAATAATATCTTGTATATTCCCGTGGGATTGGAGCGTAGTATTGCCGGTTACGATGGTTGTTTTGAGTGGTTATCGGAAACACTTGCGGCGCATAGCAAAGAAGAGTTAAAAATCTCTATGTGGATAAATTTAGAGAATTTGGACCGGGTAAATGTGGTTGAGTATGGTGCCATATATATTGGAGGAGCTCTTAATACTTATAAATTAATGAAGGCTTTTCTTGAATATGCTATCGACGAAATTTTAGATAGTTATTTAGAAGGTCCGGGATCATTGTATGGTGGTAGTTCAGGAGGAATAGTATTCGGAAGAAATATTTCGACTTTCGAAGAAGAAAATGATGTTGCCAGGGTGGGAGAAGAAGGACTAGATTTAGTTGGGAGTTATTCGATATACTGTCATCTAACTGATAACAAAATTTCGCAAGTTGTACAATTTAGTAAAGAAAATAGGACTCCGGTAATTGCTATGCCCGAAAATAGTGGAGTTGTTTTGGAGGACGGCATCGCGGAAGTAATAGGATATAGCAAAATATTAGTGTTGAAAGAGAGTGAACCTGATTTATTTTATTTTGAGCCAGGAGAAAGATTTCGACTATGAAAAAAAATAACGAAAAAGGTATAACCAGCAGAAAGGAAAATTTTTCACGTTGGTATTTGGATATAATTAGAAGTGCTGATCTAGCTGAACACGGCGCTAGTAAAGGTTCTATTGTTATTAAGCCACACGGTTACGCTATCTGGGAGTTTATAAAGAATGAGCTGGGCAGGCGGATTAAAGAGACTAGTGTAAAAAATGCATATTTCCCTCTTCTTATTCCAGAAAGACTGCTTAACAAAGAAGAAGAGCATGTAGAGGGATTCTCTCCGGAAGTTGCGGCTGTTACCTATGCCGGTGGGAAACGACTGAAAGAAGCATTAATTGTCAGACCTACTTCCGAAACAATTATTTACAGAGCTGTTTCAAATTGGATACAGTCCTACAATGATTTACCACTTTTACTTAACCAGTGGGCTAATGTTGTTAGGTGGGAAATGAGGCCGAGATTATTTTTGAGAACTACGGAGTTTTTGTGGCAGGAGGGGCACACTGTGCATTCTTCAGCTAAGGAAGCTATGAAAAGAACAAAAATGATGTTGAAAGTTTATCAGAATTTTGCTAGAGAATTTTTGGCAATTCCAACAATCGCTGGATTGAAAACGGAGTCCGAAAAATTTGCTGGTGCTAAAGAAACCTATACTTTGGAAGCAATGATGCAGGATGGCAATGCACTGCAGGTCGCAACTTCTCATAACCTTGGCCAAAATTTTGCTAAACCGTTTGGTATACAGTTCACAGACGAGGAAGGCGAACTTAGGTATTGTCACCAAACCAGTTGGGGGATGAGTACAAGGGTGATAGGAGCACTTATTATGGTTCATAGTGATGACGTTGGTTTGGTATTACCACCGAAAGTAGCTCCTATTGAGGTTGTAATTACTCCTATTTGGCCGAGTGATGATGACAAAAATACAGTAGTCAACAAAGCAAAAGATATGTATGAAAAGTTAAAGGAAGAATTCAGGGTAGAGTTAGATTTGTCTGATGAACACGCCGGTGAAAAATTTTATAAGTGGGAAAGAAAAGGCGTACCTTTAAGAATTGAGCTTGGCCCTAGAGAGGTTGCTGAGGATACATTAACTCTTGCCAGGCGGGACTCTGGTAAAAAAAGAACAGTAGTGTATGAAAAGATGTCTAACGAAATTGCAGATGAGTTACAAGATGTTCAGGAAAGTTTATATCAGAAGGCTTTGAATTTCAGAAATGAAAGAACGAAAGAAGTGCATACTTGGGAGAGATTTAAAGAGGAAATAAGCGAAAACAATTTTGTTTCTGCTTTTTTCAAGGAAACTGTAGAAGCCGAGGAGAAGATAAAGGAAGAGACAAAGGCAACTGTGAGGTGTATTCCTTTGGAGCAAACAGAGTCTGGAAAATGCATATTTTCAGGAGAACCGACAGACACAAAAGTAATTTTCGCTAAGTCTTATTAAAACAGTAGTTCTGAAAAGAGTAAAATGTTAACCTTACTGTACGTGTCAATCCCGAACCATATCGGAGTATTTTTTTTTCTCTGCCTATAAAATTCCAGGGTAACTTATGGCTTCTAAAAAGGAACGGGTAACTGTAATTTACCCTCTTTACAACCCCAATATAGAATTCTTAGCAAAAAGTTTAAAATCCTTAGTAAAAGACGACGCTGATATAATCAAAGATATGATTCTTGTTGATGATGGGTCGCAAAATCCCGTTATGAATTATACAAATGATTTGCAAGATATTTTCCCGAGGATAAAAATAATCAGGCAGGAAAACAAGGGTGCCGCAGGAGCTAGGAACACTGGCTTGGATTTGGCAAAGACAGATGTTGTAGCTTTTCTTGATTGGGACTGTGTTCCGCACCGTGGGTGGTTAAAGATTATAACTACCCCTATACTTGAGAATCAAGCTGTTGCAACTGGTGGGAAGACTCTAACTTACAAGGATTTTAATATTTTTTCTGACTTTTCTGATTTTAGGAAGGCTTTGAGAGAACCCGTTAGGGATAGTAATGGAGATATAATAATTATAATTACAGCCAATGCAGCATTCTCTAAAAAGGTTTTAGATTGTGTGGGTAAGTTTGATACAAAATTTCGCAAGGCGGGAGGAGAAGATTTGGATTTAACTTACCGGTTAACTGAGGCTGGTTATTCAGATAGAATGTTATACGTTCCTTCCGCTGTTGTCGAACACCTTCATAGATCTAATTTGGTTTCTTTTTTAAAACAGCAATTTAACTACGGCTTTTGGGATATGTTTCATTTTGTGTATAGGGGTAGGAACCCTATGGTAATGGGGGTGAGGTTCCCAACACCGCTTAATATTTTAAGGCAAATTAAAGATATTGTTACGTTTTCAATTGGACTAATCCCAACTGTTCCTAGAAGCTATGGATTTCTGAAAAAATATCTTTTATTTCCTTTGATAGCCTTTAGTAGAAGATTTGCTGTTATGTTGGGGGGTATTAAATGTTATTATTTTTATGCTCCTAAAGTTTTGAAAGAAAAAGGATGAAAGCAATATTTTTGAGACATGGGCAGAGTGAAGCTAATGTTAAACAAATAATTGATTCTACCTTACCAGGGGCGTCCCTCACTCAACAAGGTATTAATCAAGTAAAAAATGTTAGGGAGAAGTTTGGCGCGATTGCTTTGTCAAAGTGCTATTGTTCTCCATTTAAAAGAACGGTTCAAACTTTTGAATATTTAGATTTTGACATTCCTTTGATTCTGGAAAATCGAATCAGAGAATTTGATTATGGTAAATGCAATCAGAGTGATGTAGCGGAAGTCTCGACAAAGATTAAAGAATTTTTCAAGAATGCCAGCTTAGGGCAGCGCACGATGCGTTTTGGTGGAAATGGGGAAACATTCCAAGAGTTTAATGAGAGGGTTATATCTTTTTGGGAAGAACTGCAAAGAAAAAGAGAAAATGTTCTTGTAATTACACACGAGTCAGTAATAATTGAGATTTTGAAGCAGTATTCCGGCGATGAGGGTGAATTTGAAGACAGAGTAGAATTTGCATTTCCTTTTGTTTTTGATTTGTAATAATGATTTTGGCTCTCTGATTTGTTGACACTTTATTATGAAAATTGCGTTAATCGATCCTTCAATTTTTATCCGCATCGGGTTTACCCTCATTGCAATTTCTTTGGGTTTGGCTGTTATTTTCTTTTACCCCGTTTTAATTCAAGAAGCACGGTATCTTTTTCGCAGTTCTTCGGGCGGAGACGTTGAGGTAGTTGTTGAGGAGAGTCCTGAAGGCTCTGACACTGTCGTAAAAGAAGGTAAGAAAAAAATAGAACCAGTGGATAAGGAATTTGGGATTGTTATTCCCAAAATTAACGCTAACGCAAGTGTAGTGAAAGATGTTGATTACCAGGACCCGAAAGAATACCAAAGGGCTTTAACCAAAGGAGTTGCGCACGCTGAGGGGACAAAGCTCCCCGGGCAATTTGGTAATGTATTTATCTTTTCCCATTCTTCTGTAAATTTCTACGAAGCAAGGCGCTTTAACTCTATCTTCTATCTACTGCATAAACTGGAAGCAGAAGATAAGTTTTATTTAATTTACGCGGGTGAAGTTTTTGAATACAAAGTGACGGAAAAGAAAATTGTAGCTGCAGATGCAGTAAAGTATTTAGGAAATCGCGGTGGTAAAAAAACTGCAACTCTCATGACCTGCTGGCCTCCCGGCACTACCCACCGCCGCCTGATCGTGATCAGCGAATTGGTAAATGTGGATTGAATTTCTATTTTGCGTAGCTATATTTTCTATTGGCGCAACATTAAGCACAGAAATTCCAAACCTTTCCAAACCTTGAAGGTTAAGAATCTCGGCTTTTTTCTCCGCTTCCTTCTTTTAGCAAAATCCCCCAAATCTAATTCCTAAATAACATCGTGTATTTTGTTAGAAACGGCTGTTGGTAAACAACTTAATGAGTAAATTGATTCTATGTGGATAATTATAACGTGCAACATGTTGCACGTTGCATTTTTTAAAAAGAAAATTAAACTTTCAAGGTTTAATAGGCTTGCCTTTTAAGTTCTATAGGGTTTTACTTCATATAATTTAATTTAGCGATCTTCTTTGTTGGTAAGTTTTTTTTGACATTAATGGTTTGAGTAAGGTATACTATAAGAGTATATTTTAAGGTTTAGAATTGGATTTTGTTTAGAGTGCACTTTAAAAATTAAATTGATTTGATAGGAGGGAAATGTGAACCGTTGCCGGGATCGGGAGAGATTCAGGAATGTTTGGGAGCCTTTGTCTTTAGATGACCAGAATGGTGGTGAGAGAAGAGGGGAAGGATTTATGGAGTGGGTGTCGGATTTTTTTCGAGAAGATGGCTATTTGTTTGTAGTTGTCATTTTTGCTGGGTTTTTGTCCTTTGCGAGTTTTGCTTACTTTTATAGTAATGACTTAACTCTCTTGAACTCAGACGCTATTGCCCATCTTCTGATAGCTAAGCGAGTGTTAGATGGTTTGACACCAGGGTTAGCTCACTTGGGTGGGTATTGGTTACCTTTACCGCATATATTGATGCTCCCCTTTGTTTGGAGTGACTTTTTGTTTAGGACTGGGTTGGCCGGAAGTTTTCTTTCGATGATTTCCTTCGTCTTGACTGCAGTTTTTATTTATAAACTTACCAGTCTGACGGTGGGAGATGGCCGGGTTGGGTTGTTTGCGGCCGTGGTTTTTTGCGGTAATCCTAACGTCTTATATATGCAGGCTATTCCGATGACTGAGATGGTCTTTCTGTTTTTTATGGTAGCAGCGGTCTATTATCTGAGTAAGTGGGGGAAGAACGCTGATGATTTGCTTTGTCTTGTGTTAGCAGCTGCGATGATTGCTTCTGCTACCTTGACGCGGTACGAGGGCTGGGCTCTGTTTCTTCTTTCTTTGCTTATGGTTCTTTACGTATGTGTCCGAAAAGGTTTTTTTGCGGAGAAAGTTCAGGCTTACCTCATTTATTTTGGTTCTTTAGCTGGATTGGGTATTTTGCTTTGGTTGATCTGGGAACAAACTATATTGGGTGACTTTCTGTTCTTTCATCGGGGCGAGTATAGTAATCTGAGCTTCACTGTAGATTCCGAGTTGACTGGCGATTTTCGTCTGGCTTTGCTTTCTTATTGGAAGGCTACGCGGATGATTGTTGGGAGTATAGCTTTGGCTATGAGTCTGTTAGGTGTGATTTATTTCGCATTTACTAACCGCCTTAAGATAAATAGTTTGTGTTTACTGGTCTTGTTTTTCCCGTTCCCGTTCTTTGTGTATTCACTTTACAGCGGGCAAGTGGAACAGAAATTGCCCGGTTTAGGGAATGGGGGCATGTATTGCATTCGCTATGGCTTGCTGATGGTTCCAGCAGTAGCTATATTTATTGCGTTTTTGCTCCGGAATAGATGGTTGCAGATTTTGGTTGTTCTGGTTCTTTTGGTTAATAGTTTTTTTATGGTTAGGAATGGAAATATAGTTACTCTTAATGAATCGGCTGTAACTGGTATTGGTCCTGACGGAGTTTCTAAGATGGAAGGGGGTCTATGGCTGCGGGAAAATTACGATTATGGGTTAACACTTGTGGAGAATAAGGAGCATGAACCTCTTGTTTTCT
Source organism: Patescibacteria group bacterium (assembly GCA_048621635.1). Classification (GTDB taxonomy): domain Bacteria; phylum Patescibacteriota; class WWE3; order JAUXAW01; family JAYEID01; genus JBMCWH01. The sequence goes on from JBMCWH010000010.1 coordinate 17,315, forward strand.
GGTCTAGTATACCGATTGATTCTTTTATATACGAGGGAGATCGAGGGTATTGGGAGGAAGCATTAACAGATCCAGAAAAACATGCTCGTTGGATAGTTATGAGCAAATGGCCGGACGGACCCGATAAGGTTTGGAAGGCATTGCATGGGACAGATATTTTGAAAGGTGCCTTTGACTGTGTATATAGGATTTCGACTTCATCTAGGACTACTGAATTCTACAAGTTAAATGAAGGTGTAAGTGAGGTTAGTCATGAGCCAAGCAACATTAGTAAATGAGTTGGGTTCTAAGAGTGTTACTGCGGAAGTTACCTTTTCTCTTTGGCAGAAACTTGCCATTGTAGTTACGCTTTTGATCGTTGCCTGTTTTGTTTGGTTAGGTTGGTTGCAGTTTCTAGTGGGCGCCTTTGCAACGATTACCGTGTTTTATTTTCTGGTAGTTGCTTTTAAGTCCGCGCTTACTTATCATTCACTTTCTTCGGGTCTTGTTACCTTCGAGGAAGGTGCGGTAGCGGGGTTGGATGGAACAGCTTTGCCTACATACACTATCTTGGTTCCTTTGTACAAAGAGTCTGAGGTCCTAGAGCAGTTAGTGTGCAGTTTGAGTGGTCTGGATTATCCAGTACAGAAATTGCAAATTTTGCTTTTGTTGGAGGAATGTGATTCTGAAACGATTCGAGCTGCAAAGGGGATGGATTTGCCCACTTTTTTTGAGATGGTGATTGTGCCAAAAGGCTATCCCCAGACAAAACCCAGAGCCTGTAATTACGGTTTGCAGAGAGCTAGAGGGGAGTTAGTTGTCATCTTTGATGCGGAGGATGTGCCTGACTCTGATGAGCTGAAGAAAGCTGTTCTCGCATTTTCTCAAGTAGATGATGACGTCATGTGTGTTCAGGCCCGGTTGGAGTATTTTAATCCTGAGACTAATTGGTTGACCCGTCTGTTTTCCGCAGAATATGTCAACTATTTTAGCTTAGTTTTGCCCGGACTTGGTAAGTTGGGTTTACCTGTTCCATTAGGAGGTACCTCCAACCATTTTCAGACGGATGATCTTAGAAAGATTGGTGGTTCGGATTCTCATAATGTTACGGAAGATATTGATCTTGGTATGTGGATAGCACGCTGTGGTGGTAGGGTTGTTTTAATGGATGCAGTGACTTTGGAGGAAGCCAACTCTAGGCTTTGGAATTGGATAAGACAACGGTCAAGGTGGGTGAAGGGTTATATTCAAACCTACCTTGTTCATATGCGTAAACCGCTTAGTCTCTTGAATGATTTGGGTTTGGTTAATTTTATTGCTTTCCAAGTTATAGTTCTAGGGACACCGCTAACTCTTCTTGTGAACCCTATTTTGTGGGCAACCACTATTGTTTACGCGGTGACTGGATGGGGGTTTATAGAGCTTCTTTATCCTCCACCCGTCTTTGCTCTGGCCTTAATTAACATGGTAATAGGCAATTTTCTGTTTGTCTATTATATTATGACAGGGTGTATGGTTCGCGAGATGTATGCCAATGTTAAATGGGCCTTTCTTTCTCCTGTGTATTGGTGCTTAATGAGTTTTGCGGCTTGGAAAGCAGTTATCCAATTGGTACATAACCCGCATTATTGGGAGAAGACGAAACATTATCTTGTTTCTGCACCAGTCCGGAGCAGGTTTCCAGATAGTTAGGATTTGGGAGGTCTTGTGATGGGGGTTAATGAGCTGTTGTTTTTAGCTTTTGTTTTTTTGGTAATTTTGATTGCTTTGTTCGTTTTGGTGGATGGTCGCGCTCTTGAATTTAAAGATCTTGCGAGTGATGATCCGGGGGAGGTACCTGATCCTTCAATAGCGCCTTCCAGAAAGGATAAGACATCGACACCTGAACCAAAACAGTCTGTTGAGGAAAATTTGGCGACTGGGTTTCTTACACCGTTGCCCACTCCCACTTTGATTCCTTCACCTACCGCAACTGTGGTACAAGTTAAGGACCCGTGGGATTATGGTGAATTTCAGGCCGGTGTTTCTGTTCTTGTTTATGGAAACAGTTCAGATTTTGTCCAACAGACACAGGTTGTTTTGGATCGGCTTGTGAGCTTAAACGTGACCTGCGTGAGTTTGGTATTTCCCATTTTCCAGGAAAATTGGAGATCTGTAGAAGTGTTTAAAGGAGATCAGACTCTTTCTGATAGAAACATTGAGCTGTTTGTTTATGAAGCTCATAAAAGAGGCTTAGCAGTTATGTTGCGCCCGCTTATGGATGAAGCTAGTTTTGAATCAGATAATGAGTGGCGAGGGAGTATTAGTCCGATTGATAAGGAGGCTTGGTTTAGAAGTTATGGTTCCTTAATTCAGAGCTATGCAAAATTGGCTGAGCATGCAAATGTTGAGCTTTTTTGTATTGGAGCAGAGTTTACTTCTTTGGAAGGAGAGACGAAAAGGTGGGAACGGATTATTGGACAAGTGCGTAATGTTTATACAGGTAAACTGACGTACTCTTCTAATTGGGGGATACCTGCTACAGAGATATCAAGTAGCGTTCAATTTTGGGATTCTTTGGATTTTGTTGGTGTCGATGCTTTTTTCCCTTTAGAAAAAGCACACTACAATGCGGATTTGGACCAAATGCTTTTTGCCTGGGAGCCCTACGCTATGCAACTTAAAGACCTTCAAGAGAGATTAGGTAAGCCAATAGTCTTAACAGAGTTAGGAACAACTTCCCAACTTGGTTCCCACAAAAAACCTTGGTTATGGGATAAGGAAGGAGAGTTAAATCTTGCGAATCAAGAGACTTACTACAAAGCATCTTGTGAGAGTTTGCGAGGAATTGTTCGTGGTATTTATTGGTGGCACGTTACATTATACCCACCAAGTGACCCGTTGCAGGACGATAGTTTCGTTTTTTTAGGTAAGCCTGCGGAAGATGTTGTTCGTGAGTGTTATGATAAGTAAAGAGAGTTTTCAGCTTTTTCGGTGCCCCTTGAAAAATTTTCGGTTTATTAACCGTTATTTTTCAGGGGGCTTTTTTTTGATTGTGTGGGTTATTTATGATTTCTAACCTTTAGAAATTGCTAGGGGTTGTCGCGCAAGTTTGATAATTTTTTGCTATTGGACGTGAAAAGTTGTAAAATAGGAAGAGGAGAAAGGCAATTGAGTGAAAAGGGAAGGGGGGTGTGGTGAATCAAAATGTTGATGAAGAGCCAGTTTTTACTGGGCGGGAAAGAATATCCTATATATTTGCACTTTTTAGAGTCATGGTTGCTGGTGTAATGGTCTGTGTTTTGTTTTTGGAAGATAATTGGTGGAAGAGATTAGTATTGCTTGTGTCTTTTGCTGATGTTTTTGTGCGGGTGGTATACCCATCTACCTCTGGTTCAATTTGTCCTTGGTGTGTTGGCCAACCGTTAGCTTCTTGGTTATCTAAGTTGGGTTTGGACAGTGAGGTGTGCGAGCATCATTTGCGAGAGATGATATAGATGAAGGGAGAAAGAAAGCTATGAAAGAAAAGAAAGTGCCGTTGGTCTTGGTGAGGGAAAGCGATAAGCGTGTTGCGGAATGTTTAGAGATGATTTTGAGGTCTGCAGGTTGTGATGTGCGTTTGGTAGAAGCAGATATGCGTTGGGAGGAAGTTGGGGCTGTGCCGGATATGGTTCTTACTTTTTGGGGTACAATTTGGGATGGTGCTGAACATCCAATTTATGGGGCCAAATCCCGTGTTTTTTGTGAGAATTGTGTGAGGTTCGGAGTTCCGTTTGTTATTTTGACGCGTGTCCCTGAAACAGTGGAAAATATTTCGGGAGAAATTGCGGAGCAGGCAGTTGCGGTACTGGAGAAAAGCGTAGCTACCAATGCTGACATTGTCTCCGCTTTGGGAAAAGCGTTGGAATAGCTGGAGATTCGGAATCATTGTACATAAACCCCTTTGGGGATTTTAGCAGAACAATTAGCTAAGATCCTTAAAGGGGTTATTTTTTTAATTGTTACTTAACGAATGTACTCATGAGTTCTAGTAACAATTAAACCCCGTACCGAAGGAGCGTATTCGCGAGTTCTGGTATCGGGG
>JBMCWH010000011.1:0-20558 GCA_048621635.1 Patescibacteria group bacterium
CTATACCTTTTTTCTTAGCTATTTGTGGGTTTTTTAGCTCGGCTAGTGCAACTTTTTCTTCTGATAAAGAAAGCCATTTGTCCTCTTTTTCCTCCAGTGAGTTGCCTGTGTTGCGGTACGCTTTGGATATGGAGACAGATTCCTGTTTTAAAGAAACCTTTGAGGAAGTTACTGAATCTGTTCCTTTTTCCACCCAGTTTAAGGAAAGTAACGAGTTGTCTTGGGGGGAAGAAAAGGTTTTGCAAGAGGGGAAGGATGGGCAGCGGATACAAAGATTTAAGGTTCTTAAGTGGCAGGGTGAGGTTGTTCAAAGGGATTTGGTTTTGGAAAAAGTTGATCCTCCGGAAGACGAAGTTATCCTAAGAGGAAAAAAGATAGATTGGAAAAAAGTTCCCGGGACGGGTCGTTCTTATTGGGCAAAGTTACATGTTTGGGCAACTTCTTATGACGGTAATTGCCGTGGTTGTAACGGAGTAACTTATACAGGAACAAGCGTAAAGCACGGTGTCTGTGCTGTTGATCCTCGTGTTATTCCTTTAGGCACAAAATTTTTTGTGCCTGGTTATGGTGTCTGTCAGGCAGAAGATATTGGGGGTGCAATTAGAGGAAACGCGGTTGATTTAGGATTTAAAGATGTTACGCAAGGTTTTTGGAGTGCTCGTTACACAGATGTGTATCTGCTTGATAACGCACCATCTGATTGATGACCAATAACTAGTAGGAAGCAGAAAGTAGGAAGTAGAAAGCAGGAAGCTAGTGGAATGGAGTATTTGGTATATCGTATTTCGTATCTCGGGTGTCGGGATATCGGATAGCGGAAAGCTGATAGCTGATTTAAGAAATGCTATAATCGAAATCAATGACACTACTGGAGCTTACAGAAATAGTTCGAAAATATTGGAAAATTCTTACAGTGGTTCCTCTTGTAGTAGCTGTTGTAGTTGTAGTGGTGACTTTTCAAATCCCTCCTCGCTTTGACGCTTTTCTCAACTTATATATAACGCGTAAGGTTCAGGACCCTTCTGGAGAATACTATACCTATGATGGTTATTACGGACAGCAGGCTGCAGAGCGCTATACTGATACAGTAGTTGGTGTGTTGAAAAGTAAAGATGTTTTGAGAGCTGTTTTAAGAGAGTTGGAAATGCCCCGGGATCAAGATACTTTACAAACGTTGGAGAAGAAAGTTTCTGTTGAAAAGGTTGCACCGCAGTTAGTGTCGGTTAAGGTTACTCAGCGTTGGGAAAGGGGAGAGAATTGGAAAGCAGAAAATGTGGTTAATTCTTTGGCTACGGAAGTGATTGCCCGGATGGATTCGTTAAATGAAAATGGCGATGATGCTGTTTCTGTTCAGACTTTGGATGAAGAGCCGGTTGTTGAAAAGCAAGATCCTTTACCTGCTCTTAATGCCTTAGTGGCAGCCTTTCTCTTTTTGGGGGTAACCTTCTTTGCGGTTTTGTTTAAAGAGTATTTGAATCAGATTCGTTAATACAGAATCTTCTCTAAACAAAATACAAACTACTATCTACTAATTGCCAGTTAATGGTTGCTATTTTCTTTTTCTTTATTATCTAGTGCTTCGTTTAGTAATGCGTCTGCTTCTGAATTTTCTTCACGGGGTATATGTTGAAATTTCACAGTAGTTCCCAGCATTTCAGCTAATTTCGATTGTACTTCGAAAACCAATTTTTTGAGGTGTGCTTTTTTTACTTTAAATTCACCGTTGAGTTGATTGACAACAAGGGCGCTGTCTGAGAAACAGTTTAGCTTTTTGGGTGTATATTTTTTTGCTGCTTTTAGCCCTGCAATTAGTGCTTGGTATTCCGCTTCGTTATTGGTAGCTTTTCCAATGAATTTTCCGTTTTTCTCAATAATTTTACCGTTTTTGTTTTTAATCACGTAACCAATTCCTGCAGGGCCAGGATTGCCCCGGGACCCCCCATCGGTGTAGAGGTCTACTGTGTTGTGTTTTTCTTCAGACATTGTTTTACTTTCTGCTACTTTTTAAGGGAAAAATCGAGCAATTGAATGTTAGCACTAATTTAAACCTCTTGACAACATTGTTAATTTCGTTGTAATATTTTTGGTGGATTTCAATAAGGGAAGTTACCTTGAGAAGTCCTTTTTTTATCACGGTCAGATTACCAATGAATGTCCGTCCCCTTGCTGACAATATAATAGTAGAACCAATGGAGCGAGAAGAGAAGACTCCTTCTGGTATTGTTCTTCCTGATACTGCTAAGGAGAAACCGCAGGAGGGAAAAATTGTGGCAGTTGGGCCGGGTAAGTTAGTGGATGGTGAAAGGGTTGAGCCGGAAGTGGAAAAAGGTATGCATGTCTTGTTTAAGAAGTGGGGAGGCAATGAGGTACGGGTAGAAGGACGTGAATTGCTGATTGTTCGTGAGGAAGATATTTTAGCTATTTTTGAAGATTAATTGTTATGGCTAAACAGATAGTTTACTCCGCAGAAGCGCGGAAAAAATTAAAAGAAGGTGTCGATAAGTTGGCGCGCGCAGTTACTACCACTATGGGACCGCGTGGGCGCAATGTTGCTCTGGGAAAGTCATGGGGTGCACCGAGTGTAACTCATGATGGTGTTACCGTGGCGAAGGATATCGAACTTAAGAATGCATTAGAAGATATGGGTGCGCGTATGACTAGAGAGGCAGCATCCAAGACAAACGATGTTGCTGGTGATGGTACTACTACTGCTGTGCTTCTTGCGCAGAATATTGTTTCCGAAGGTTTGAAAAACATAACTGCTGGTGCTAACCCAATGGTACTTCGTCGTAGCATTCACGAAGCGGTAGAGGACGTTGTTGAAGAGCTTAAAGCTAATGCTAAAAGTGTTTCTTCCCGAGAGGAAAAGGCCCAAGTAGCAACTATTGCGGCTGGGGACGAGGTTATTGGTAGCAAGATTGCAGATGCTTTGGAAAAGGTGGGTGACAATGGTGTGGTAACCGTAGAAGAGGGGCGTGGATTAGAGCTGGAGGTGGATTATACAGAAGGTATGCAGCTTGATAAAGGCTATGCTTCTCCTTATTTTGTAACTGATTCAGAGCGGATGGAAGCTGTGGTTGAAGAGCCTCGCCTTTTAGTGACGGATAAAAAGATTTCCGCGCTTAATGACCTTCTTCCAATGCTGGAAAATTTGGTTAAAGTTACTAAGAATTTGGTAATAATTGCGGATGAGGTAGAAGGCGAAGCCTTGGCTACTTTGGTGGTAAACAAATTGCGAGGGACTTTCAATGTCTTGGTTGTGGAAGCCCCAGGGTTTGGTGACCGAAAAAAGGAACAACTATCTGACTTAGCAGTTCTTACCGGTGCTGAGCTTATTTCTGAGGAAACCGGCCGGGCCTTGGAGTCGGTGACTGTTGATGATTTGGGAGAGGCGGACAGGGTTATTTCTACGAAGGATGAAACCACTATTGTTGGTGGTAAAGGTTCGGAAGAGGAACTTAAAGCACGTGTGGCACAACTTCAGCGCCAGGCTGAGGAAAGTACCTCTGATTTTGATCGCGAGAAGATCGAGGAGCGTATAGCAAAGCTTGCTGGTGGGGTAGCAGTTCTTATGGTAGGAGCGGCTACCGAAACCGAGTTGAAAGAGCGTAAGTATCGGGTTGAGGACGCGGTAAATGCTACTCGAGCTGCGTTGGAGGAAGGTATTGTTCCTGGTGGAGGAGTTGCTCTTTTGCGTGCGCGGAAAGTTCTGGAAGATAAGATAGAAGGCGTTGGTGAGGAAAACTTAGGAGCAAAGATTGTTTATCATGCTTTGGAAGCACCACTGAGGAAGATTGTCGAAAACGCAGGAGAAGATTCTGGATGGGTATTGAGAGAGGTGGAAAAGGAGGAAGGCGATTATGGTTTTGATGTGTTAGCTATGGAGTTTGGCCAGATGTTTGAGCGTGGCGTTGCTGATCCTGCTAAAGTTACGCGCACAGCTTTACAGAATGCTGCTTCTGTGGCATTAATGATTTTGACAACTGAGGCTTTGGTGTGTGATGAGCCAGAAGAGGAAAATAGTGAATCTGGTAACGGAGGCGGGGCAGCAGGCGCCGGTGGGATGGGAATGGGTGGTATGGGTGGCGGCGGTGGCATGATGGGCATGTGAGAGGGGAAGGATTTTCGCTGATTAAGGTAGCGGATTTGCGCAGATGAGACTGACCGCCGCACGGCGGTTTTTTATTTCTTAAAAATTAGCCAGTTATTTTCTTCGAAGCTTTTTGGGTGAATGAGGACATAGTTGCCTGTAAGTTTTTCTCCGTCAAGTTTAAAGTCGTAAAGATTCTCTTCTCTTTTAAAAAGTTTAAATTCGCCTTTATCCCAAATTTCTACAGTCCCAGCTCCATATTCACCTTTCGGTATTTTCCCTTCAAAGTTAATGTATTTTACAGGGTGATCTTCTGTTTGGATAGCAAGTCTTTTGACTCCCTTCTTTTGGGGCACTCCTTTAGGGACGGCCCAGCTTTTGAGGACAAATTCTCCACCGGAGATATTTTCCGGTAATTCTAGACGGAAGTCATAATGTAGGTTTGTAGCGTTGTGTTCCTGAACTACAAAACGGTTTTTACTTTCCTTCTGCCCGCTTATTTCGGGTTCGTTAGTTTTTTCAAAGTTTCTTTTTCCCTTATATTTTTTTAGGCTCATTAATGTAAGTTTAACATCAATTGTTAACAAATGGGTGATATTGATTAAGTGATTTATGACGTTTACTCCGGTTTTTTTCTTTTCCTATCTGTATTATTCGTTGGTGATTTGTTGCTTAATAGGATTTATGCCTTAAGTATTTGTAATTTATTCGCTATTCTAATTCGTATAAATTTACCATATCAATTAGCGGTTGACATAATATAGGTTGAAAATAAAAGGTTTTTGTGGTATGTTTATTGCAATTTAGCGACGCTGGTGAAGGGGGCGTGATGAAGTGGAGAATCAGTGTAGCAGTGTTTCTTGCTCTTTTACTTTCTTGTTTTTCTGTTTCGGCAGGTTGTGATACCTGTCCGGATGGGAAGATATACAATCTTCGTACTCCTGATGGGTGCGAGGACTGTTTCCAGATTAGAGTTTTTCGAGAGAAGCAGCTGACGTATTGGGCAGGACAAAACCAGGATGGTATTTATGTCTACTATGATGCTCTGTACCAGCGTTGGTGCAGAGACGCTTGGACGTATACACGTCAGGGGGGACGTCGCTACATTCATGCCACTTTTCTTGACGGTACTGAGACGACCGTTGAGATCTTAGGTGACGACGATGTGTGTAAGGTTATACGGTGCGAGAATTGTTGGCTTTTTGGTTTTCGATGTGAGACCTTTTTCGAGTATGTGCCTCTGTAGTTGTTAATTTTCTTTAGGTGTCTTCGGGAAAAATCCTGGGGACACCTTTTTCTTTTTTTTAAATTTTATCTTTCTCTGTTGGTAGCGTGTACTAGTACACGCTTCCGTACATTTTTTGCAGTTTTACGGGCAGTTTAAAAAGACCTCACAGACGCAGAATTTTTATAAAATAGTGATCTTTTTTATATTCAAGGTTTTTGTTTAAGTTGTATATGCATGTGGTATGATCCTTACGGTTGATTACTTTATTGGTTGTAGAGATATTAGCTGTAGTTATCTATTAAAGAGAAAAAACAAAAACCCCGGAATTAATCCGGGGTTTTTTACTCTTTAGCTAATTTGGATTACTTACTCTTTACTTCAATCTTTTTTGGCTTTTCTTCTTCGCTTTTGGGAATGGAGATTTTTACTACGCCGTTTTCTATTTCCGCCTCTGCTTCATCCCATTCGCCGCGAGAAGGTAGAGTGGTAGTATAGTAGAAGCTTTTCCGTGATTCTTGTCGGAAATAATTTTTACCCTTTTCTTCCTCTTTTTCCTCCTTTGCTTCACCTTTTATTCTCACAACACCTTGCTCCACCGTGATGTCCAGATCTTCCTTGTTAATCCCGGGGACTGGTGCTTCTACTACCATTTCTTCGTTCGTTTCGTAGACATCTAGACCTTGTTTACTTTCAAACTCTGGCCATTCCCAATCTTCTGCCACTGTTGGGAATGAACGGAAGAAAGGATCGAATTTAACGATTGCCATCTATTTTTCACCTCCTTTCGAGCAGACGCGAATAAACACGAATTAAGAACACGAATCTACGCAGACACATTATGGATATTGCGTATTGTTGCGAAATAAAAATTATATTACGAAGATTGAACACTTTGAAAAAACACTGAAAACATAACTCTTTATCTATTATCAGAGTAGCAAGGAGAGTGATAGTTGTCAAGCTTTTCTTGCTGTGCTATCTTGTTGATGATGGCAGGGAAGATGAAAAAACTAATCATCCCTTTGGTTCTTCCTTTCTTGCTGGTTTTCGGGTTTCTCGTCTGGCAATTTTCTAAAAACCAGGCTCCCGATCCGGCAGCTCTTTCTGTTGTGTTGGAAGATGATTCTAAACTGGTTGTTTTAGATGGTAAGGAGCTGGGCGATACACCTTTTTTTTCTAGGGATTTGGAGGCGGGAAATAAAGAAGTGAAGGTAGCTAGCTGGTCTGCCCAGTTGCGGCTTACTCCTGGAGCCTTGACCGCTGTCAATTTAGGAATGGGGCCCTCCCAAGCGCTTTCGAAAGAGGAGATTTTTTGGCTGGAGCAAGCAGAGGAAAGTCGTCTAGCCGTAACTACTGATCCAGAAGGTGCCCAGATTTGGATTGACGGAAAATTGCTGGGGGAAGCGCCGTATGCAGGAGAACTTGCTCCTGGTATTTATGAATTGCGAGTTCAGAAAAAAGATTACGAAGGTATAGCTTTGCGAGTACAGATACAGGAAGGTTACCGGTTAAATGCTTGGGTGAAGTTGAGGAGAAGGCCTGTTCCTGAGGAGGTTGTCTCTTTTCCTCCCTCTTCTTGGGGGCAAGAAAGCGAGGAAATTGCGTTTACAGTGGTTGATCTTTCTTTGTCCTCTTCTTATTTTTGGGAAGACCCGTCTCGTTGGGCCCAGGCGGCAACCTATTGGTTCGCTAATCATCCGGAAGCGGAGATAGTTGATCTTTATTTAGATAGGGAGGGACGGTTTTTGGACAGCAGTGGTAAGGAAGTAGAAAGGCCGGAAAAAGAAAACGTGCGAATTGGTTACCTAGGAAAGCAAGGAGAAGATTTGCCGGAAGTAGTTCAGGAGGTTTTAGTATCTCTTTCTGGTGGAGAAGTAGGCCCTCAAAAGGTTCGTATTAAGTCTACCAGTGTTGGTTTTTTGCGTGTGCGTTCTGGTCCGGGAACGGCACATTCAGAAATTACTAGAATTAATCCTGGAAATGAATTTCGGTTGTTAGACGAGGAAGCTGGTTGGTATAAGGTACAGATTGATGAGGAGACGGTCGGCTGGGTTACAAGCCGTTATGCAGAGAAATTGTAACTTCCTCTATTGAGGTCGATTAGATTTTCTGGAATTTCACTTAGAAATCGTGAAGGTAAGTTGTGAGATGTTTTTCCAAAGTAAAGTCTCTTTTGGGCGTAGGTAAGGTATAATTCTTTTTGTGCGCGGGTCATTCCTACGTAGAGTAATCTTCTTTCTTCTTCCAATTCGGTAGTGTCAGTTAAAGAACGAGAATGAGGGAAAAGCCCCTCTTCCAGTCCAACAATGAAGACTACGGGAAATTCTAAACCTTTGGCCGCGTGTAGAGTCATTAAAGTTACTGGTGGGACATTGTCTGCCATGGAATCTGTTTGGGGGATAAACATATTTGAGGTACCTCCTGGGCGGCGAGCGCTTTCAATAAGGGTGACGCTTTCTAGGAAGCTTTCCAAGTTCGGGAATTTGGAAGCGACAGAGCGAAGCTCTTTTACGTTTTCAATACGATCTTCGTTTTCTTCAGAGCCATCTTCTAACCATTCCAAATATTTTGTTTGTTCTAGAATTTTATCCATTATTTCCAATGGGGTATAGTTATCTTTATCCTCTAGTAATTTTAGTAAATTAAATTCAAAGTGTTTGTCTACTTCTTTTAAATTCCAGCCAGTTTCTCGAATTTCTTGTTGTGTTACATTTCCTACTCTTCGTGGCGGGACATTAATTATCCTTTCTAAGCTTAGGGTATCCTGGGGATTTTCTATAATACGTAAATAAGAAAGTATATCTTTAATTTCCTTGCGTTCATAGAATTTCACCCCTCCTACAAGTTGGTAAGGGATTCCTTGGTGGATAAACGTTTCTTCTAAGGCACGTGACTGAGCATTAGTTCTGTAAAGAACAGCAACTCGTTCCGGTCCGTTTAATGTCTGCTTTTTGATTTTGTTAGTTAAGTATTGAGCTTCATCTTTTTCGCTTTGTGCTTCGTACAGCTTAATCTTGGAACCTTTTTCGTTATCCGTCCATAAATCTAACGAGATATGGGTGTGGTTATTTTCAATTACATTTTTTGCTGCGGTAATTATTGTTTTTGTGGAACGGTAATTCTTTTCTAGTCGGTAGATTTGCGCGTCCGGCCAATCTGTTTGGAAGTTTAAGATATTTCTGAAATCAGCTCCGCGCCAGCCAAAAATCGCTTGTGAAACATCCCCTACTACATGTAGATTACGGTGTTTTTCTGCTAAAATTTTAACAAATGTGTATTGAGCGTGATTGGTGTCTTGATATTCATCCACTAGCAGATAGTTAAAGTGTGTTTGCCATTTTTTCCGTATTTTGCTGTTTTCTTGGAATAGTTGAACTGTACGGAAAATGAGATCGCCGAAATCCAATGCTTGATTATTTTTGAGCATTTTCTGGTAATCAGGGTAGATGCTGGCAACCTGTTGCTGGAAATATCCTCGCGCATACCCGCGGTATTCTTCGGGTCCGATTAATTCGTTTTTTGCGCTGGAAATGGTTGTCAGCACTGCGCGCGGTTTAGTTTTTTTTGAAGAAATTCCTCGCGCATCCAATATTTTTTTAATTAATTTTTTAGAATCCGTGGTATCGTAGATAACAAAATTTTTTGATATGTCCCCTTGCGCGCCATCGTTACGTAGAATACGTGCACATAAGGAGTGAAAAGTTCCTAGCCAAGAGGGGGCAGATTCTTGCCCACAAAGGTGGGTGATGCGGGTTTTCATCTCGTCTGCGGCTTTGTTGGTGAAGGTTACGGCCATGATTTTCTCCGGTCCAATTTCTTTTTCTTTGATTAGGTAAGCTATTTTGTGTGTGAGGCAGCGCGTTTTTCCTGAGCCTGGACCAGCAGCAATAAGCATAGGGCCTTCTGTTTTTTGGACAGCTTTTTTCTGTTGATCATTGAGCTTTTTTAATATCTTACTCATAGCAGAAATAAGTATAACAAATCAGCTTTCAGCCGAAAGATGAAATTTGATTAACTGACAGAAAATGAATCTTGATTAATTGATTAAATAATTAACTGATTAGATTATTTGTGATTTGTGAATGGTACTACTCACTTAATTATTAAATTTGTTGAAGATGTCGAAAATGTTCAATCGCTCGCTGCGCTCACTCGTTCAAGATGTTCAACACAACCCATTCAATTATTCAATTAGTTAACGGACTGCTCGTTACCCGTTATACGAAATACGAACCCTTTTTGTAATTTGGTGCTTAATGCTTAATGCTTAATGCTTACTACTTCCCACTTCCTACCCTTAAAGGGACCCTTAGGGTCTAGCTACTTTCTACTAATCTCTAGTTTCTTTCTTAAAAGATTCTTGAAAGATTCTTGGATTTTCGATCACAACCAGAAAGTAAACTTATCTCTTTTTAAAGTCTTTTAAAGAATTTTTTTGTATGTTACTCTTTTTACAGAACCAATGACAAAAATTGCAATTAATGGTTTTGGCAGAATAGGGCGGGCGGCATTTGCCGCAGCCGCGGATTTACACGGATTTGGAGACCGCCGCAGGCGGTCAGAACGGATTAACGCAGATAATTTAAAGGTGGTGGCGATTAATGATTTGGTTGAGGGAGAACAACTTGCCAATTTGCTCAAGTACGATTCTGTCTACGGGGTGGCAGATAAAGATATAACTGCTGAAACCTCTTCTGCAGATAACTTTTTAAAAACTGGTAGAAAGAAAATTCGTCTACTTTCTGAAAAAGATCCTGCTGAATTACCTTGGCGGGAGTTGGGTGTGGATATTGTTTTAGAATGCTCAGGGGTTTTTACTGAATTTGAACAGGCTCGTAAACACATTTCTGCGGGGGCAAGAAAGGTTATTATTTCCGCTAATGGCAAAGGGGAGGGGTTAACCGTTGTTTTGGGTACTTCTGGAGCTGAAGATAAGTTAAAGATTGCTAGTTCTGACGTTGTTTCTAACGCCTCCTGTACAACGAACTGTATTGCGCCTATTATGCAAATTCTTAATGATGAATTTGGGGTTTCGAAATCTTTAATGACTACGAATCATGCTTACACCTCTACACAAAATTTGGTTGATGGGCCGAGTAGGAAAGATATGCGGAGAGCGCGTGCTGCTGCAGTTAATGCGATTCCTACCACTACTGGGTCTGCTGTTGCAGCAGGGAAAGTTGTCCCCGAGATAGATGATAAGTTTGATGGAATCGCTGTTCGCGTTCCTGTCCCTTGCGGCTCATTATCAGATATTACTGCCCTTTTAGAGGAACGGGTTACAGTAGAAAAAGTTAATCAGGCTTTTGAAGATGCAGAAACTTTGCCCCGGTATCGCGGTATTGTTGAATATTCGGAGGACCCGTTAGTTTCTTCAGATATTATTGGTAATCCGTATTCTGCGGTTTTTGATTCTTCCTTTACTAGAGTGGTAGGCGGCAATCTAGTTAAACTTTTAGCTTGGTATGATAATGAATGGGCTTATGCTTGTCGTCTCGTTGAACTTGCCCAATTGATTGGTGAAGAAATATCGTAATTGTTTTAAAAATAACCTGTTTGGAAAGTGAGGTGAGAACATATGTTTGATCTTTCTGGTAAATCTGCTGTTATTACTGGTGCCCGTCGTGGTATTGGTAAAGGTATTGCTTTTACTCTTGCCCAGGCTGGTGCAGATGTTGTTGTTTCTGATATTGATTTGGAAGACTGTGAAAAGACTTGCCAAGAAATTGTGGAAAAGACAGGTCAGTGTGCTGTGGCTTTTAAATGCGATGTTACAAAAAAAGAGGAAGTACATTCTTTAGTAGATAAAGTAGTGGGAGAATTTGGTAAGTTAGATATTTTGGTGAATAATGCCGGAATTGCACCCTTCCGAGAATTTTTGAAGATAAGTGAGGAGGAGTGGGATAAAGTTTTGGAAGTTAATCTTAAAGGGCAGTTTCTCTGTGCGCAAGTGGCAGCAAAGGAGATGGCTAAAAATGGTTGGGGGAGAATTATCAATATTGCTTCCATTGCCTCTGGGCAAGTTGGTGTTGGCTTTCCCCAGACTGCTCATTATACTGCTTCTAAGGGCGGGGTAACAGCTGTTACCGAGACTATGGCATTGGAACTCGGCCCTAAAGGTATCCGCGTTAATGCTATAGGGCCAGGGATAATTGCTACGGAAATGACTCAAGATATGCTTTCTGATGATGAGCAGAAAAGAGATCTTCTTGAGCGTACTCCGGTGGGTAGAATCGGCAAGCCGGAAGATATTGGCGCTGCGGCGGTCTATTTAGCTTCCGAGGAAGCTGACTTTGTAAATGGTGTGACTCTTTTCGTAGATGGAGGGTGGCTAGCTGGGTGAAACGAACGCTAATTAACGCGAATGATAGCGCGAATTTACGCAAAAAAAGGAGTACATTATTATAGGTTGCTGAATCATGCTATCTTGTGTTTGATGCTTACTACTTACTTCTGACTACTTATGTCTGGACAAAGTTGTATCTTCTGTAAAATTGCAAAAGGTGAAGTCTCTGCGCATAAAATTTACGAAGACAAGGAATTCCTTGCTTTTTTGGATATAAATCCTAATGTTTACGGAATGACAATTCTTGTAACAAAGGAGCACTACCCGTCCTATTTATTTGGAGTGGCGGAGGATGTCTATGAACGGATGATGGAAACTGCTCGGAAAGTGGCAAGGCTTCTCGATGAAAAGTTGGATGTGCAAAGAACAGCGATGGTGATGGAGGGAATGGGAATAAATCACGCGCATATTAAACTTTATCCTTTGCACGGATTGGACGAAAACTTTCAGGAAATGTGGAGCGAAGACCGGGTTTATTTTGACAAATATCCAGGTTATGTAACCACTAAACTCGGTCCAGAGGCAGAGCAAGATGAATTGGAAACATTGGCGGAGAAGATTCGCGATTAGTTTGGGTTGAAGTAACGAGCTCGTTGTTCTAAACCCAACGTGGTTCTGGGCTTAGCTCGTGTTTTTTGAAAGCGCAGACTGAAGTTCACTACTTCCTTTCCTAAGTAATGAGACAGTTAAGCAGTCGAACAATTTCTGAAGATATTTTAGAGCAAATCTATCCTGAGCGTTCAGCAGCTGCCCATAAAGGTAATTTTGGCCATCTTTTGGTTATTGGTGGATCCATGATGTATTCAGGATCTCCCGCTTTCAACGCCTTGGCTGCTTACCGAGTGGGGGTTGATTTGGTTACGGTTGTTGCTCCACACCGGGCAGCAAATATTATTGTCTCTTTTTCTCCTGATTTAATAACTTATCCCGTGGAAGGGGATTTTTTTACGCCCGATCACTTGGGGGAAATTGAGACTTTATCAGAAGGTACGGATGCGATAGTTATCGGTGGCGGAATGGGAAGAAATGAAGAAACAATGGAATTTGTACAGCGTGTTTTTGCACGAATTGACAAACCTTTTGTAGTCGATGCAGATGCTTTTTATGCATTGGAGGAACACGAAGCAAGACAGCAGATTGCTGAAGTAGATTTTTTTGAAGGGAAAGCTTCTATTCTTACGCCGCATGCGCATGAGTTTGAGGTACTAATGGGACAACGTTTAAATGAAGCTACAAATCAACAAGTGTCTCAGATTGAGGATGCTGCTTCTGCAATGGAATCTGTAATTTTGCAAAAGGGTAATCCAGACATTATTTCTGATGGTGCTAGTACTCGAGTTAACCAGACAGGTAACCCCTATATGACTGTGGGAGGTACAGGGGATACTTTAGCTGGGATTTGCGGAGCCTATTTAGCCATGAGTCTTGATCCCTACACAGTAGCTTGTGCTGCTGCTTTTGTAAACGGCAAAGCCGGGGATTTAGCAGCTGCAAATTTAGGTCCGTCTTTAATGGCCTCTGATCTTCTCGCTTATCTTCCTCAAGCGATACAAACTAGCAGGTAAATATAGAAACTGGGGACTAGAGGCTAGTAATTTTTAATTACCAATTTTAAATTTTAAATAAATAAATATTGCTCGACGGCTCAACCTGCCTCGCTCGCCTCGCATCGAAGCGGGTCGGCAGACAGGTTGTTCGACTGTTCGATATGTTCAAAATTTCTACAGGCGAACGCAGTGAGCGATTAAACACCTTCAACATCTTCTCCATATTAAATACTTGAATAATCGAACGATGTATCCCATTTGTGTTTGATATTTGGGGTTTTCAATGTGTTACACTTATGTGCACTATGCAGTCTGTTCAGGATGTTGATGTTTCTGGTAAAACAGTATTGGTACGTTGTGATTTTGATGTTCCCCTGCAACAGTTAGATAATGATGGCTCTCGCTTAGTTGTAGAGGATTCCTATCGTATTGAAGCTTGTCTTCCTACCTTGAAGTATTTAGTAGACAAAAGTGCTTGCGTTGTCGCCTGTGGCCACCTGGATCGTCCTGGTGGTAAGGTTAAAGAGGGATTACGGTTGGATCCGATCGCGCGAAAACTTTCTGAGTATTTGGAATTTGTGCATAAAGTTGACTCTGTAACAGGCGCGGATACGGAAGAAGTTGTTGCTGAATTAGAGGCCGGTGATATTTTGGTTTTAGAAAATCTTCGTTTTGATTCCCGCGAGAAGGAAAATGATAAGGCCTTTGCCCAGGAGCTAGCGTCTTTGGCAGATGTATATGTGAATGAAAGTTTCGCTACCTCTCATAGGAAACACGCTTCGCTTGTTGGAGTTACGGAATTTTTACCTTCTTATGGTGGGTTGCGGTTGGAAACAGAGATAAAAAAGCTTTCTTTGCTTAAAGAGAATCCTTTGCGCCCCCTGATTTTTATATTAGGGGGGGCTAAAGTAGCTACTAAAGCTCCTTTGGTGGAGGAATTTTCTACATATGCAGATAAAATTCTTTTGGGCGGAAAATTGATGTTTGAGCAGTCTTTGGAAGATTTACCGGGGGTGGTTTTTCCTATTGACGCAGAATCTACGTTCGATATTGGTAAGGAAACTGTAGATCTTTTTAAGAACCATCTTTCCAATGCAGGAACAGTAGTTTGGAACGGACCTTTAGGTAAATTTGAAGAGCCGGAATATTCAAGAGGAACGCGTCTTATTGCTGATTATTTGGTTCGTAGCTCTGCTGATGTTATTGTTGGCGGTGGCGATACATTAGCTGCGTTAAAACAGGTTGGTCTTCGCGAGCAGATGGATTTTGTCTCTACTGGTGGTGGTGCAATGTTGTCTTACCTTTCAGGAAAACACTTACCTGCTTTAGATGTTCTTACTTAATTTCACTAATTTTTATGGAAAGACCTATTCGCATTCTTTATATAGATTTGGCTGAGCAGAAGACGGAATTGAAAGTTCAGCCAGATCTTGGAACTTGGGTGGGGGGCAATGGTTTGGGGAGAGCTTTGTTGAAGGATGATCTGGATTCGGGAAGAGTTATTTTTTCTGTTGGTCCCTTGGCAGAAGTATTTCCAGCAGCCTCTTGGACAGCTGCGGTTTTTATCTCGCCACTAACTCGTAATTTGGGAGAAAGTTTTTCTGGGGGAGAACTTGGAAGAAGGCTAGCTGCTTTTGGTTATGATGCAGTGGTTTTGGATGGTAAAGCTGTTTCACCGGTTTTTTTACACTTATCTTCAGGCGGAGCCGAATTTGTTCCTGCCGATGATGTTTGGGGGCAAAAATTGCCGGGGTTGTGGGAGCTTGTGGAACGCAGGTATTCGGAGGATACAACTGCTTATGCAATTGGACCTGGTGGAGAGCAAGGTGTACGGTTTGCTGGTGTTTATAACAGTAAGGGGCAAGGTTTTCAACGCATGGGTTTAGGTTGTGTATTTGGGGGAAAAAACCTAAAGGGGCTGTTGCTGGAGACCCCTCCGAAAACCAATTTTGCATCCTCCTCTTTGGGGGAGTTACGCGATGAATTAGAAGGGCAATTATTTGACCCTACTGAAGAAGGTTTACGGTTCAAAGTAGAAAGAAGGCAGCGGAGTTTGTGGGATTTAGGTTTAAGTTTGGAAAGCATTCCGGTTAATAATTTTCAGTCAACCTTAACCTTTGCCGGTGGGAGTATTTCTACTCTTTTCCAGGAGACATCGTCTGTTTCTTGTGGTAACTGTCCGGTATCCTGCCGCAATTTAATTAACGATACTGTTCCCCTCTCTTACCAAGGCACTGTTTGTTTGGGTCCCTTATTGGGAATAGAAGATCCGGATTCGGTAAAAGAGTTACTTTCTGAGGCTTTTGTTTGGGGATTGGATCCTGTTTCCTTAGGTTGTGTATTAGCATGGTTTACGGAAAAGCAGGGTTGGGAATTTGGAGATGTGGATAGCTATTTGCGTATGATTCCGGCACTTGTTTTGCGAGAGGAAGAGTGGGCCAGGCAGCTTTCTTTAGGGTTAGCTTCTGCTGCTACAGGTAATTCGGAACACTATGCACTTCTTCTTTCTAATCTAGAAACTTATCCTTTTTTTAATGGCTATCTATCTCTTGCTTCGCAGATTTTATTTCCTGGTCAGCCTATTCTGATTTCTAAAGCTGCCTTGTTTGATCTTTCTGATGAAGCTAAAAGTATGTCTCTTAGGGATCATGCCGATTGGCTTGCGCGAGAAATTAGGCAAACATTGTTTTTACGTTCTCTTGGTGTGTGCCCTTTAGCTCAAAAGGTTTATACACCGGCAAAAATTTTTTCTTGCCTGGAGACTCTAGATTTAGCCTATCCCCATGATGTTCTAGAAAGTTTGCCGGAGAACGTTTATAATTTAGGTTGGGAGTTGAGAAAAAAAGAAGGGTTTTCTACGGAGGAATTAACTTTTCCCAACCGTTTTTTTGAAACAGAAACTCCACAGGGAGTTCTTGAGAAATCAGAACTGCAAGAAATTATAAATTTGTATTCAACCTATTTTTTGGACCAATAAGATAATGCGTTATGTAAATTTGGAGAAAAACAAAAGCACCCCGCGGTCGCGTAGACCCAATTCTAGGAAAGGTAAAACATCTTTCTTTTTGGGAGTATTTATTATCTTTTTTATCTTATTAGGGTTTTTTCTTATTAGTAGGGTAAGTCTTTCTAATTTATTGTCTCCTATTGCTACCCTTTCTCGGGTAGTTAATCCTAAGGAAGTTCAGGCCACAGAAGGGAGGACCAATATACTATTGTTGGCGTTGGATAGAAGGGATATTTCCCCCGATCCCAATTGTGAGGAAAGTAGTGGTTTGTTGACGGACACAATTATAGTAGCTTCCCTTAAAACTTCTGACGAGGGTACAGGGAAGGATGCAGTCCTTCTTTCTATTCCTCGAGATCTTTGGGTAGACACTGGCTATTTCTCTGGAAAAGTAAACAGTGCTTACGCTGTTGGGGAAAAGAATAACGACCAAGGAACAGCATTTGCTTCTCGAGTGGTAGAAGGAGTGTTGGGTCTTCCTATTCACTATTACGCCGTAATTGATTTTTCTGGCTTTAAACAGGGGGTGGATATTTTGGGCGGGATTGAAGTAGATGTAGAACAAGTATTTGATGACTATCGCTACCCTATTCCTGGAAAGGAATGTGCTGAGCCTAAGGAATCGCGTTGGGAGCATATTCATTTTGATGCTGGGCCTCAGATAATGGATGGGGAGAAAGCTTTGAAGTTTGTTCGTTCCCGCAAGGCGCAAGGGCCGGAAGGAAGTGATTTTGCCCGCTCTCGACGACAACAGAAAGTTCTTTTGGCTATGCGGGACAAGGCTTTGTCTTTGTCTCTTTTTTCTGATTTTGGGGAAATCCGCAATCTTTATGATACCTTTAACCAATCTGTAGAAACCAATATTAGTTGGCCAGATGTTCAAAAATTGGCTCCTTTGGTTATGAATATAGAGACTGTTGATACTCATGTTTTAGATGGGGGGCAGGGATTGCTAAAGAGTGTGGAAAATAATGAGAACTATGGAGGAAGCTGGGTTTTAGTGCCTACTGCCGGTAATTTTGGAGATGTGCGTGACTACGTAAGTGATTTACTGTTTGCAAAGTGAGATTGATGATTTATCTTTTCTTTGGCGAAAATATAGCCGCAAGTAGAAACGCTTTAGTGAAACTTAAAGGTAAGTATAAAAGGGAGGCAACCACTGTTCTTACAGATTATGATTTTTCCTTTTTTGCCGAAGCTTGCGAGGCCCGTTCTTTGTTTGCGAAGCGTTCTTTAGTTGTTATGGAATTTGACAATCCTAGTAGTCTTCCTAAGGAAGATATTTTCTTTGAGTATCTGGAACAATTACCTGAATCAACAGATTTGGCTTTTTGGGTAAACGGTAAGGTACGGAAGAACAGTAAGTTCTATAAGCAGGTGGAGAAGGTGGGAGAAGTGGTTGAATTTGCGAAGGAAGAGGAAAAACCGTTTCCTTTCTTGGATGCGCTAGCGCAGAGGAAATTCCAGAAAACTTACCAGAAATTATTTGAATTGCGAACTCAAGGTAAGGATGAGTTTTATCTTCTACAAATGATTGGGTGGAAGATGTCTACTATTTTTAGAGCAAAAGATGGGGTAAAGGAGGGGCTAAGCCCGTTTGTCTATCGTAGTGCGAAGAAGCAAAGTGCCAATTTTTCGCAAGAGGAATTGGTATCCATATTTCGTTATCTAGCCTGGGTTGATCTAAAAATGAAAACAGGCGGGGATTCGGAGATGCTTTTCGATCAGTTAGTTTATTTTATTGCTTTCGGGGAATAAATTTAATGTTTTTCAAGTCCTACCGTTATGAAAAAGGTCCGGAAGGGAGGCATTGTTATGGAGAGGAGATGCAAGAAAAAGATTCTTTTTTCGGGATTATCTTTCCTATGGTTTTGGTATTTGCAGGGTCTTTTATCTTAGCAACGCAAATTTTTTTACCTTTGCTTTCCTTTTTTCCTCGTGCTCCTTTAGCTCGTCCTTTGGAAAGTGATTTCTCATCTTCGCGGACATTAGGTTGGAGTGTAGTTAAATCTATTGCTACTTCGCAGGAGCAAGTTGCAGAACCTACCCCTGTACCTCCCTTTTTTTCCTTGTCTATTCCTAAGTTAGGTATTGTTGGGGCGCGAGTGAAAAAGAACACCACCGATCCGGATCCTGAAGAATTCCTGGGTCATTTCAAAGGCTCTGCGCTTCCGGGAGATTCGGGTACTGTATTTATTTACGGGCATTCTACTTTTCCTTCCATGTATGATCCAGAAGACTACCGAGCTATTTTTTCTCGCTTGGACCAGTTGGCTGAAGGAGATGCAATAATGATTTCTTACCCTGGTGAGCAGTGGGAGTATCTTGTGGATAGACTGGAAGTGATGAAACCATCGGAGGTGGATGAGATTGACTTTTCCTCCCGCTTGGGAGGCCGGAATAGATTGGTGTTAATGACCTGTTACCCTTTGGGTACAAGGTTTAAACGCCTTCTAGTTTTTGCCTCTCCTATTGAGCGGGACTGATTGGGTCTAGTTTAACCTGTCTGTAAGATGATGCTTGTATTGCCTGTCTTGCTGTCTAAAAAGAATATTTTTGTGTTTCTTATTCTGGGATTTTTGCTCCTCGCTGTGGTTTTTAAAGACAGTCCACAACGTTTGGAATTAGACAAGGAGAATTTTTCAAAAGCACGATTGAAATTAATGCAGGTGAAGGCGTTGTCTTCTACAGATAGTTGTCGGGATGATGACGGTGTTTGTTCGGAGGGTTGTTCTCCTGAGAATGATACCGACTGTGTTCAATGAGGTGTAAATACAAAGATATATCTCGGGTACCCTTCTTGGGGATTTGATGTTGATGCCTTTAAAAACGAGGTAGATGAATTGGCTTCTAGGGGAGTAAAGTGGGTGAAATTAGGTGTTAGAAACGTTACAACTGGTTGGGACCAGGATTCTGATGCTATTATCTGGAACTATGCGCATTTAGAGGAGTACGATGAAGCCCTGAATTATGCTAGAGGGAGAGGTATGAAAATTTGGTTGGCAAGTGTGACTCCGCATTGGGCAAGTAATTTTAGCCAACAAAAATACGAAGAAGTAACTAAGAATTATTTTAAATTTTTAGCCAATCGGTATAGTAATTCTGTTGATATCTGGCAAGCATTTAACGAAGCAAATTGTCATAATTACCGTACCTATGACGGTATCGATTCTGCGTCTTCCACGTATCTTGAAGAACTTAAGAACGTGATAGCAGCAGCAAGAGATGGTATTAAATCAATTAATCCAGATGCACGATTTACAGTGAATGTTGGTGGCTATTCTTTTTACGATGAGTGGAAGCAGTTCTTTGATGTTATGGACCCGGTAATTGACGCGATCAGTTTGGACATTTATCCCATGAAAGGTGAAAATATCATTAACGGTTTGGATTCGATAATAGAGGAGTTTAAAAAATATGGTAAACCTGTCTATATTGCCGAAACTGGTCTTCCCACTACTGCTAATTTTGATGATTACGACGGCCAAATTTTTTCTGAGCAGGACCAAGCAAAATATGTTTCCAGATACCTTGATGAATTTAAGAAGGCCAGAGTAGATTTGGTTTTTCTTTACGAGTATCGAGATGAAGATCAATGGCTGAACTGGAACCCGAAGGAGGCTGTGTTTGGAATAAAAAAGGGTGATGGTTCTAGAAAGGAATCCTACGAACCTATTATTACTAGATTGAAATCCTCCTGTGAAAATGACGATGGCTTTTGTCCTTCTGGATGCATTTCTGAGAATGACAATGATTGTTTAAAGTTAGTTGTCAGAGCTAAAGGCGATTATTATCAAGGTTGGCCGCATATGCAGGTGTATGTGGATGACTTGCTTGTTGCCGAAACAACGGTGGAATATGACACTTATACTGATTACGCATTTGTAGTAGGGAAGAATATCCAAGACAAGATAAGTGTGGTTTTTACTAACGATTTATACGGGGGTTCAGAAGAGGCAGATAGGAATTTATGGGTAGATTATATCGCTGTCGGGGGGATTGTTTTTGAAGCAGAGTCACTGGGGACAGAATACGACAAATTTGACCCTTTTGACAGAGAAGACGTCATTGATGGTCAGGAGAGCTTAAATTGGGGTGGCGCTCTGCATTTTTATGTGGGTGCTCAAGAGCTTAAAGATGTAATTGGGCATTGGGGGTATTATAGATATGGGCATGAACAAGATTTGAATGTCGATTTATGGGTGAATGGTCTGGAGTTTGTTTCTTGTCATAGAGTTAAGAGGCTAGTCAAATAATTGGCCTTTGTTGTTAGTTATTGATTTTCGGTGCTTTTGGATTAGCTTTTTCCGTCTTGGCAAATCTTTAGCGCTACGTTATTA
>JBMCWH010000012.1:0-20481 GCA_048621635.1 Patescibacteria group bacterium
CCCTGGGGAGTCCAATAGCTTTAGCCATATCTTCAATACTTTGGTATTTAAGAGATGTAGCACCCATTTCTTGGCAAATGTAATCAATCATTTTTTTGTATTCTTCGCTTTCCGGATCTGTAAGTTTAGCTGAGTCAATTTTTTCTGCTTCTTCTTTACCGTAAACATTACGTAATGCTCTTCTTGCTGCCAGTTCTCTCTTAGTTTCTGTTGAGCGTAGATAGGGACAAGGAAATAAAAGAGGAGGACAGCCGATACGGACATGGATTTCTTTAGCTCCGCAATCCCAAAGTTTCTCCAATGCTTGGTTGCGGAGTTGTGTTCCACGAACAATAGAGTCGTCGCAGATTACAATTTTCTTGCCTTTAATTATTTCTTTTGCAGGAATTAGCTTCATTTTGGCAATGCGGTCGCGCGTGTCTTGGGAAGGAGGTGTGTAGCTACGGCCATAGCCTGGGGTGTATTTAAGTAAGGAACGCCGGTAAGGAATTCCGGATTCTAAGGCATAGCCTAAGCCGTGTGCGATTCCCGAATCTGGTACTCCGGTGACAAAGTCGGCTTCAATATCGTCATTTTTAGCTAAATTGCGACCGCACTGTTCTCGCACTGCCTCTACAGATATGTCCTCGTAAGAAGATGCTGGATAACCAGTGTAGATCCAGAGAAAAGAACAAATCTGCATATCCACGTTCCCCGGTTCCAATTCTTCTACTTCCCCGTTTCTATGGATGTAAACTATTTCTCCTGGTTTTAGATTTTTTCTTTTTTTAAACCCTAAATTAGGAAAAGCACTTGTCTCTGAGGAAATAGCTACGCTGTTGTCTTTCCGTCCGATAAACAAGCTTGTTCTCCCCCGTCTGTCCCTTGCTGCGTAAATACCTTTTTCGTTCATAACTAGAATACAAAGAGATCCCTCGGTTCTATCTAAGAGTTTTTTGATTCCTGTGAGAATATCTTTTTCTGTTGCAATTGTTTTTCCTGCGACCTCAGTAGGATTAATTGTTCCCCCACTCATCTCAGAAAAACTTCCTCCTTTTTTCATTATTTCTTGCGCTAATTCATCTTTGTTAGCTAAAAGACCAGATGTAGCAATAGCGAAAGTTCCGAAAGAGGAAGAAATGGTGATTGGTTGAGGCTCATTATCGCTGATGACACCAATCCCAAATTTACCTGTCATTTCCTTGATTTCATCCATGAAGCGAGATTTAAACTGTGCGGTGGAAATATTGTGAATACTGCGGTAAATGCGGTCTCCTCTGGTGGCGAGCCCTGCTTTTTGAGTTCCTAAGTGAGATTGATAATCTGTTCCGTAAAACAGTTCTTGGGCGCAATTGTGGGGACTGACAATTCCAAAAAGACCACTCATTTAGTATTGCTTTTAATTTAGCATTTGTGGCAGTGTATGCAAGATCTTTTCTGTAGCTTTTTGACTTATTTAAAAAGCTATTTAGAATAGATTGTGTTCTTCGATGCTTATTATGGATTGAATGTTTCTGTCTTGTGGGGATAACCAAACCAAAAAAAGACCCGCCCCGGCTAGGGGCAGGTCTTTTTAGTAAAACCGGTGCCAGCTACGAAGTTTGGTTACCAGCCTTTTGGTCCGTGCTTGTGCATTCCACATCCACCTTTTCCAAAACCTTCGCAAGCGTGTCCACATCCATAACCGTATTCTCTTAGAGCTTCAAAATCAATGCCACTTTCTTCCATCCAACTTATCATGCTGTTCCTGTGCTGTTCGTGTTGCTCATTTTGTTCTGTTTGCTTATCAAGGATCATTTGCTTTTGCGTTTCAGTAATTACTCCATCAGCAACTGCTTCGTCCAATTGGGCAAGCCTGTCGTTTTGGAAACGAGTTTCCCGTACCTCTTCCATTGCTGTGGTTACCTTTTCTTCACTGATTCCTAACCGTTGGGATAACTCTTGCACAAAGGGAATTTGTAAGTAGCTATTATCTGTCTCTGCCTGTGCTGTATTGGTTCTAAGCATACCTCCAGCAATTAGGACTCCCACAGCCGCAAAGATCAATAGTAGGTTTTTGTTCATTTTTTATCACCTCCAATCGACACTAATTTACACTAATAAGTAGGGTATAAATTCTTTCTTACTTCACGAATTAGCGCGAATAAGAAAAAATATTTGCAATTTGGAAATAATTTTAGAAGGAAAAATTGAGAAAAAGCTTAAAAAAGTTGGTTAGCTGCGCGGCTTGCAACTTGTTACATGTTGTATGTTATACGTTGCACTGTGTGCATTGCGTATCCCACGTTAGTATTATAAAGAACTACTTAAGGGCAGTCGGATAACAAAAGTTGTCCCTTCTTTAGGCGTGCTTTCAACTTTTACAGAACCGTTATGCAGCTCAATGATTTTTTCAGCTACAGAAAGTCCTAACCCAAAACCAGTAGCATCCTGTTTTGAACGAGAGCTGTCAGTACGGTAAAAACGATCAAAAATATGGGGCAGATCTTCTTTGGAGATACCTATTCCCGTGTCTGAGAATTTGATTTGGGCAGTGTCTTTTCTTGCCTTTGCAGTAATGTTTATGACTCCTTCTGGATTTGTATATTTTAGTGCATTATCTATGAAGATGGAAAACATTTCTTCCAGGCTTTCTCGGGAACCTTTTACTATGATTTTGTCAACATTGATATTTAATTCAATATTTTTTTCTTTCGCGACTGGCTTGAATTTTTCGACTACAGGTTCTACCACGTTTCGTAAATTCACCTTTTCAAATTCCAAATCTCTGCCTTTTTCAATATATTGTGATAGTTTGAGAAGACTTTCAGTTAATTTTTCAAGTTCTGCTAAATCTTTTAGATTGTTACTGAGTACGTCTCTGAGTTCTTGCGGACTGGTATTTTTGTCTCTTAGCGCAACCTCGATAGAAGTTTTTATGGCAGTTAATGGTGTTCGTAGTTCGTGGGAGGCATCAGCTACAAAGCGCTTTTGCTCTTTCATAGAATGCTTAAGCGGCTCTAACGCCTTTCCTGCTAAAAAGTAGCCGGCGCCAGCAGAAAACGACCAGATAAATATGTTAAAAACGCCTAACCGAATCAGAAACGCTTGTTTTGCTGTACTTAAAGCTTTGCCGCATTTAGGACAGATTTCTTCTGTGCTTAGTTGGGGATCTATATCTTGTAATCTTTTTGGTAGATGTCGAGGAACTTTGATGCCCAGTTCATGGGCTCTTTGCAATACAGCACCTTGGTGGAGGCATTGTTCTAGTTCTTTCGAAACTACTCTGTAGATGAGGATACTAAAAAAACTGCTGATTAGGATGCTGATCAGGAGGTAAAGAAGCGTTAATTTTATGCGCGCAGAATTAAAGAGTGTCATTGGAAAGCCTTATTTAGGTTTAGTTCCTTAGTTTATAGCCAAAACCTCTTACTGTTTTGATCAAGGGTTTTTTCTCTGGAAAGGGTTCGTCAATCTTGTTACGCAAGTAGCCGATGTACACTTCAACTGTGTTGGGCAAGATGTCGGCAGCGTAATCCCAAACATGTTGGATTAGTTGTTCTTTAGATAGAACTTGACCTTTGTGACGCATAAGGCATTCTAGAAGGGCAAATTCTTTTTTGGTTAAGTCAATCTTTTTACCTGCGCGAGTGACTTTGAAGGTGATGGTGTTGAGTGTTAAGTCTGCTACTTTAAGAGTTGTCCCTGTTGTTTCTTGTGGGCGACGCGCTAGCGCGCGGAGACGAGCTAAAAGTTCGGCAAAAGCAAACGGTTTGACAAGATAATCATCCGCGCCTGTGTTTAGACCTTTAACTTTGTCCTCGAGTTGACCACGGGCCGTGAGTATCAGTATTGGGGTGTTATTTTCAGCTTGGCGCAGATCTTTGCAAATTTCTATGCCACTTAACTTAGGAAGCATAAGGTCTAGAATAATTACATCATAATCGTTAGTCGCAGCTAGATCGTAGCCGTATTCACCATCATAGGCAACATCCACTGCGTAGGATTCTTGCTCTAGCCCTTTTCTTAACGAATTGGCCACTGTATGTTCGTCTTCGATAACGAGAATTCTCATTATTCTTTAATTATATCTTATGTTTTGCTGATATTTAGCTGAGTAAGGTTAATAATGTTGGATTAATATCGTACTTCCTTCCATTTTAGGTTACAAGTTGGGATACAAGTTAACCCAAACTTGCGCTTTTTTGTACAGATAGAGGGACGAAGGGCTTCGCGGTGGAAAGCCAGGTTTTTTATTCGAAATAACGGATAAAATATCTTTTCGGTTTCATCTCTTTTTCTACCGTCTTGTTCCAATCGCTGTACGCCTTAGATAGTCTTAGAATTTTCTTTCCATTTTTAAAGTAAGGATCGACAATGCGAGATTTACAAGCTACTTTTTTTTGGTACCGTTCTGGATCCTTTTGGACCTCAACCTTGTTATTCATTCGTTCCCATAAAGTTAGTAGTTTTTTGTCATCAAGGTGAGTTTTAACTTTTTCCAGTATTTCGTGATCGGTAGTAAACAAGTCTTTCTGGGTAAGGTATCCTTTTCTTAGACAGTAGTTGACGAGTTCTCCCACAGAAGCGAACATTAGGGCAGACTTCCAGCCACAGTAATATTTCTTGTTCATATAGCGAAAGGTTCTGGCGTATTTCTTAGCTACAGAGAAGCTACTAAAAACCCACTTTACGTCTTTGGTTTGTAATGACGAGATAAATTGGTTAACTTGGTTGATGCTGTTTACTCCTAAGCTTATCGCGTTTCGGAGCGAGTAGTCCAGACGGTCTGCGCATAAATCAGGGAGGTCTTTTTCTTTGAGAGGAAAGTTTTCTTCATTTAGCAGATAGTTGATGTTAATACCGTATTCGGATAACAAATCTGGCAGATCAGATTTTCTGATGTAATTTGCGAAAATGCTGTCTTGGTGTGACTGTTTCTCTCCTGAACCATTTTCTAAAGCATAATCAATACAATGGGAGAAGACAGGATGGGATATGTCGTGGATTAAGCCGGCAATTTGTTCCTCAAAAGGAGCTCCAAATTTTCTTAGTAAAAGATAAACCCCTACAGAATGTTCAAATCGATCGTATAAATCTTTTCCAAAGAAAGGTTTGTAATAGCCTGCCTGGTTAACTCCTTTTAAGCGTGTCATTAATGGGTGGTTAATTAGTTGGAGAACCAGAGGATGTTCTATTTTAGCTTTCCCGTAAATTCTATCTTCGTATATCATCCAAAATTAGTATATCACATGGGGGCTGAAACTTGATTTTAAAAGTTCAATCTAGTTTATTGTTCTCTTTACCTGCGTTTTTTTTAATCTCGGACTTTAAACATCGCCGTCCTAAGAAATTTTACTTTAGTATCTGAGGATTAATGCGGATTATCTTATCATCTGTTGGGTCTGGATCGCCGCGCCCATCGGTGTTGCTTGTTGTGATGTATAGAAAACTATCCGGGCCTTTTACTACAGCACGCAGTCTGCCAAATTCATTTGTAAGATATGCGTTCAAGCTTGTTACTTTTTTTCCATCTAGGGTAGCCTTGTATAGAGACGAGCCACGTAGACCGGCATAAATTAAATTACCTTTTACTATCGCGGCGCCTGCCGGTGCCCAAGTGGTGTCTTTTCCGGATTGGATTACAGGCGTAACCATTCCATTTTTTGTTTGGTCGCCTTTTATTATTGGCCAACCGTAGTTCTGCCTTTTTTCAATTAGATTGATTTCGTCCTCTCCTGATTGTGATCCTGATGGTCCGTGTTCAGTGGACCATAGATTGCCTTCATTGTCCCAAGCTAGACCTTGTGGGTTGCGGTGTCCGTATGTCCACACAGGGTTGCCGAAAGGATTATTTTCTGGTACAGTTCCGTCTAAATTAAGACGTAATATTTTTCCTGCCAAAGAGTTGATGTCTTGTGCCAATGGTTTGTTGCCTGCATCTCCCGTCGTTATATACAATTTATTATCTGAGCCCACGGACATTCTACCGCCGTCATGATACATAGCTCCAGGTATGTCTTCGATAATTGTTTTTGTTTTAGTTACACTATCTCCTTCCAGGCGGTATTGTTCTACCCTATTCGTTAATTTGGCTGATGTGTCTGTTGTTAGATAGAGATAAATTAGATTGTTTTCGGAAAAATTAGGATGCAAAGCTAGACCGAGTAACCCGCCTTCTCCTCTGTGTGCTACACCTTCGATTGGGATTTTAGTTTGTTGATTCGCTATTTTTAATAACGTTCCCGATCTTTCTGTAACTAATAAATCATTGTTTGGTAAAAAAGCTACTTCCCAAGGTATATTTAGATTTTCCGCAACAACTTTTATGTCTGCCAATTTATCGGAAGTGGGTTTATTTTTCTCAACGTCTTTTCTGTTATTTGTGGTTTTGGGTGTTGCACCGTTCTTTTTCCTATCTCGAGGCTTTTGTGTGTAGACAAAATATCCAATTCCTGTTCCAACTATCAAAGCGATTGTGGCTGCAAAAATTTTTTTTCTTTTTATTTTGTTTATCACCAATTAATTACACTTTATCACGGTTTAGTAAAAAACCTTAAAAACTTTAAAGACAACAAGCTTATTGCTTTATTTTTGCATTATTATCTTTGTTCTCTTCTTTGGGGGTGCTCTTTCAGCAAGATACGAAAGTTCTGCTATCCCAATTATTAAACCGATCATAAATTCCACAATACCGAAAACCATATCATTGAGCCGTAGTAAAAATTTAGCAATCATTATTTATGATCTCCCTTACCTATTTATTATAACAATATTTTTAATCCCTATAACTACGCCAATTAATAATCTCGGACTTTATTAATTTCTTTACAGTCAGGTAGGAAATTATAATTTTTTTGCATTTTTTCATATTTATCTTATTTTTAAACCTTTAAGGTTTAATTTAATTGCCAGATAGCAAAGTTGAGCGCAGTGGCGAAGGTTACCCAAAGGAGATAAGGTACCAGCAACAGACCAGCGGTTTTGTTGACTTGATAGAATTTTATTAGCGTAAACAAAATTGCTGTCCATAAAACAGCTATTTCGATTAGAGCAAAAAACGGTTGCTTAAGCCCGAAGAAAATTATTGACCACAATGCGTTTAGAATAAGTTGAGCAAAGAAAACAATAAAGGCTGTTTTGTGCGTCTCGAAATTTGTCTTTGTCCAAATTAAGTAAAAAGCAACTGCCGTTAATATATAAAGAATTGTCCACGCGGGGCCGAAAAGCCAACTTGGTGGGGTGAAGGCGGGCTTGTTTAAACTTTGGTACCATGATGGGATTGCTGGGGTAGTTGCAGCAGAACCAATTCCTGCCGCAGTAAATGTTATTAAAAGTGAGATTGTCAGCTTGATAAAATTGGTCAACGTAA
Source organism: Patescibacteria group bacterium (assembly GCA_048621635.1). Classification (GTDB taxonomy): domain Bacteria; phylum Patescibacteriota; class WWE3; order JAUXAW01; family JAYEID01; genus JBMCWH01. The sequence goes on from JBMCWH010000012.1 coordinate 7,331, forward strand.
GCAGAGTATAGCGCGATAATTTAGTTTGGTCTAGGTATGAATCTTAAACTTTTGCTGTTTAAAATTCGGCTAGGCGTTTGTAGAAATCCAGTATGCAACTCCCGCTGTGACTGTAGCGATAAAAGATCCCCAAAGGATGTCCACAACAGTTACTGTTAATGGCCACCCTTTTAGTGTGGCAAGGTTTGTAAGATCATACGTTGCATAAGTATAAAAGCCGAATAACGCCCCGAAAAGCAAAACCTCTTGCCAGTTATTCCTTCCTTTGACAGCGAAGAGAATTATTCCTAACGGGAACAATAGGTAAAATACTAATGCTGGTAACCAATTGATAGGAGTTCGTATTAAATCGCCTATTCTTTGTTGGTAGAAGTTTTTAGCAATTACGCCCAGCCAGAAGGCGTCTATTCCCAAAAACACAGGAGTCGTTAAAAGATATGTTTTTAGTATTTCTGTAATACTCATGATCTAAAAAGCGAGATTACTACACAGTAATTGTGATTTCTCTTTTGCGGGGGCCGTCTAGTTCAACTAGAAATATCTGCTGCCAAGTTCCTTTTGCCAATCTTCCTTCCTGAATGGGGATTGTTTTTTCCTGTCCCAGTAAACCGGAGAGAATATGGGAATCAGCGTTATTATCAATTTTATTATGTTCAAAATCATATCCGGAAACAATATCTTTAAGTATCTTTAACCAATCATTTTTTAACCCTTTTTCATTTTCAGTTAGGAGAATTGCGGCTGTGGAATGAGGAGTGAAAATCAAGCAGGTCCCCTTCTCTTCATTATTTTCTCTAACAAAAGCTTCTACCTGAGATGTTATATCTACTAATTGGTAGCGTTTTTCTGTTGAGGTAGTAAAACTTGTTTTTTGCATAGGAACAATATTAAAAGGGAACAACCCTTTTTAAGGTTAGATAAGGCATTTTCTAAGCCTTTTATACTCTTCTTCTTTTTCCTTATTGGGGAAGCATTTCCTGTACTTTGTCTTCGATTTCCCCCATATCTTCTTCGGTTATTTCTTGTACATCTTCGCCGTTTTGTGGCACTGTTTCGTCTACTTCAATAAAGGATACATTGCTGGGTACAGCAAATTTACTTGTTGGTATCTCCGTTGCTTCACAGCTGTACTCTATATCTGTAAGATTAGTTACATCAGCAGTTTGGTCCTCTTCTGTGTCTGTTTGCTGTGTGCCTTCCATATCTTGTTGCATCTCTTCGAAGGAAGAATAGCAATTTTTTACTCCAGTTTCTTGTCCCTCAGCCCATGACCAAATGCAATTATCTTTCATAATTGTTTTTGCAGTTTGTCCTTGTGTTTCTACTTCTGCATATATTTTTTCACCTTCTATCCAGGAAATACCTCCAGTATCTTCTGAGCTCCATGTGCATTTTAAGGACTTACCCGAATTTATTAGAGTTTCCAGTGTGCCGCTGTAAGTTTCCTTTTTTGTAGATTGTTCAACTTCTTGGGGTACAGGGGAGGTTCTGTAACTCGTTATGTACCAACCCCCACCCACAATAAGCACTAAGGCTACTGCGATTAATAGTATTTTACTCAAATGTTTTCACCACCTTTCTTCTTCAAAATTTTCATTGGTTAGTTGTTGATTTCTTGGAGGATAGCTTGTTCAATTTCCTGGTTGAAACCGGAAAATGCTTTGTTGTTTATGAAAATTATTGGGTAGTATCCGAAGTTTTCGGAGACGCCTTCGCTACTGTTGTGTGCGGATTTCATCTTGTCAAGTTCTTCCATGAAATCTTGTTCAGAGGATAATTTTTCTTGGTAAGGGATGTTGTTTTCCTGAAGAAAATCTATAGCCTGCAAGCACATGCTGCCCTGATTATTATGGTATATATAAACTTTCCCCTTCTCTGTTTTTTTGCTATCAGCAGTTGTTGCGGTGTTTTCCGTCGTTGTATCTTTTGCAAGATCATCAACTGCGCAAGGATTTCCGACTTTTTCTTCTTCCTCATAACTGGTTACGGGGCGAATTTTTTCCGGTGTATAGGGAGCATTTTTATTAATTGGTATTTGCCACAAAGGTATTGTCCAGTCAGGCTGTTCCATCATTTGGTCCAGACTCGCCCATTCGATCTCGGAAGTATCCCAAAACTGCTGCCACATTTCCGTCCAAGGTTTGAGATAGCCACCAATATTGGTGTGAGTAACTGGGGTAACGCGGTGGTAAGTCCCGAAGCGTTCTTTTTCTTTCTCAGACAGGGGCAGTAAAGCTCGATCTAGTTCAGCCAGCAAGTCTTCAGGTGTGCCGCCTCTTTCAAAGTAGGAGTAATCACAGAGAGAGCCGTATTTAAATTTAACCGAAGGAATATTTGAAACGGAAAGTACCTTAACGTTATACCCTTCTGGTTGGAAAACAGTTGCTTTGGTATCAGTGGTTCCCCGTGCTGTTACGTAAGGAATGCCTAGTTCTTCGGCAGCTTCAATGGTGTTTGCATCGGAGGCAAAATAACGGGAGCTAATTATACGCACCGGTTCTCCAGTACAGGTCTCAATTCCTTCAACTATTTCTTCAATCCGTGCCTTTTGTTCTTCGTAAGGAATATCCCAAAAAGGTTCTGCGACATTGCAGCCTACAATTTCCACATTGTGTTTAATGATTTCTTTTATATCCGCACAGTTTTCTTGGACAAATTCAGGAGTAACCATTAAAAGACCGGGGACCTCTCGTTTGCTCATTTCGTTAACAAAATTAGTTAGTCCCACAGTGTCTTTATACTCAATAAGAAACATTACTCCTTGTGGTGTGGGTGCGGTTTCTTCCTTTTGGGTGCTTGTTTGGGTCGTCTTTGTAGCAGTGTCACTTTGCTTAGCTGTTTTTTTGGTGAGAATGATGTACGTGCTGCCCAAAAGTGTGAAGAGTAAAATTAGAAATAAGGTAATTAAAAGAGGTTTGCTTTCCAGTATATTTTGTTCTGGAGCAGTTTTTTTCTCTTCCATAGTAGTTTCGTTACCTAATTAGTAATTTAGTTTGTCGCCTTTGTTTTGTCAAGAAGTAACCTGTTTAAATTTTCTAAATTCCTAAATTTAATTCTCTGGTGCACTCCTTTTCTGTCGATCAGAAGTAAAGTTAATTAGTTAATTTTTAAAATTGAGAGTATTTTTTTGTCTAAAAAAAGTTGAACATGTATTGTCGGGGGGTCTATTCTTATTTAATTTGCTGTTAGAATGCGATAGAAAGGGGCGGAACCTTTAAGAGCCTGACAGTAAAATTAAGATTTAGTTACTTAGTGTTGCCCGCGCCGGACTTTTTTTGTTATGATAGAAAATATGAGTTCTGATAGTCCCTCAGAGAGAAAAATTGCCTACTTTTCTATGGAGGTGGGGATAGATGCACGTATTCCTACCTACTCTGGTGGATTAGGTGTTTTGGCTGGGGATTTTTTGAAGGCCGCGGCAGATAATGAGGTACCTATTTTGGGTGTGACCTTGCTTTCTCGCGGCGGATACTTTTTCCAAAAAGTGGAAGGTGAGAGGCAAGTAGAGGTTCCTGTAAGTTGGCGGGTGGATGACTTTTTAGAACCGGTTGATGAAATTGTTGAGGTAGAGATTAAGGATCGAGTTGTGAAGGTAACTGCTTGGAAATATACAATAGAAGGTGTTTCGGGAGGGCAAGTTCCTGTTCTTTTTTTGGATACTGATTTGGAGGAAAACAAGAAGAGTGACAGGGCACTTACCAATGATCTTTACGGTAATGGATTGGATTACCGGTTAAAGCAGGAAATTGTTCTAGGTGTTGGTGGTTTGCGGTTATTGGAAAAGTTGGGTTTTGATGCTATTGAGCACTACCACCTTAACGAGGGGCATTCCTCTTTTCTTTGCTTAGAGCTTGCTAGGCAGTTAGGTAGTGAGGAAGAAGTTCGCGAGCTATGCAATTTCACTACCCATACGCCAGTTCCTGCGGGGCACGATAAATTTCCAATGAATGATGTGGAAGAAGCTATAAACACTTCCTTGTTTAAGACTATTCCTTCTAGGCTTGCTGGGCAAGATAATTTAAATATGACAGAGCTAGCTTTGGAGATGAGCGGTTACATAAATGGTGTAGCTAAAAAGCATGCGCAGGTATCTCGGTCTATGTTTCCTAATTATCCTATCCATTCTATTACTAATGGAGTGCATGCCCGTACTTGGATTAGTGATTCTTTTCAAACGCTTTTCGACTCCTCCCTACCTGGTTGGAGGGAGGACCCTTCCGTGTTGCGAGCTGCAGCTCAACTGGATGATTCTGCTGTTTGGGAAGCGCATCGCAAAGAAAAAGAAAAAGCCTTGGATTACGTTAATACTCAGAGTAATGCCGGCTTTGATTATGATTATTTGACTTTATGCTGGGCACGTCGCTTCACTTCTTACAAGCGCCCGCTTTTGTTTTTTGAAGATTTGGATAGATTAAAAAAGATTGCTAATCAGAACGGGCCGTTGCAAGTAGTTTATGCTGGGAAGGCCCACCCTAATGATACTGCCGGTAAAGAATTGATTGAAGAAATAGTTGCTCTTTCAGAGCAGTTAAACGGCGAGCTTAACTTAGTATATCTTGAGAATTATGATATTGAGTTGGCAAAAATGCTTACTGCGGGGGTAGACGTTTGGCTTAATACTCCCTTACCCCCGCACGAGGCTTCCGGAACTAGCGGGATGAAGTGTGCTCTAAACGGTGTTCCCCAACTTAGTGTACTTGATGGATGGTGGTTAGAAGGTTGGGTGGAAGGAGAAACAGGTTGGTCCTTGCAGGATTCTCAAGATGTGTACCAAAAGTTGACGCAGAAAATTGTCCCTACTTTTTACAATCAGCCGCAAGAATGGAAAACAATGATGAAACAAGTTATTGCCCTCAATGGTTCTTTTTTCAATGCTTCTCGCATGGTGCAAGAATACTTGCAACGTGCTTACCGTTAAATTACGGGTCTTAGAACCGTAGACTGCGGATTCCTTGTCTGATCCCCACCTTTAATAACTCTTGGAAAGCACTTGGATCCACAACGTGGACAATAGCAAAAGCGTTGACAAAGATTATGATTGCCAACCATTTTGTGTATTTCCCTCTAGTGTTGGTGACGAGAATAATAGCTGCTACTGCCATTAATGCGGGTGCAAGAACTTTAATATCTCCAAAAGGTACGTAATATCCGCTAATGTATTGGCCGGAGTCTCCTAGGTATCTAGCGACGTTGAATTGAATTCCGAACAAAATGAATGCTAATTCGGCAATAAGAACAGCAAGCATAACCAAGGATGCAAATTTAGTGCTTTTACCCTCTGTTCGGTAAACTTCGTAGCCTGCAGTAGGAAGAAGTAGCAAAACAGGATAAACCGCGTTTGCAGTTGCAAAACCTAAAATTATTCCTAAGGCTGCAATTATAGTGAGAATGAGACAAATTGTGTTTGCGTTTTGGTATGGTTTAGCCAAGAAAATTCACCCCCTTTGTTGTTCCCTGTGTAAAATTTTACCACAAGTATTTTTCTAGAAATATGTACTGCAGGTTGTTTTACTCTTAGTCTATTGTAAAATAAAAATATACTTATGAAAACTATCCACACCGAGAGAGTTCCCCTTTATGTGTTTACAAATCCGGATAACTTAGAAAAGGATTGCCTTCAACAGGCGCGGAATATGTCCAATCTTCTACCCGCCTATCACCATACTGCGTTAATGCCCGATGCTCACATCGGCTACGGTATGCCTATTGGGGGTGTTTTGGCTTTGGAAGGGGCTGTCTGTCCGAACGCTGTAGGAATGGATATTGGTTGCGGTATGGCGTATGTTCCAACTAATTTACCAGCTTCGGCAGCGGCAGAGGACAAGTTGAGTCATTTTACTGGTCAGGTAATGCGTAATGTGCCGATGGGTTTTAGAATTCATGATCAACCTCAGTCTGGTTCTGGGTTTATTGATGAATCTTTGCTTCCTCCTAAGTTGAAGGGAGAGGTACCGCGGGCTAGAAAGTCTTTAGGCACTTTGGGAGGTGGCAATCATTTTGTTGATGTTTTGAAGACGGAAGAAGATAAGGTTTCTTTAATGGTGCATACCGGTTCACGCCACTTCGGGTACGCAATTGCGGAGCATTTTCATGAAGAAGCACAAAAACAATGCCATCAGCGAGGCGTTGATCTACCTGATGAGGATCTAGCTTATTTGGATTTGGAGACTGAGACTGCACAAAGTTATATTCAGGCAATGCAGTTAGCGATGCGATTTGCCTGTGAAAATAGGCACCGGATTTTAGAAACAGCAAAACGTATCTTGGTTGAAATTTTTGGGAAATTGGAGTTTGGAGAGCCCCTTAACGCACATCATAACTATGCTGCTTCGGAAACTCATTTTGGGAAAGAAGTTTGGGTGCACCGAAAAGGGGCAATTCGTGCCCGCGAGGGAGATGTGGTAATTGTGCCTGGAAGTTTAGGTACGAATTCCTATATCGGCAAAGGCTTAGGCAACCCAGCTAGTTTTAAATCTTGTGCTCACGGTGCTGGCAGAACGATGGGGCGGAATGAGGCGAAAAGAAAATTTACTGTTCAAGAAGTAATGGAAGATATAAAAAAACGGGGTATAGTTTTGGGTAAGGCAAAGAAAAGTGATGTCCCAGAGGAATCTCCGTGGGCTTACAAAGATATTGAAAATGTAATTGAAGATCAAAAGGATTTGGCAGTGATGGAAGTGACTTTATCTCCCTTGGCAGTGGTAATTGCCTAGTTCTTTATTTTTCTTTTTGTTATCGATTCCTTTGCAAACTGCTTTTGTTGCGGTAAGGTGAAGGTAAGAGTTTTTGTGCGAAAGGAGGGTAGAAAGGGGGTTGTTGTGTCGGAGTATAGTTGTGAGGAGTGCGGGCACTCTGTCCTAACCCTTGGGGAATGTCCAAGTTGTTGTCCCCAGTGCGGTGGAGTATTGCGGAAATTGCCTCCGGCTGTGGGAAAGCCGGCTACTTTGGCTGTTTACACATTACAATTTACAATTACAGAGGCATTTCCTAATGAGGCTGCGGCCAGAACTGCTGCCGCCCATGCAAAATGGGACGGCGGGAACACGGTTACTGATTACACGTTAGAACGCGTCGGTACTGCTGTTCCAGAAGAAGAATATCCTTATATTTGTGGCGAATGTGGTGAGCAGGTTACTTCTGATCCGACTGGTCGTTGCGGCAACTGTGGAGTGGAGAATAGTTGGGAGAAAAGATGATTGTTCTTACCTAAAGTCCTTCGCAGAAATGTTTCTGCGAAGGACACTTTTCTTCTAAGGAATTGTTGGATTTTTTTAAGCTTGTATCTTCCCTTACTATGCTGAGTTATGCAAATAAACAACTTTTTGAAAATAGAATTATTAGTTTTTGGCGTGCTTTTAACTGTTACCTTCTTACTTGGTTTTGCTCAACGGGTTCAATTTTTTCTCCACTCCCCCACCCCGGGAAATGTTATTGAAGATACAGGTACTGCTTTGGAAGAAGTTGCGCCCACTACCATTCTTTTAACTGGAGATACTATGTTGGGCCGATCTGTTAATTATGGGGCACAGGACCAAGAACGGTTTTACCTGTTTGCTGAAGTTAAAGAAGAAATTGAAAGTGTTGATATTGCAGTTACTAATTTAGAATCTCCTTTGTTAAGGAATTGTCCTTTAACCAACGCGGGGATGCAGTTTTGTGGGGATTGTGATTGGGCTAGTACTTTGAGTTCTATTGGTTTTGATGTAAGTATAATTTCAAACAATCACATAAAAGATTGGGGTGAGGAAGGTTATCTTGAGACAGTACATTGTCTGGAGAAACAGGGTATTGGTGTTGTTGGTGAAGGACATACGGTTGTAAAATTGGTTAACAAGGTTAATTATGGATTTTTAGGTTATAATGCTGTTTGGGAAAGTGTTTCCAAGGATGTGTTAAAGCGAGATATTCGGAAAATGCGAGAATCAGCGGATGTCGTGTTCGTTTATTTTCATTGGGGTGAGGAATATACAGCTGAACCCAATGAATATCAGGTGCTTATGGCTCGGGAAGCGATAGAAAATGGTGCAGATATGGTTTTTGGTAGCCACCCCCATTGGATTCAAAGTTTTGATGTTTACCAAGACGTACCGATTTTTTACTCTCTTGGAAACTTTGTTTTTGATCAGGGTTGGTCAGAAGCAACAATGAGAGGCCTTGCTGTCAAACTTGTCTATGTTGGCGAGAAATTGGTCGATATTCAGCTGCTCCCGGTGAGGATAAATGATGACTGGTCTGTTTCTTGGGTTGATAAAGAGGTAGATTATTTAGAGGAAGGTAATTGATCTGGTAAAGTTGTGCTTTTTCGGAAAAGTGGTGGCCATAAAAAAAACGAGATGTTTTTCTCCATGATTAAAATTTTTGGAGGAAAAACACCTCGGGTTTGGAACTTCTACTTGGGTATTAGAATTGTGAAGTCGTCTAAACGAATTTTTGTATAATTTTGCACAACCATGTTGGGCAAAGTTTCTGATGCTGTTTGGATTACTATTGCATTTTCTGGAGGGACAATTATTTTCGCTGGGATGCCTCCGCTAGTTTTTCCCCAGCGGACAGCAGTTTCGTAGTCTACCTCGGCGATGATTCCTTCACTTATCATCCATTCATACCCAGAACGGTGGTCGATTGTGCTTTGTCTGTCATTTCTGTCAGCACAGTCGGTCACAAGAAATGATTCCCATCTTTTTTCCTTCCCTTGTGGGCGAGCGAACACAATTTTGCCAATGTGTTCTTCTTCGGCCATGGCGATAAATCCATCTACTGGAGGTAGTTTTTGCGGAAGATTGTATTCTGTCCGCCCCGCCTGTCTGATTTTGATTGTCTTTTCCATTACCCCTGGTGCATAATGGGATACTGAGCCGGACAGTACTAAACTTAACGCAATTAACACCACGTGGTTGATAATCATCAGTCTCCTTTTTTTGCTTTACCATATCCTAGCAGTTTGCGGTTTGGGGTATTTTTAATACTTTAGTAAGTGCAATTACTTATTTTACAAGGATATCTCAAGAAAATCAACTATTACTAGCTGATGTGCTAGACCTTGCGCCTTTTTAGTTGTTAAAAAAGAGTTGTTAAGTGGCTGCCAAGATAGGCAAGCAAAATGTTGCGGAAAATTCTGCCTAATAGGCAGGCAGCGATAAATTTTCCGAAAGGATAGTTTGTAAGTCCAGCGGAAATCCCAGCTAAATCAAAAATTGGGTTAGGGATGGCAGAGAAAATAGTGATAAACAAAAAGCCTCCTTTCCTTAGCGCGTTCTGAATACGTGATAATTTTTTATTGTTAACGGAGATCAATTGGCCTCCGTATCCAGCAAAATACCCAGTAGTTTCTCCAATTGCGGAACCAATCCCAGCAAGTACCCCTACAATTAAAGGATTCAAAACCATTCCCATTGCGGCAACTGTTAATATGCCGGGAGCAGGAAAAATAACTGTAGCACTGGAAGCAAGATTTAGAATAAATATTCCTAGGTAACCCCAGTGGGTAAAATTGGTTAGTTCTTTTTGAAAGAGTAGTACTAAGGCAGTGATGGTGACGGAAAGGAGGAGAGCTGAAAAACGAAGAACAATTTTCTTATCCATGTTTAGGTGGGACAGGTTTGAATTGGGACAAAGCATTATGTTCTTTACGAGCCTTGCGGAGGTTTTAGCAAATAATTTTTAATTAAAGGAATAAGCCGCACATTATAAAAATATTTCTTCCCGTGTAGTAAATATTCGTGAATCAGTTTCAAAGAGACGACAATACTTAAAGCATAGAAGAGTTTGGGCGGTTGCAGCAGTTGACGATTAGCGGTCGTTGCATACAGGTAAAACCAGAAAAAAGCCTCAAATGCATTAGGTAAATAAATAAAAACTTTTCTGTCTTTTGTAGTATAGAAGAGTATTAAACTGAGGGAGCGGATTAGAAAAAGAACAGTAAAAATAGTGAATAATAGATTACTGATGGGCACAGAGCTTATATAAATAAAGACACAACAATACCAGAAGAAGTCAACTAATTTGTCCCATTTATGATACGCTGGGCGGGAAGATCCTAATTCGAAAAATATGCCCGAATCTACAAAATCAAGGATAACTGAAAGAACCGACATTCTTATGGGAGCAACGAAAACAAACGGTGCTTGGATAATGCGAAGAAGCATAATCCCGGTTGGCAATATTTTTTTCTTGATTTTTTTAGGTTGCATTTTTTTGGACAAGCTGGTGATACCGACAATATTCGCAATCCGGGTCTGGTTCCGGTATTTTATCTGCGTCTAAACATTGTTTTATCTCAAAAATAATTGGTTCTACCCAAGAGTCGTCTCCTTGGTGTTTAATAATTTGCAATTCGAATTCAATTTTGTTGTCAAAGGTACGTTTCCCTTTTAGCCCATTTGCGTAGACAAAATAAGCTGTGTCAGAAACATCGAAACCATTATGGCGGAAAATCCATTGGTACCATTCTACTTGTTTTTTATACCCTTGTTTATACTCATCCTCCAAACTAATTTCTTTTGTAGTGCTGGTTGCTTTGTAATCAACAATGTGTAATTTATCTTGTGAGTTGATCCAAATATCGTCAATAATCCCGCAAACTTCTAAGTTAGTTGGCTTGTGTAAAGTGCATATCCCCTTGTAGTTGTAAAAATCATCGCGCCATTCTGGCAGTTGCGGGTGGTTGTAAGGAATAGCATCAATTCCGTATTTTTCCATCAGGGCGTGCTTTTCCCCATTTTTTCTCAGTAAGTCAAATTCGTTTTTTAAAAGATGGTCTACCGCGCTGTTCAGCGGCCATCCTGGCATACTGGGGCGGTCGAGACCCATTCGCCGATCAAGGTAAAAGCAACGGGGACATTCTAGGAAACGTTCCATCCGGAAACGAGAAATGCGGAACGTTTTTTTAGCCTGTGGATCGTAGCGGTAATTTTTGCTTCTTCGTTTATATGCACCCATGTTAACTACTGTTATTCTAGCATATCTCTATGTTTCAGGTTCTAGGATTCAATGGGTTTTGCCGGCAGCTTTTCCTGCGGTGTAGCCGGTGGTGAAGCACATTTGCAAGTTGAATCCTCCTGTGGGACCGTCTAGGTTCAGCAACTCTCCTGCAATGTATAAGTCGGGGCAAAGTTTGGATTCCATAGTGGTTGGTTCAATTTCCGCCAAATCTACGCCGCCAGCAGTAATAATTGCTTCTTTTATTCCCAGTGTTCCTTTGATTTTAAATTCAAATTTTTTAAGCAAATGGATTAGCTTTTGTCTTTCCTCTTGTGTCAATTGACTGATATTTTTATGTGGGTCAATATTTGTCTTTTTTACTGTTAAGGGAATGATTTTACTGGGAAGTAAGTTTTTCAGCATATTTTTGTAGTCTAGGTATAGGTTTTCCTTTATTTCTCTAAGGATTCTTTGGTCCAGAGTTTCTTTATCCAAGGCGGGTTTAAAATCAATTTGGGCAGTGGCGTTTTTATGTTTTTCTGGGTCATAAAATCTACTTGCTTCTAGAACAATTGGCCCGGAGATACCAAAATGCGTAAAAATCATTTCTCCGAATTGTTTAGTGATTAAGTTTTTGTTGGAGTAGAGAGAAAGAGTTACGTTTTTGAGCTTAAGTCCCTGCAGGCTGGTGATATCCTTGTCTTTAACTTTGAAGGGAACTAGAGAACCTTTAAGTGAAGTGATACGATGGCCTAATTGTTTGCAGAATTTGTAACCTTCTCCTGTAGAACCTGTTTGGGGATAGCTTTTTCCTCCTGTGGCCAAAATTACTTTTTCGGTTTCGAATGCTTTTTTGTTTGTTTTGATGGTAAAGCGGCCATCTTTCTTTTCTATTTTTTTCGCTTTGGTTTTCTTATGGATAGTTATTTTTTGTTTTTCTAATTCTTCTCTTAAAACGTTGACCACAGAAGAGGCTTTATCTGTTACTGGAAAGATTCTTTTGCCTCTTTCTTCTTTTAGTTCCAGGCCGCGGGAACGGAACCAGTTGCAAAGATCTTCATTGTCAAAGTTGTTTAAGCTGTCCCAAAGAAATTTCCCATTACCTGTTTCTTCAAAAGCAGCAATTATTTTTTTCTTGTTTTTTGCTGTGGTGAGGTTACAGCGGCTTTTGCCAGTGAGAAGTAGTTTTTTACCTAAGATTTTGTTTTTTTCCAAAAGAGCGACAGAGATGCTATTTTTTGCGGCTTGGATTGCGGCCATCATTCCTGCTGCTCCCCCACCGATGATAATGCATGAATATTTCATTTTTTTCAGTCTAGCATGGTTATCTGTATTTTTTTGAATTTAACCAGTATTGAGCGCAGTTGAAAATTTTCCCGTTTGGTAGCATGTACCAATACTCGCTGCCGAGAGGTGCGGGTGCAGCGATGTATGTTGTGTAGGACCGGCGATTAATAAAGTCCGAGATTATTAATCCAAAAGATTAGCTTTTCGAAGAATTAAGAAGCATCAGCTTTGATGAAGTATTTATCTTGAGTTAGCGGCTTCTCTTCTGTTCGTGTTATAATTGTTTGTACTATAGGTAATTTAGTGGCTATGAGGGGGTTTGTTATGTTAAGTGTTGCTTGTGCAGGGGAATGGGTTGGCAGGGAGCAGCTTGACCCAACTTTGGTGGACCTTTTACGCGAGGAAATTTACCAGCTAGAAAAAGAGATTGCTGATATTCAAAAATCTTGTGAGCATGAGTTTGTGGGCGTAGGGCCGCCTCCGGAATTGAAGGAATCTTTGGTGTCCGGAGTCTATATTGGAGATGTGGAACGCGTGTTTGTGCAAGGCTTATCTGAGTCTGGTAGAAGTTTTCGTTTAGTTTGTAAAAAATGCAGTCTTGAGCGAAAGGTAGTAATTTGGCAAACATGCCCAAGATGTTTTTCCGCCATGGAAAAGATTGATAGGCTCAGGCAGCGTAGGAATTTTTTGGGAACTGAATATATGTACTATGCGATTCAGCTTTGCCGTTGTCCGGAATGCGGATTTACTGTAGCTTGCGATGTTTGGGATAGATGACCAGTAACGATAGACAGTCTTTGCGACGCAAAGACTGTCTTTTTTCTTGATAATGCCAAGCATTTCAGATGGGGTTACCTCTTGAGTAGGTGTTGATTAGGAGGAATATGGGGGAAGTTGCATAACTTTGTAGTTATCATTTATTTTTATTACATCATAATCAGCCT
>JBMCWH010000013.1:0-17395 GCA_048621635.1 Patescibacteria group bacterium
AGTAGGAAGTAGGAATTGGGGACTGGTAACTGGAAGGGCGTATTTGGTATATCGTATTTCGGATGGCGGCCTGCTGAAAGGTGTAATATGTTAAAATAGTCCTACTGTGGCAAAGAAATTCTATATTACCAATGCAATTCCTTATGTTAATGCCCCACCTCATTTAGGGCATGCGTTAGAGTTTGTGCAAACAGATTTTTTTGCTCGTGTACACCGTGCTTTGGAGGAAGATGTGTTTTACTTGTCAGGTGCAGATGAGAATTCACTAAAGAACGTGTTAGCTGCTAGGGAAAAGGATATTTCTGTAGAAAAATTGGTAACGGAAAACACGCAGAGATTTGAAGCTTTACGGGAACCGTTAAATCTTTCTTATAATGATTTTATTCATACTAGTGATCGAGAGCGCCATTGGCCCGGAGCCAGGAAATTGTGGAAGTCTTGTGTTGAGAGTGGAGATGTTTATAAAAAAAAGTACCGCGGTTTGTACTGTGTAGGATGTGAAGAGTTCAAGACGGAGAAAGATCTAATTGATGGGAAATGTCCTGAGCATGATGCCGATCTAGAGGTTGTGGAGGAGGAGAATTACTTTTTCCGTTTGTCTCGTTACCAAGAGCAACTAGAGGAAATTATTTTCAGCGATAAATATCAAATTGTTCCGGAGGCGAAGAAGAATGAGGTTCTTGCTTTTATTCGGTCTGGTTTGGAAGACTTTAGTATCTCGCGTAGCGTGGAAAGGGCGCATGGCTGGGGCATCCCTGTTCCTGGAGATGATTCACAAATAATGTATGTTTGGTTTGATGCTTTGGCTAATTATATTACTGCTCTTGGATATGCAGAAAATGCACCTAAATTTAAAGAATATTGGCCCGCAGATTTGCATATTATTGGGAAGGGTATAACACGCTTTCATGCTATTTATTGGCCGGCAATGCTTCTTTCTGCTGGTCTTTCCTTACCGAAAAAGCTTTTTGTTCATGGTTATATTACCGTAGAAGGGGAGAAGATAAGTAAGTCTTTAGGGAACGCGGTTGATCCACAAGAAATTATTTCCCAATACAATACCGTAGCCGTCCGTTATTATCTTTTGCGCGCTTTTTCCCCTTTTGGCGATGGGGATTTTTCTCGTTCTGAGTTGAAAGCTGTTTACAATGCTGATTTGGCTAATGGTTTTGGTAATCTGGTTTCTCGTGTAGGCTCTCTCTGTGAGAAGGCTAATTTTTCTCCTTCAATTAGCAAACTTTCCTTTTCAGAATGTTTATCTTCAGAAATGGAAGAGGCTTTGGAGAAATTGGCAATAAATATTTATTTAGAAAAGGTAAAAGAAGAAGTGACTGATCTTAATCATTATGTTGATAAGAAAAAACCGTGGGAACTTTTGGATGATAACTCTTCTGAGGAATTGAAAACAACATTGACTTACTTGGTTGAAGGTATTTATAGAGTAGCATTACTTATCCGTCCGGCCACTCCCAAAGCTGTGAGTCCTTTTTTTACTCAAGACGCGGAGTTTAGTTTTCCCGTGGAGGAGATTTTATTCCCTCGGATGGATTAATAATTGAGTTTTTATGCTATGTTGTTTAACACTATGAAGAGACAGCGTTTGTTGGAAATACTTCCCGGAATTATTATCTGGTTTATTCTTCTTTTCCCTTTGGTGGGGTCTCTTTTTATCCCCAGAGTAGTAGCTTACGGGTTGATTGCTTTTTATGTCTATTGGTTGTACCGTTCTTTAAAAATAACTGTGTTGGGATTTTTAGGTTATTATGAGATAAAGGTTGCTAAGGAAGTGGATTGGAAAAAAAAGTATGTGCGGAATGGAAAAGAGGATTGGTTACCTTGGGATCAGGTGCATCATGTAGTTATTATTCCTACTGCTGGGGAACCACTTGAGAAATTACATGGGAATATAGATGCGCTGGTTAATCAGACTCTTGATAAAGACCAAATGACTGTGGTGGTTGCTTTGGAGGAGCGTGTTTCCAACTCTCGGGAGGTAGGGAGAAAGCTGAAGGCACGTTATTCTGGTGAGTTTGCGCATTTTTGGACTGTTTTCCACCCTGATGGTTTGGAGGGTGAGGTTATTGGAAAAGCTTCTAACGAAGCTTGGGCTGCAAAAGAAGCTAAAAAACGTCTTTTGGACGAAGGTTATGATCTTTCTAATTTAACTTTGACTTCTTGTGATGCGGATGGTCAATTTCATCCCGCTTATTTTTCAGCGCTCACTTATAAATTTTCTTCTGATCCGAATCGCTACCACCGGTTTTGGCAGTCTCCTATTGTTGGTTATAACAATTTATGGGAAGTACCTGCGCTGGTTAGAGTTGTTGAAATTTTAAGTGTTACTTTAAATTTAGCTAATTTACGCGATCCTGGGCAGCTGATTTTTAATTATTCTTGTTATTCCGCTAGTTTTTTATTGATTGGGTCGGTTGGTTTTTGGGATACAGATATTATTCCAGAAGATTGGCATATTTTTTTACAAACATTTTTTGAGCACGAAGGAAAAGTTGCTGTCGAACCGATTTATTTGCCTACGTCTGTGGATGCTCCTGAATCTAAGGGTTATTGGGCTACTATTCAGAACCGCTACAAACAGTGTATGCGGCATGCCTGGGGAATAACAGACATACCTTATGCTATAAAGAGATCTTTCAACCACCCGGAGATACCTTTTCCAGTTAAATTTTTACGTGTTTTTAAATTGATTGAATCTCATGTGTTTTGGTCCACAAATTGGTTTTTAATTACTTTGGGGGCTAGCATACCTCCGTTAATCAATCCTGCTTTTGCGCAAACTTGTTTGGGTGCAAATTTACCTCGTGTTTCTCAAGCTATTTTTACTTTATCTTTGTTAGGTATGTTAGCTATTGTTGTTATTGATGTTGCTTTACGCCCGCCCCGTCCTGATGATATTCCTTGGTGGGCAATCCCCCTTAATTATCTACAGTGGCTGCTATTGCCGGTGGCTACACTTTTCATGGCTTGCCTTCCTGCGCTTCATTCCCATACGCGGTTAATGTTGGGTAAATATATGGAGTACCATGTTACTGGAGAGGCCTAATTATGTTTAACCAGGTTACATTATTGACGCAGAGTTTATGGCGTGATGAAGCCTTTAGTGTTTTGCTCAGTATCAGACCGCTTAGGGAAATTGCGGTTATAACTGCCAGGGATTACAGTCCTCCTTTTTATTACTTTATTCTTCATTTTTGGATTGGACTTTTTGGTTGGAGCGAGCCTGCGTTGCGGCTGTTATCTATCTTATTTACTATTTTAGCTTGCGTAGTAATTTACTTTCTAGGCAAAAAAATGTTTAGTAATCAGGTTGGTTTAGTTTCCGCCGTGCTTTTATTTTTGGTACCGCCTGTATTTTATTATTCTTTCGAAGTTCGGATGTACACCCTGTTTATTTTTTTAGCAGTGCTTTCATTTTATTTTCTAATTTCGGAAAAATGGTTGCTTTTTATTTTAACCAGTTTAGCTGGTTTGTATACCCACAATTTTATGCTTTTTTCTCTTGGAGGAGAAATACTTGCTTATCTTGCTTGGAAAGATTGGAAACTTCCTAAAAAGAATTTTGTTTTGAGTTGTTTAGCACTCGGTTTAGGTTATTTTCCGTGGTTGGGAGTTTTGATTTCTCAATTTACCTCTGTTCAAAGAAGTTTCTGGCTTAACCGTCCGTCTTGGGGGTGGCTTTTCTTAGCTATATCGGGACTGTTTTTCTTGTCAATTGTGTTTCTAAAAACTAAGAATCCCAGTGAAAAAGCGCTTGCTTTGTGGGGAATCTTGCCTTTTAGCTTTACTGTTTTTATTTCTTATTTTGTTCCTTTGTTTCATTTGCGTTACTTCCTTTTTGCTTTTCCTCCTTTGATTTGTCTGCTTTGTTCGTTTTTACTTAGCTTGCAGTGGAATAAAGTTTTGTCATCTACGCTTGTAATATTATTTTTGTGTGTAAATCTGAACATATGGTTTAAGCCTGATAAAAGTGATATACGGACTCGGCTAGAACCATTGCTTAAATCTGGTAGTAGGGAGCAAGTAGTTTGTGCTTCTATTTTGAATTACTTTGAAACTAAATATTATTTGTTGCGCTTTTCTCCGCAGATGGTAGAAAACTTGTACTTATTAGAGTCCGGGTGGGTTCATCATGCGGGTGGTTCTTTAGTTGATCAATCCAAGCTTTTACACGATTTGCCGGAAGAGGGTTTTTTGGTTGAGGAGTCCGGGGGAATTAAGAAATTGGAAACTGGAAACTATAGACTGGATAGCGAATAGGCTACGAATAGTTACATAGCGAATTACTACGAATAGTTAAGGAATAAATTCTATTAAGATGGCAAATTTATGCGAATGGAAAGGAGACTTGTGGGGTGGAAAATATTTTTTATTAACAATGACGGATACGATTTATTAGTTTTTAGCTGTTATAATACTAAAAATGCTTTCTCTCCAATGTTTACAAGATCGAGCAATTAGAGTTTACTTATGGTTTGGTCTTTTTCTGATTTGGTTGGCGGTTGGGTTGGTCTTAAATTTTCGTTCTTTGCTTCCTGCAGAAGTTCCTTTGTTTTATAGCCAACCTTGGGGGAGTTCTCGGTTGGTTTTTAAAAATTTTCTCTTTGTCTTGCCTTGTATATCTGCATTTTTCATTTTTGTAAATTTGATTATTGCTGAATTGTTTTGGCGCAGGCGGGATGTTCTTTTGTCTCAAAGTGTTGTAGGGCTCGCTTTTTTTCTTTCCTTGTTTTTTTGCGTTTCTCTTTTACGGGTTATTTATCTTACTGCTGTCAGTTTTTCAATTACTCTTTTAGGAAAAATATTTTTGGCCGCATCATTAGCCTTTTTGCTTTCTTGGCGTATTTCTCCTTTGGTTAGGAGAATAAATATTTGGTTAGGTGTTGTTGATGACCCGGAAACACATAATCATCCCGCTGTTTTGCATACTAAGCCCATACCGCGAGGTGGGTCTCTTGCTTTTCTTTTAGGTTTTCTTCCTATCAGTTTTTTGTTTCTTCCCTGGACAAAGAAGTTAATTGGTATTTATATAGGAACTATCTTACTTACTCTTGTAGGGTTGTTAGACGATCGCTTTGATTTAAACCCTTATTTGCGTCTTGCTTTGCAATGTGTAGCTGCTTTAGTTGTGGTTGGGGCCGGTATTGGTATCGCATTTTTTCGAATTCCTTGGTTAGGGTTTGTTCATCTGGATGTTGTGGATATACCTTTTTATCTTTGGGGTGAGCACCATATTTTGCTTTTGGCTGATTTGTTTGCGTTTTTATGGTTAATTTGGACAATGAATATGCTTTCATGGTCTAATGGTGTAGACGGGCAGTTTTCTGGTATTACATCTATTACTTTTTTTGTTTTAGCTGCGCTTTCCTTGCGCTTTGTATCTTACGAACCGCAACAAGTTTATACTGCTATGCTGGCTGCTATTGCTGGGGGAGCTTCCTTGGGTCTGTTGCCGCTAACATGGCATCCCGCAAAGATGTTTTGGGGATTTGGTGCTACGGTGTGCGGTTTGCTTATTGCCGCCTTGTCCATTCTTTCGGGAGCAAAAGTGGCTACTGCTGCCTTGGTGCTTTTGGTTCCTTTGTTAGATGCTTTCGTTGCCATTCTTCGTCGTTTGCTTAGAGGGCAGTCACCTGTTTGGGGGGATAGAGGTCATTTGCACCATCATCTTTTGCAAAAGGGTTTGGGACATAGGGGTGTAGCAGTTGTTTATTGGCTATTAACTGCTTTGTGTGGTGGCCTTGCTCTCTACACGGCAGGAAAGTCGAAAGCAATAACCTTGCTGTCTATGGGACTGGTAGTTGGGTTTGTTTTGGTCTTTTTAAATCTACGGACAAGGTTGTGGGCTAGGTTATTTGATTTAGACCACGAGAATGATGAGACATCCTCCGATAAGGACTAATTGAATAATTAGACCTTCTGGTAATTTTTTCTTCCAATGCAGTTTATGCTGGAGAGCGATTGTTCTTGTACATAGTGGCCACTTTTTCCTCCAAAAGACATAAGGAGCTTCGATAAGATCGGGAAAGATGGATAGGAAACTGCAGGCAAGAACGGTTACCGCTTTGGTTGTGTTTGGTAATACTGTGTAAGCAAAGTAGCTACCGACAATTAGTCCTAGCAATACATCAGCATATATTTTCCGCATGATTTGAGGCGTTATTTTGTCTTGGAAACTGAAGAAATCCCAGTGCGGGAGCAGATCTAGTGCAAAGTGGGACAGTAAAGCTAGTGGAAGTGCTAGCCAAGGTATCTCTACTGTCATCCCAATCAAAACTCCCATGAATACGTGAGTGGTTAATAACATTGCGGTGGTATGTTAGCGCAAGTGATGTTAAAATGCAACTGTAAAAACTGCTGTTCTATGAATAAGGATTTAAATACCACTGTTGTTGCTCTCGTAACTTCTTTCCGGCCCCATCAATGGCTAAAAAATGCCGCAGTGGGCGCACCGGCTTTCTTTTGGGGTGTTTTTTTTGACAGAGTTATCTTTTTTAAAGTTCTTGCTGCAGCTCTTAATTTTTGTATCCTTTCCTCAGCAATTTATTTGATAAACGATGTGTTTGATATTCCTCGTGATCGTGCTCATCCCTTAAAGAAACATCGTCCCATTGCTAGTGGGAAAATATCATCTCAGTTAGCTTTATCTGTAGCTGCAGTAATTCTGGGCATCTCTTTTCTTGTAGCCTATTTTTTGTCCTTTTACTATTTTACGATGATTTTTTCTTATGCTCTTTTACAGTTTGCTTACAATCTTTTTCTTCGTGATGTAATAATTTTGGACGCTTTGGCCATCGCTTTAGGTTTCATTTTCCGTGTTTTCGCCGGTGCTTTGGTGATTCCTGTACCTGTGTCTTCTTGGTTTGTTTTGTCTACGATTGGCGTTTCCTTGCTTATGGCTTTTGGGAAAAGGAAATCAGAAAAGACAATTTTTCCTGCTACAGCAGATGAGGGAAGTTATCCTACTCGACGCTCCTTACGTAATTATCCTGATACGTTGCTAGATTCAGCAATTTCTACTTTTTCTGCTTTTACTATTTTGTCGTATTCCCTGTTTACTTTCCAAACATCTCCCAAAACAAGTCTCTCTGCAAATTTGTTGCCTGCGACTTTAGCTCAACCTAAGTGGATGATGTTAACTATTCCTATTGTCATTTACGGTATTTCTCGTTATTTGTATGTTATTTACGAAAAAAGGGAAGGGGAAACACCGGCCAAAGTTCTTCTAGCTGATACGCCCCTTCTTCTAGCAGTTCTTTTTTGGATTGCTTCCGTAGGTGCTATTACTTACTTGTTAGGTTAGTTTTTCACACAAATACATATTGCTGGATATAGCCAAAATAGTAATGCTGTCGGAACTACTGAGAAGCCAAAGAAATTGGTGACTAACAATCCTACCCATCCGGAAACTAACGCGCTGGATAAATTTTGGCTGGCGTTAGGTTTCTTCTTTTTTGTTGCGTAATGAATAAATTTTATAATTAGGTATGTGTAGGCACCGAAAGCTAGCAACCCATGTTCACACAGGATATCGATATATTCGTTATGTGCCCGGTTGTATAAAAAATCCCACTCGGATGTGTTGTTGAGTTGTTGAGGACGGAAAGCAAGGAAGGCATAGGCAAATGTTTCTGGTCCAGTACCCAGCACAATATTTTTGGGTGTGCTTTTCCACAAATCAATTGCTCCTTGCCAGACCAGCTTTCTGATTTTTAGAGTATCACCACGTTCTGTTGGGGGGATATACTCTGCTGCGTAGGCAGCTTCTTTTTGTGTCATGTGCTTGATTGTTTTTCTTGCCCGTTCCTTGAGAGGGCCCAAGTTTAGAAGAATTATAGAGAAGTAACCTAGGCTTAGAAATAAGGTTTTTTTCCATTTTGCTAAAAAGTATTTTGGAGAGCGAAGTATTAAAAATACACTTACTGTTACTCCTAACCCAAGAAGTCCAGAAAGAGAGTAGGTGAACCAGAAAGAAGTAAATAGAACCAGTGTTAAGGTGGCGTACAGAAGGTTTCTTCCTCTCTTTTTGGTAGAAAAGAAAAACAACCAACTAAATGGTAGTAGTAGTAATAACCAGGCTGCCAGCCAGTTGGGTTGTCCTAGTGTAGCGAATACTCTTAGTGTGGAATCTTGTATCCAATAGGAATTGTCAATGCCAAAATGTTGTCCAATTCCGTAAATTGAAACTAGGAAGCCGGTAGTTAACAAGCTTTTTAACATATTTTTGATCTTCCTATCCTTTCCTCGAAACTGGCTTGTGAAAATGTAAGCTAAAATAAAGTAGCTAATTAGGCTTAGAAGACTACCGTGGAATCTTGAGTAGTACCCAAAGAGAGATGTGTAGGGGTGTATAGAAAAGATGGTGGATAAGCTTACTGTGAGTAAATACAAAGTAAAGGGAAGCCAAAGAGCATTTTTCTTTTCTTTTTTTCCTGATCTGTTACTGTGGGTAATCTTTATTAGATAAACGTAGCCGATGATTAGCGTGAGCGCATATACAAATATCAGTTTGGGAAATTCGAACAATTCTTCTGTCCAGGGGCAAACAATTAAGGGGGTCACCGAGAAAAGAAGATAGTAAGAGATGTTAATTGCAGTTTCACATGTTGACAGCAAGGAGCGCTTCATTGTAATGTTAGAATAACATACTGTTGTAATTATGGTGTCTAAAACTCTGCTCAAACTTATTGACAAAGCTATCTTACCGGCAGTGCTTCTGCTTGCAGGTAAAATACTTGGTATAGCTGTTTTCGTTATCCGGCATAATTTAGATTTTACCCTTAATTTATCTTCCTATCCTCCTTCGACAATTATAAGGATTAATACTTATTCTAATTTGTATGCTTACGGAGCTATTGCCGTTGGTTTCTCTATAATTCTTATCCGTTCTTATATTCTTCACCAGTCGCATATTTCTCCTCAACTAACAGTTCGACTGCATAAACTTGATCTTACTGGTATTATTTCTACCACCTACGAACTTTTTCACCAAGCTATTGTTTGGTTATCCTATATGTGGTTGCTATCTATTCTTTTTCTGTTGCAGGCTTATTGGAATCTAATTTCTGTGCAAGTCGCTTTGGCAGTGTTAACTTTTTCCATAGTTCAGACTATTATCTTTATTCGTGATGTAGATAGGGAGTTAAATATTATAAGAATATGAATACATTGAAAGACTTACTGGGTAATTTGGTTTTGAGTACTACTTTGCTGGTCTTGATTTTAGGACCGATTGGCACGGTTGCAGTAATAGGTGGTTTGGACTTTAACCATGCCCAAGAATTGGGTGGAATCCTTGGGGCGACAGAAGAAACTTTTCAGGGTACATTTAGTGTTCAAAACCAAGGGGAGCTTAAAAAGCTGTCGGTAACTACCCATTGGGGAAAGGAGGCCTTGTACAGAAATGCTTTGCTGGTTAGGAATAAATCCACAGAAGAAAAGACATATCGGCTAGAAATTATAGCTAAAAAAGGGATGGATGTAGAGAAGCAAAGTATTGATGTTTATTTTGAAAGAACTGATGGCAAAAGGATAACTGTTCAGCCCAATGAGACTGCGGGGATAACTTTAGAAGTTGCTGCCCCTTATCAGAAGCCTTCTCTTACCCAGACTGCGATTACCTTAGCGGTTTGGGAGGAATAAAGAGATTGTCAGCTGAAACTGTTTTCCTAGTTTGTTAATATGAGAGCATGGTTCAGTCTCGGGTAAAAACATTTTTGATTTTCGCCTTTTCAATTGTTTTCGCTGTCTTTTTTTCTTTTCTCATCTGTTGGTTTGTTGCTGATTTGAATTATGCGCGGGGAACAGCATTGTTAGTGGATGGCTATTATCTTCGTGCGGAAGAGTCTTTGTTTCGTTCCGTTTTGCTTTGGCCGCGCGAGCCGGCGTACTTGCGGACTTTAGCTCGCCTTTACGCGCATTTAGCTTCTTCCTCCAGAGCTGCTGATCTAGCAGTAACTGATGGGCATTCTCTTTTAGCCGCCGCACAAACCTATGCAGAAAAGGCTTACCAAGTGAATCCGAGAAATTTTATCACTACTAAATCTTTAATCTATACTTATTATTTACTTTCTAAACAAAATGAAGCTTTTCAACTGAGAACAGAGCAGTTAATTAGTCGGGGGGAGAGTCTTTGTCCTACAGATCCTTCTGTTCCTTATTTAGCAGCAGTTATTTATCGGGATTGGGAAATGTCTGAAAAGAGTGCTACTTTTGCTGAACGTGCGTTGCATTTGAAACCAGACTTTACTCAAGCGGCAGAATTACAAGTAAGCGACTGATCCTTTGTTGTTTTATGTGTTATAATTAAGTTATATGGACAAGTTGAGTAAATTAGCCTATGCCAAGAATCCAAAGAATGTTGAATTTCGTGACCAGAGAAATGGAGAGGAAATTTTGTTTCTCCTCCGAGGTCATCCATTAACTAATCTCTGCTCTTTTTTAATTTTTCTTTTTTTGCTAGTGACTCCTTTCTTATTACGTATTATTCTTAAAGATACAATGCTTGATTTTTCTCTGTTTCCTTCTTCGTTGCGTATTTTGTTGTTTATGCTTTGGTATTTAGGTTCCTTAGGTTATGCTTTACTTTCGTTCCTCAATTGGTTTTTCAATATATATTTGATTACAAATAGGAGGATAGTGGATTTGGATTATTTTGGTTTTCTTTTTTATCGCTTATCAGAAGCAGAGTTATCACAAATTCAAGACGTTACCTACTCTGTTAGTGGGCTGTTGTCTGTTCTTTTCAATTTTGGAGATATTTTAGTTCAGACTGCTGCTGAACACCGTGAATTTGATTTTATTGCTGTGCCTAATCCTGCAGAGGTTCACGATATAGTGACTGACTTGGCAGAAGAAAGGGATTAAAATGTTGGAGATTCTTATTAAACCTTTTGAATATCTTCTTTTTGGTTTTATTTCTGCTTATTTTATATTTGCGCTTTTAGTTTGGAGACAAGTTGTTTTGCTTACCGAAAGTGTGCGCACAGGTTCTAGGTATATTAGCTTACTGTTCGCTGTTGTTCATGTTTTTTTAAGCTTTTTGGTTCTTGTGGCTGCTGTTGCAATAGTTTTTTAGTAGATTTAAATGGATTTTTCAAATTTAGTGTTGAAGGAGTTTGTTGCTGATCTCTCTTCTACGCAGAAGCGTCAGGTTGATGTTTTTTCTGTCGAAGACGTTATTCTGGTGTTAGGGTTTTCTCCTACCACAGATTTAGATACAGGTTTGTTAGATGAGTTTTGGAAACGATTTTTGGATCAGTTTAGATCTGCGCAAGGCTCAAGAAGACAGGTCTTAGCAAAATCTATCCAATCTGTTAAGGATATTGCCGAGGAGTACTCACTTAAAGCGGAGGATTGGTTTGCAGGAGTAGTAAGTAGTGAGGAGGAAGCTTTTTATTTGTATGCTTGTGGTGGTTGTCTAGCTGGCCTGGTTCGCGATGGAGATTTTTATTACTTGGGTGGAGTGCATAACGAAGAGACAGTTATTAAGAGTATCGTGTCTCAACCAGGGGATAGATTAATTATTCTCTCACCTTCTTTGAAAGGGGCAATACCTCCTAAAAATTTTTTAGATACAGAAATACCCTGGGAGGATGTGGCTTGGCGTAGTCGGTCTCAAGTTCGTGGTGCTGCGGGTGTAGTTTTGGATTTAGCGCAGCAAGGCTCTGTTTCTAGGGAAGGGAAATTTGCTGTAAGAGGCTGGCTTTCCCCGGTTTTTGGTTTGTTGAAAAAGCGAAAGAAAAAACAGTTTTTTGTTTCTCGTTCAGAGCCTACTTTTGACCCTCGCTCTTCAAGAAAAATAGCCTGGCCTTTAATTTTTATAAGCATTGTTTTTTTGGGGGGAGTAGTGTATACCTTGGTCAATACTCGCCAGCGTGTTCGGTCCGATAATGCTTTGCAGCTTTTAAATACAGCTACAGAAAATGTGGATTCAGCAAAGAAACTGATTGGGCTTGATGATCACGCTGTGAATCAACATCTAACTGTTGCCCAGGAGAAATTGGAAGAAGTGCGTATTTTGGGAGTTAAGAACGGTAGGGTCGCTTCTTTAGAAGAAGAGATAGCAGTTTTGGAAAAAGAATTACTTAAAGTAACTTCTGCAGATGTAAATGTTTTCTACAACCTTTCGCGTTTGCAGTATTCCGGGCAAGGATCTTTGGTTTATGGTCAGGATTCTGTGTATCTTTTGGATACTGTCTCGGGTAACCTTTTTCAGTTTACTAACTATGATGACGGGCCTAAGGCCGTGTCTTTGCGGGAAGGACTTGATGGGGCTGAGTCCTTAAGTTGTTTTGAGAATGGTTTATTTGCTTGGGGTAATGAGCAAGTTTATGTGTTTGATTTTAGTAACAATTTAAGCAGATTTACCGTAGACCCTACATGGGGAATAGTGGATGGGGAGGGTTTTGGGGAGTATGTTTATTTTCTTTCTCCTGCAGAGAGACAGATTTTTAAAGGTTCGGCTTTTCAAAGTGGGAAAGGGTTTTTCCGTGCGTGGTTGAGAGACGAAGTGCCTATTACTGAATCTTCTCGTTTCGCAATTGATGGGAGCGTTTATTTATGGACGGATTCTGCTACTGATAGTGGTTTACTGAGGAAGTTTATGCGTGGTAAGGAGCAAGACTTTTCTCTGGAGGATATTTTGAAGGATCCGCTTGTTTCACCAGCAGAGATTGTTACCAATGCTGAATTGGAAAATCTT
Source organism: Patescibacteria group bacterium (assembly GCA_048621635.1). Taxonomy (GTDB): domain Bacteria; phylum Patescibacteriota; class WWE3; order JAUXAW01; family JAYEID01; genus JBMCWH01. The sequence continues at coordinate 12,719 of JBMCWH010000013.1, forward strand.
TACTTTTTAGATGACAAAGTGGGAAGAATTCTTGTTTATTCGAAAGAAGGGTCCTTGCTACACCAGTTTAAGGACTCGCGTTGGCGAAAGGCACAATCTCTTGCACTTAGTAGAGATGAAAATGTTGCTTATGTTTTAACCGAACAAAAGATTTTTGAATTTCCCCTCCCTTAATTTTTTTGGATAGAAAGATATTTAGAGGTTGGAGATTAGGAGAAAGCGCAGTAACAAAGGGCTGTTGATAGTCGACATTGGACATCCAGTTAGTGGTTAGTGATCAGTTCCTTCTTTGTGCTATATTAAAGCTATAATGCCAAAAGTTATTACAGAGAATAAACGTGCTTACCACAGTTTTAAAGTTTTAGAAACTTTAGAAGCAGGTATTAAATTAACTGGACCAGAAATAAAAAGTGTTCGTTCTGGGAGAGTGAGCTTGGGGGCCAGTTACGTTAAAATTATGGATGGAGAGCCCTATGTAGTAGGAATGATGATAAACCCTTATCCTAAGGCCCCATCTGATGCTTTTGATCCCGAAAGGCGTCGTAAATTACTACTCAAGCGTAGCGAAATTGATCGCTTGCTTGGTTTATCAGTAAGAAAAGGAGTTACCATTGTCCCTCTCAAGTTGTACTTGCGAGATGGGATAGCTAAGTTGGAGATAGGTGTTTGTAAAGGTAAGACTCAAAGAGATAGGCGAGAAGAATTGAAGGAACAGGCTATGGAAAGAGATGCAGAAAAAGAACTTAAGGAAGCGCTTCGCAATAAGTAAAAGTTGCAATTTTGCCCTCTTTTGGTATAATGTAAATACTTATTGCTGTACCTTAACAGTTTAGTATTGCTTCTTTCGCGGAGGTTTGTGTTATAGTAGGAATTTTTTTCTTAAACTTTCGCGTAAATTTGCTTTTTGGGGATGTACTGGTTTCGCTTGAGTGTGCATCTTAAGAGATCAGGTAGAGTGACCCTCTTAAAACGTCAACGGCAAAATACATGCCAACATTAAATCTAAAGTAGGAGAAGCTATGGATCGAATTGCTTCTTTTCTTGTTTCTCCTGCTCCTCGCTACGCATTTGCGTAATGAGGTGTCTGCTTTGCTCTTTCCCAACGGGGCTTAGTCGGGCATCATTTAGTTGGGATGCGGTATAAAGTTGGTCTGGTTTGTACTTAAGATCTTATTGACCAAAAAGAAAGTGTTTAAGTTGTTAGTCTGGCGCTTTCTTATTGTTTTGACTAACTAAGCCTGTAGCACCTTTTAGGGTAAGCACTCAACACGGGGGTTCGATTCCCCCCATCTCCACCATCCTCCTTCGCTCTTAACGATTCCGATTTATCGGGAAAGTTCTAGCCGATGCGAGATATTTAAAATTATTAAATTTATCTTCAAGTCCAGCATTTGCTGGACTTTTTGTGTTTTTGCATCTATTTTGAGAGAAAAGACCTTTGAAGGGGATACCTTAAGTATTAATAATATAGGACTTAGCGCATTAAACACTATATAAAGACATGATTCTTAGTTGCTTGCTTACAACAATTATTGATTTTGTGGATAACTTGGGGAGAATGTTGGTTTCTTTTTTCTTTCCCCCGCGTTGTTTGGGCTGTGGTAAGATTTCTGACTTGATTTGTTCTTCTTGTCGTACTCAGCTGGATTATGTAGATAGTCAGGTTTGTGTAGTTTGTGGTCAGCCTGCTATTGGGGGTTTTACCCATCCCCGCTGTGAAACTCGTTATACTCCAGAACGGACAATAGCGGTTTTTAAGTTTAATTCTTTTTTGGCCAAGGGTTTGCACACGATTAAATATAGAGACCAATTTGTGTATCTTAAACCTTTGTCAGTTCTTGCTGTTAATTGGTTGGATAGGCAAGATATCACTTTTTCTCGTGATTTGCTTGTTGTTCCTGTTCCTTTACATTGGCTTAAGTTGTGGGAACGGGGTTATAACCAAGCGGAGTTGTTGGCAGAACAATTTTCTGAACTGTTGCGTCTCCCTCTCTGTTCAGAGGTTCTGAAAAGGGTGCACTATACTAAATCACAAACCCAGCTTTCTTTTTCTGAAAGGAAGAAGAATGTTCGTGGTGCTTTTGATGCAACTTCTAATGTGCAAGGTAAAGATATTCTTTTAATAGATGATGTGATAACCAGTGGTGCAACAACGCTTTCTGCTGTACGTGCTTTGAAGAAAGCCCACGTTGGTCAGGTGTGGGTTCTTGCTTTAAGTAAAGCTGCTTAGTTTCATTTTCCTTTCTCTTTTGGTAGAATGTATTCAGTGGGTGTTTAGTATTGTATTTTTATTGTGTTAAGGTGGGATGCAGGAGTTGGTTTATCTGGCTGGTTTCGAAAACCATGCGCCTGTAAAGGCACGGGGGTTCGAATCCCTCTCCCACCGCCACTTTAGTTTCTAGCCAGTTGTGTTACTTTGCAATTGGGGGCTATGATGAAGGGACTTCTTTTTATGTTAAAGAAACTTTGTGGTTGAATTGGAGGTGAGTATCTTAAATTGATGGAAAACGAACACATTGTTGATTCTAAAAAAACTGTTCAGGATACGGACACTGATTGGGAAGATAATATTATGTTGGAATGGGAGGCGCCAGCTCGTCCTTTTGTTAAACGAGATAAGCGCTGGTTGTCCAGTGCTGCGGCTGTTTTAGTGTTGGTTTCTCTAGTAGCAATTCTTTTACGTGATTTTTTGCTTTTGGGAGTTGTTTTTGCTCTGTTTTTTGTTATTTACGCACTTTTTACTAATCCACCGGAAAAGATTACGCATCGGATTGGTGAACAGGGTATCTATTTTGGAGGCCGTTTTTATTCTTGGGAGGCGATTTCTCGCTTTTGGTTTTCGACTTTGAGTGATTATCCTGTTTTGGTTTTTGATTTGGAAAAAGGTGTCCCTTCGCGGTTGATAATGCTTCTTTCTGATGTGGATCGAAAAGAGTTACGTAATAATTTGGAGAAGTATATTCTCTATGAGAAGACCCCACCCAAAGAATTCTTGGACAAACCTGCTAATTGGGTTTCGGAAAAGTTGGGGTTGTCATGATACTATCTTTTTCTTGCGTGTAGGGTAATTAGTTGTTTTTAAGCGCTCGTAGTTCAGTGGATAGAACGCCGGTTTGCGGAACCGGAGGTCGCAGGTTCGAATCCTGCCGAGCGTACCACTACTGTAATTTCCGGATTTGTAGTTTGATATCCGTTATTTTTTTTGAGGAAGGGTGGCTGAGCGGTTGAAAGCGCTGGTCTTGAAAACCAGTGTCCCGACTTGTCGGGACCGTGGGTTCGAATCCCACCCCTTCCGCCATTCTGCTACGCCAAGGCTTCGCAGCAATGGCTACGCATTCTGCACCGTGGTTTTTTATGTATTATGTTTACATCCTGCGAAGTCAAGTCGAAGTAGAAAGATTGTATATTGGTGTAACAAAGGATACAGGAAGAAGGGTTAAACAACATAATTCCGAGAATAATGTAGGAACGTATACGGCGCGATATAAACCTTGGGTGTTGGAATGCTATGTTGCGGTAAGAAGCAAAAGATTAGCAGAAGAATTAGAAAAATATTTAAAGCAAGGGTCCGGTTTTGCTTTTATGAAGAAACACTTGTTGGAAGAAATAGGCTAGGGTTCTGCGTAGCTTTAGCGAAGCAGACCCACCCCTTCCGCCACGTAAAGATCCCGATTTATCGGGAAAGTTTAGGATTTACGTAGCCTTGTGAACCGAATGCAGTAAACCACTATTTGATTACCTGAATCAATTTTCCATCTATCGAAGTTCTGTCATTGTTATTATTGATTCACTGTCGAACTTTTTTTATGCTACAATTTAAATCGGTCAATGAAGGATACAAATATATTTTTAATTCGCCATGGTGATACGGGGAAAGATCCTTGGCAACAAGTTCCCGGTGATTCTATTTCCAAGTGGGGGAGAAAAGAAGTAGAACACCTAGACAAGAGTTTGAAAAATTTGTCAACAATTACTGCTTATTTTTCTAGCCCCTATCAGCGGGCTTTGGATACAGCCGAGATTGTGTCTGCCGGGAAGCGTTTCCGAGTGGATAATCGTTTGCGGGAAATACCTTTATGGGCTAGTCCTAAGGATTTGCAAAAGGATGAACGGCGCTTAGAATTGGCTAAGATTTTGGTTGAGGCTCAAGAAGGGATTGAAGATATTTTGAGTATTGTGAAAAGGAAACATGCGGGAGAAGATGTTGCCATGGTTTGTCACGGGAATATTATTCGCGCTTTTCTCGCCTTTACTTTAAAAATGGGCCTGGAAACAATTGTTCGTTTGAATGTAAGTACTGCTTCTGTTTCTGTTTTAAGAGGAAGGGAAGGTGCATGGCAATTGAGTTTGTTTAATTATAAACCGTTTTCTTTTGAGGCTGGTCGGAAAGACCATTTTGTTGCTAACTATCTTTGATTTGTTTAGTTCCCACCTCCCTTGTACATTTCCTTTCTCTCTCATTTCTAGTGTTTGTTGCTCGGTGGATAAAGCGCCCCGACTAGTTGGGAAGATTTTATGCTCTCGTAGTTCAATGGATAGAACGTCTCCCTCCGGAGGAGAAGGTTGCAGGTTCAAATCCTGCCGAGAGCACCACGTGACGGGGGTATCTCGTATAACGGCTGTCGAGTACTACGTAATTACTAATTAGTAGAAAGTAGTAAGTAGTAAGCAGTAAGC
>JBMCWH010000014.1:0-17077 GCA_048621635.1 Patescibacteria group bacterium
TTATGGCTGATAAACCTTGGACTGCTGAAAATTTTGTCCATTCTTTTTTGCGGCGGGGGCTATCTGACCGCTGGAAGCGTTTCCGTCGCTCTTTTTCTACAGAAGATCCTTTTTCTTGGCAAGATGGGCTAGTGCCCATGGAAACAGGTAATAATGGTTACTCTCTTCCGGGATGGTCGGCTTGGAGAGGCTTGGGCTTCCTTTTTTTGGCTGTTGTTCTTTTTCTATTGATTTGGGGGAGGCTTTTTTTCTTACAGGTGGTTGAGGGAGCTAAAAATCGTGCGCTTAGCGAGCAAAATAGATTGCGAATTCAGGTTGTTAGGCCGCCCCGCGGTATTATCTATGACCGGTATGGAACTACCTTAGCTTCTAATGAGCCCGGCTTTCGTGTGGTTTGGAAGTCCGAAGGACCTGTGCCTGACTGGGAGAAAGTGAGTGAGGTTCTTGGACTGCCGCAAGATTCAATTATTGCTAGGGCAAAGAAAGCAGAGGAAGAAGATTTGAGTACTGTAGTGCTAAAATCGCCAGCAACGCGTGACGAAGCTTTGCATATTGAGACCAAGTTTGTGGATTTCCCTGGATTAGTTACGGAAGTTTCGCCTTTGCGTTCTTATCCCTATGGTCATCTTTTTTCCCATGTCTTAGGATATACTGGTGAGGCCGCTAAGGAAGATTTGGACAATAATGTTTCTGCTGGTGAGCGCATAGGCAAAACTGGGTTGGAGAAAGAATTTGATTTTTTGCTGAGGGGTAAGGAGGGTAAGCGTTTGGTAGAGGCTGATGTTTGGGGAGAGGATTTGCGGGAGGTGGCCAGAGAGAACGCGGTGCAAGGTCGAGAATTGCGGACCTCTTTGGATTTTGGTTTGCAAGAGGTGGGTTATTCTGCTCTCCAGGAGGGTTTGGAAAAATCAGGCGCTACTGGTGGGTCTTTTATTGCCCAAGATCCCCAAACTGGTGAGGTTCTTTCCTTTGTTTCGCTTCCTGATTTTGAACCGCAAGATTTTGTTCAAGGGTTGTCTACCCAAAGATATAAGCAGTTAATTACGGATCCGGGCACACCTCTTTTGAACCGGGCTATTCAATCTGTTTACCCTCCAGGATCCATTTTTAAAATTGTGACTGCTACTGCTGCGTTGGAGCAGAATAGTGTTTCTGTAAATGATTATGTAGATTGCAAGGGTGCTATTTCTGTTGGTTCTTTCGTATACCGTGATTGGAAAATAGATGGGCACGGGAGGGTGAATTTGCTTACAGCTATAGCTCAATCTTGTGACATTTACTTTTATATTGTCGGTGGCGGGTACCAAGGAAGGCGAGGAGTTGGTGCTGACACAATTGCTCGGTATGCTCGTCTTTATGGTTTAGGCGCGACCACTGGTGTGGAACTTCCTGATGAAGCGGAAGGGTTAGTACCTGATCCGGAATGGAAGGAAAAAGTAAAAGAGGAACGCTGGTATGTTGGGAATACTTATCACTTTTCAATTGGGCAAGGGGATTTAGCGGTTACTCCGCTTCAGCTTAACAATATGGTTTCTGCGGCAGCCAACGGGGGAAAGGTGATGAAGCCCACTTTGCTTCTTGGGGATGGGGGGAAAATAGTGCGTGGTGACTTTATTTCTGAAAATAATTTGGATTTGATTAGGGAAGGCTTGCGACGGGTTATGCGCCCAGGAGGGACGGGGTACCCATTTTTTGATTCTTCTTATGATGCAGGAGGTAAAACAGGAACTGCCGAAACCGGGGGAGAGGAGGATACACATGCGTGGTTTGTAGCTTTTGCCCCTTTTGAAGATCCGCAGATTGCACTTACTGTATTTTTGGAAAATGGAGGAGGCGGTTCTTCTTCTGCTGCCCCAGTTGCTAAAAAGGTAATGGATTGGTATTTTGAAAACAGGGTTAGTAACCAGTAACTAAGTTTCAGGTTTTTATTTTGGAAAAAATTGGTGCTCATTTTTAGCCACTATCTGTGATTATTATGGATAATTCTCCCCTTAAGTACTGGTTAGGGCTTAGCTTAGTTTCGGGATTAGGTCCACGCTATTTTGATTATCTTGTTACTGAGTTTGGCAATCCTGAACAAGTTTGGGAAGCTTCTTTGCGGGAGGTAAGGAAAGCAGGCCTTCCTGATTCTGTGCTGCGTTCTTTTGCAGATGTGCGGAAAGACTTGGATTTGGAAAAGGAGTTAGAAAAGGTTTTCAACCTTGGTTTACAGATTGTTACAAAGGAAGATGAGAGCTATCCAGCTAATTTATCACTAACAGAACGTCCCCCGTTTTTAATTTTTGTTAAGGGGGGACTGAGTGAGGCGGACGCTTTGTCCCTTGCTGTGGTGGGGACTAGAAAGTATAGCGGATATGGGAAGAGAGTGACAAAAGACTTAGTTCGCCAACTGGGATCTGCGGAAGTGACAATAGTTTCTGGCTTGGCCTCGGGCATTGATAGCTTTGCTCACCAAGAAACTTTGGCTGTTGGTGGTAGAACATTAGCCGTTTTGGGTCATGGGTTGGATCAAATTTATCCCCCTCAAAATGCTCCCCTTGCGGACAAGATTTTAGAAGCTGGGGGCGCGTTGATTTCCGAATACCCGCCTGGCTTTCCCCCTGTTGCCGGTAATTTTCCTGCTCGGAACAGAATTATTTCTGGCCTTTCTTTGGGTACTTTGGTTTGTGAGGCACCGGAAAGAAGTGGGGCTTTAATTACTGCCAGTTGCGCAGCAGAGCAAGGACGTTCTGTTTTTGTTGTTCCTGGTTCAATTTATAATTCTGGTTATGTTGGTTGTGCACGTTTGATTCAGGACGGTGCACAGTTGGTTATCGATGCCCGGGATATTTTGCAGGATTCTGCTTTTGTGCGGGTTAGGGAGAGTTTGGAAACTATTTCTTTCAGTAGAGGTAAAGGAGAATCGTTGGATACTTTAAGGTTGCAGACTGAAGAAGAGGAAAAGATTTTTGCGGAGTTAAAATCCGCTACAGGAGCTGGCTTGACTACTGATCAGATTTCGCGTAAAGTTGGAATGCCCGTTTCTGTGGTATTATCTACTCTAACAGAGTTGGAAGTTAAAGGTTTGGCAGAAGAGGTGACAGAGGGGAAATGGGTTGTCGGTAACGGGTAACGGAGAAAGTTGTTTTTAGTTTTTTTGGTGTAAATTATTGAAATGAAAGATTTAGTTATTGTTGAATCTCCCACTAAAGCTCGTACTCTTTCCCAGTATTTGGGGAAAAGTTATAATGTTTTGTCTTCCAAGGGACATGTGCGTGACCTGCCTAAGTCCAAGCTGGGGGTAGATGTGGAGAAAGATTTTGAGCCTCAGTTTCGTCTTGTCCATGGGAAAGGAAAGATAGTGAAAGAGTTAAAGGAGAATTTGAAAGATGCGGATACTGTTTGGTTGGCTACAGACTTGGATCGTGAAGGGGAGGCTATTGCTTGGCATTTGAAGGAAGTTCTTGAGTTGCCTGATTCAGCATATGAGCGAGTTACTTTTCACGAAATCACAAAGACAGCAATTGAAAATGCGTTTGAATCTCCCGGTCAGCTTAATATTAATTTGGTAGAAGCACAGAAAGCTCGCCGTATCTTGGATCGTTTGGTGGGGTATAAACTTTCTCCCCTTCTGTGGAAGAAAATTCAGGCCGGACTTTCTGCTGGGCGAGTGCAATCTGTGGCAGTTCGCTTTGTCGTGGAGCGCGAACGGGAAAGAGAAGAGTTTTCCGCGGAAAATTACTGGACTATAGAAGCTTTGGTCGCTTCTGAGGAGGGGGAGTTTGGGGTAGATCTTCGTTTAATTGATGGGGATAATATCAATCTTACAGAGAAGAAGGACCTTTTTTCTGGTACTTATCAGGTTAGCAAGACTGTTATTGATTCTGAGGAAGCGGCAGAAGAAATTAGGAAGGAGCTGCAGGATGAGGCGTTTACAGTTGTTAGTGTGGAAACCAAAACTGTGCGTCGTAAACCTTATCCGCCTTTTATTACTTCTTCTTTACAAACTGCGGCTGCATCTTTGGGTTTTTCTTCTTCCCAAACTATGCGAGTTGCGCAGCGCCTTTATGAAGAAGGTCTTATTACTTATCACCGCACGGATTCCCGCTTTTTGTCCCCAGAGGCGGTTTCTGCATGTCGCAGTTATGTAAAAGGGACTTTAGGCGAGGATTATTTACCTGCTAAAGCTGTTGGCTATCAGTCGGGATCAGAGACTGCTCAGGAGGCCCACGAAGCAATTAGACCTACAGATTTCTCAGTTGGACCGGGGGCGGCAAGGAAATTAGGTAGTCAAGAAGAACGATTGTACGAACTTATTTGGCGGCAGACTATTGCTTGTCAAATGCGTCCTGCTGAGTTTTCGCGAAAGACTGTGGATGTGGAAGCGGGTAAGTATGGGTTTCGTGGTGTAGGACAGACACTTACTTTTGATGGATGGCTTAAGGTTCGTCCACGAGTTAGGAAAAGATATAAAGAGTCTGATTTTCCTCCTGTTAAAGAAGGGCAGATGTTAAATTTGTTGGAAGCAGAAACTGTTAGTCATCAGACTTCTCCTCCGCCGCGGTATTCTGAAGCTGCTTTGATTAAGGAGCTTAAGAAAAATGAAATTGGCCGGCCTTCTACCTATGCTCCGATTATTTATACTATCCAGAGTCGCGGTTATGTAGAAAAAGAAGATGGTTATTTCTTTCCCACAGATATAGGTAGGGTAGTGAATAAGCTTCTTGTGGAACATTTTCCTAAGATAGTGGATGTTTCTTTTACTGCGGAGATGGAGGAAAGGCTGGACGAAATTGCGCAAGGGGACGGATCGCAGGTTGAGGTTTTAGAAGAATTTTGGGAACCTTTTTCTAAGAAGTTAGAGAAGAAAGAAGAAGAGTTGAAGCGGGAGGATTTTAAGGTTTTGGAAGAGACAGAAGAGAAATGTCCAGAGTGCGGGGAAAACTTGGTTATCAAGCTAGGTAAGTATGGAAAATTTTATTCTTGCAGTAATTTCCCAGACTGTAAGTACGCGCGCCCTTATTCTGATGTTGATGGGGATAATGTTCCTGATAAGGTAGATGAAGATCAGTTAAAGGGGGAGTGTCCTGAATGTGGGGGGGAGCTCCAGCTTAAAGAGGGGCGGTTTGGAAAATTTATTGCCTGCAGTAATTATCCTGATTGTGATTATACTAAAGATTATAAGGATAAAATTGGGATGAAGTGTCCAGAATGCGGGGAAGGCGACGTAATTGTGAAAAAGACGCGGAAAGGAAAAACTTTTTACGGTTGTTCTCGTTATCCTGATTGTGAATTTGCCTCCTGGAAAAATCCTAAGGAAGACGCAAATAATGAATCTTGATTAATTGATTTTTGAATGAACCACTATTCAATATTCACTTGATCAGCTAATCATTTAATTATTAAAAATGTCAAAAATGTTGAAGTTGTTCAACCGTGCGCTTCGCTCACTTGTTCAAGATGTTCAACACAACCCATTCAATTATTCAATCAGTTAACGGACTACTCGTTATCCGTCATACGATATACGGTATACGAAATACTAACTACTAGTTACCAGTTTCTAGTTACTAGTCTCTTTCTGCTTAATGCTTACTACTTCCTGCTTACTACTTCCTACTAATTTCTATTTGCAATAATTTGCCATATTAATTTGCATTAATTCGCTATACCAAATACAAGTCTTCACATTAAGCCCTCTATATGTTACAATCCTCACACTGTGGCAGATGAAGATGTTTTTAACATACCTACCGTGGATGAGCTTTTTGCTGCTGGTGTTCACTATGCACATGCCCCCCGGCGCTGGAACCCTGCAATGGAACCGTACATTTTTGATCGGGTAAATGGAATGCATATCTTAGATTTGGAAAAGACGCGAGAGGCTTTAAAGGAAGCCTGTGTTTTTTTGCGGAAGCGTGCGAGCAAGGATGATAAGATACTTTTTGTGGGGTTGCGGAGAATATCAGCTGATTTGGTGGAGAGAGAAGCTAAGCGTTGTGGTGCTTTTTATATGGCTGACCGCTGGTTAGGTGGGTTGCTTACCAATTTTTCTCAAATACATAAAAATGTGGGAAAACTGAAGGAATTGGAAGAGGGGCTTGCTTCGGGTGAGTTTGATTATTACACTAAGAAAGAGCGTTTGGACATTCGCAGAGAGATAGAGAAGTTAGAAGATTTAATGGGAGGGATAAGGGAGATGGATGATTTGCCTGATGTGTTAGTCTTGGCCAGTGCCAAGAGGGCACGTACTGCAGTTGAGGAGGCTAAGAAAGAGGATATCCCAGTTGTAGCGATTGTGGATACAGATACTGATCCTCGTGATATTGATTTTCCTATTCCTGGAAATGATGATTCTTTGAAGTCTTTGCAGATGCTTATCCCGACCCTAAGTACTGCGGTGGGCTTGGGTTATGGTAAGATTTCTGCTCAAGATGTGAAGGAATCTAGGGAAAAAAAGAGTTCAGAGAAAAAGGGATCCTCTTGGGAGCAACTTCCTACGCGAGTACAGAATGCATTAGAGGAAAAGGGAGTTTCTTCATTAGAGGATTTGGCTAAACTAAATAAAGAACAACTTTTGGATATTAAAGGCATTGGCAAGAAATCTTTGGAAGAAATTGAAAGTGTTTTAGGAACTTGACTTTGCTATTTTGTGAGTTTTTGATGTGTACGCTTTTAATTACGGTTTGTTTTTTGTCCTGTTTGTGTATATTTGCATTGGATTTGCTTTATTAGCTTTTTTACAATGACTGATGTGTCTTTAGAACAAGTTAAAAAGTTGCGAGAGAAGACAGGTGTGGGTGTTATGGCTTGTCGTAAAGCGCTATTAGAGGCGGATGGAGATATGGAAGTGGCAGAAAAAGCTTTGCAGGAACAGGCAGCTATGGTTGCTGCGGAGCGGGGTGATCGAGAGACTTCTGAAGGTCTTGTTGTTTCCTATATCCATTCAGATTCCCGGGTAGGGGTGCTTTTGGAACTTGCTTCTGAAACAGATTTCGCAGCGCGAAGCGAGCAGTTTGAGACTACTGCCAAGGAGATTGCTATGCATATTTGTGCAATGAATCCCGTGGATAAAGAAGAATTGCTTGAGCAGGAATGGATTCGTGATCAGAGTAAGCAGATTAAGGATTTGGTTGCTGAACTTCGTGCTACCACTAAAGAAAATATCGAAATAAAGAGGTTTGCTCGTTTTGAAGTAGGCGAAAGTGATTAATTTTCTTCTTGCTCTTCTAGCTTTAAGTCTTCTTATTTTTATCCATGAGCTAGGCCACTTTGTTGTGGGCAAGCTTTCGGGTGCGCAAGTAGAGGAGTTTGGATTTGGCTATCCTCCCCGTCTTGTGGGAAAGAAAATTGGCGAAACAATTTATTCCTTCAATTTAATCCCCTTTGGTGGTTTTACCAAATTTTTGCGCGATTCTGACTCTCCAGATAGCTTTGAGGCACTTTCTTGGCAGAAAAGAGCAGGGATATTGATCGCTGGGGTGGTTGCTAATTTTGTGCTTGGATGGCTAGTTCTTACTATTCTTTTTTCAATAGGAAACCCGCTTTTTGAAGGGCGTGTTGTTGCTACTAAAGTTCCTGAAAGTTCTCCCGCGGCTGGGGGTGGTCTGCAGGTAGGTGATGTTTTTGTTTCCTTGAATGGAAAAGAGGTTAGCTCTTGGGTGGATTTAAACTTGCGTTTACGAGGTAACCTAGGAAAGGAAGTAGAATTGTATGTTTGTGAGCAGACTGAGTGGGAGAATAACTCTGAAAATTGCGGCCGCTCTGTTGTTGTTTCCTTGCCAGAGGAGGTTCCTGCGGGGCAAGGCCCTTTAGGAATAACTACTTCTGCAGTAGGTGAGGAGAAGATAGTGAAAGTTCCTTTTTGGCAAGCTCCTAAGATGGCTTTTAAGGAAAGTATTTTGTTGATGAATTCTATGTTTTCTGGTATCTCTTTGATGGTTAGAAGATTATTGTTTGAGGGCCAGGTTCCCCGCGAGCTTTCGGGAACAGTAGGTGCGTTTCAAGCTGTGAAAGAGGCTTCTCAGCTCGGTTTTAGGTATTTGTTACAGATGGTTGCTCTTTTAAGTTTGAATTTAAGTCTTTTTAATCTTTTTCCTATTCCCGCCTTGGATGGTGGACAGCTTCTTTTTCTTGGTGTGGAGGCATTTAGTGGGCAAAAAGTTTCTCCTAAGATTAAAGAGTGGGTTAATTTTGTGGGTATGGGTATGTTGTTATTGTTAATGATTTTAGTTACTATACAAGATATACGAAGGCTTGTGAGCTGATATGCGTTACAGTAATCTTTTTGGCAAAACAGTTAAAACTGTCCCGCGGGATTTGCAGGCAAAAAGCCACCAATTTCTTTACCAAGGTGGTTTTATTCGGCAGATTTCTGCAGGGCGGTATGCTTTTCTCCCTCTTGGTTTCCGTGTGTGGGAGAAGATAAGAAATGTAATTAAAAAGGAGATGGAAGACTTAGGCTGTCAACAGGTGCGCGTTCCTACTTTACACCCTTTAGAGATATGGCAAGTAACTAGTAGAGATCAAGCTTTTGGGGAAGAAATGCTTCTTGTGGAAGATCACCAAGGAGCAGGGTTTGTGGTAGGAGCAACTGCGGAAGGGGTAATGGTTGAGTTGGTGAAGAAATTTAGCCTTTCCTATCGAGACCTTCCTTTGTTAATTTATCAGTTTAGTCAAAAATTTCGGGATGAGAAAAGGCCGCGCGGGGGTTTGCTTCGGGTACGCGAATTTATGATGAAAGATGCCTATTCTTTTTGCTCTACGGAGGAGAAGGCTTTGGAGATTTACCAGAAATTTTTTTCTGCTTACCAGCGTATTGCAGAGAAATTAGATTTAGATGTTATTCCTGTACAGTCTGATAGTGGGGCTTTAGGGGGGGATTACAATCACGAGTTCATTGTCCCTTCTGAAGTAGGGGAGGCAAGGATTTTTGTTTGTGATAATTGTGGTTATTCTGCCAGTGAAGAACGTGCTGAATTTGAGAGGGTGGATTACACAGATAAGGAAGAACAGCTTCCTTTAGAAAATGTTGAACAGCCTGCTTGGGTTAAGACTATGGAAGATAATCAGAAATTTTATGGGGAACCACTTTATAAGTATCTTAAAAATGTGGTTTACAAAACACCAGAGGATGAAATTGTTATTGCTTCTGTTCGCGGAGACCAGGAGGTTAACGAGGCTAAACTGGCAAGACTTTTGGACGTGCCAGCTCTTTTTCCTGCAGAGGAAGAGGATTTGCAAAAGATTGGGACAAAGCCTGGATATGTGCACTCTTGGGGGATAGAAGGGGTTACTTATGTAGGTGATATTGGTCTGACTAAAGTTCATAACTTTATTGGAGGACATAAAGAGGAAACGACAGATACTAGGAATGTGAATTATGGGCGTGATTTTTCTTATGAATTATTGGGTGATATTGTTAATGCTTATGATGGCGCTCCTTGTACTCAGTGCAATACAGGAAATTTACGTATGCAGCGCGGTATTGAATTGGGACATTGTTTTAAGCAAGATCATTTTTACACGGGACCGCAAGAGGGTACTTTTGTTAATGCTGATGGGGAAGAGGAACCATTGTGGATGGGAGCTTACGGGATTGGACTTGGGCGGGCATTAGCTACTGTTGTGGAGACACATTGTGATAATAAAGGTATTATTTGGCCGGAGAATATTGCTCCTTATACAGTTCATTTGTTAACTCTTAATTTGGAAAACGAAGCTGTGGAGCCTTATGCTGAGGAGGTCTATAAAAATTTGTTATCTGCAGGTGTAGAAGTTTTGTACGATGATCGTGCACAATCTGCGGGGGAGAAATTTTCTGACGCAGATTTAATTGGAATTCCTTGGCGAGTGGTGGTGAGTAGTGCAACGGAGGGGAAGGGTAAGGTGGAAGTTAAGAGACGAGGTGAGGATAGCGAAGAGCTTATGAGTGTTCAGGAATTGATAGGGTCAGTGAACTAGATAGCGAATAGGCTACAAATAGTTAAGGAATAAATTTCATTGTGCTACGAATTATTGCGAATGGAGGGAAACTAGAGATTAGAGACTAGTAACTGGTAACTAGAGACTAGTAGTTAGTATTTCGTATATCGTATGACGGAAGTAGAAAGTAGTAAGCAGGAAGTAGTAAGCACCAAATTGGAGACTGGTGTGCTGGCAGGCTCGTAGGCTGGTTAGTTGGTTGGCTGGTTGTCAGTTGACAGTGCGTCAGTGCATTGGTTTTCCGACCTAAAGTCGGGAACAGGGGGGAGGCGAAGAGGGAAAAAGGATATCAGGATATCGAGGTAAGAGGAGGGCTGCAAGATTTGTGATCAAAGACAGAAATTAGATACTGGAGACTAGAGACTGGATATCCGGATAACCGGGTACCCGGTTATCCTAAAAACCATTGTTCAATTGTTACATTGTTAAACAAACAATTGTCTCTTTATTCGATTACTCTTTTGATTTAATTGACGTTTTGCCGAAATATGGCGATTAATGGCTCTTTTTCCAAAATATTTCCCCATTTTATCCGCTTTGTTTTTTTTAGTTAGCTTGTTATTTTTTTATCCTCCTATTATAATCTATCTCTGTAAGGGGGTGTTTTTTTTATGCCTGAAGTAAAGGTGCGTGAAGGGGAGTCTATCGAAGAAGCTTTGCGAAGGTTTAATAGGCAGGTACGTGAGTCTGGGATTATGGAGGAGCTTAAGAAGCGTGAGTATTATCAAAAACCGTCTGAGATTAAGAAGAAAGAACGTAAGGAGTTGGAAATGAAAATTTCGCGAGAAAACCGATGACTCTCGAGTCACGAATTGAAAAACAATTGAAAGAAAGTATGAAATCTGGTAACTCATTGCGAGTTTCGGTGTTGCGTATGCTTAGATCAGCAATACATAATGCGCAAATAGAGAAGCAGGAAGAACTAGAGGAAGAGGATGTTTTGGAGGTTTTGTCTAGGGAAGCAAAACGGCGACGTGAGTCGATAGAAGCTTATGAGCAGGCTGGCCGCGAAGATTTGAGAGATAAAGAGAAAGCGGAGTTGGAGATTATAAAGGAGTTTCTTCCTGAACCTCTGACAGATGAAGAGCTGCGCAACCTTATTCAGAATGTTATTTCTGATCTAGGAGAAGCAACTAATTTGGGGGCGGTTATGGGTAAGGTGATGAGCCAAGTTAAAGGGCAAGCGGAAGGTTCTCACGTTCGCGAATTGGTTGAAGAGGAATTATAAGAAAAGTTAGGGATATGAAATATAAAGTTTCTTTTGCCTTAGTAGATGATAATTTAATGGCGGAGCTAAATAAAAGTTATAAGGGTCGGGAAGGTACTACAGATGTTCTTTCCTTTGGACTGTACGACTCTGCTTTTGAGAAGGTTGATTGTAAGGAAGCACAGTTAGCGGATTCTGAAAAAGAGGAGCGAGTTTTTTTGTTAGGGGAAGTAATAGTTAGTAAGGAGCAAGCGAAAAAGCAAGCAGAGGAGCTAGGACATAGTTTTGAAGAGGAGGTAGGAGAGCTTTTCAAGCACGGGGTTTTGCATCTTTTAGGAAAGCATCACGGGAACAAACAATGAAGTTGATTTGTGGGTTAGGTAATTATGGAGAGCATTTTGAAAATACACGGCATAATGTTGGCTTTTTTTATTTGGATAAGCTGTGTCAAAGTCTGGATGTTGAGGGAAGGGTGCAAGATAAATACAAATCTTGGATAGGTAAGAGGGTTGTAGAAAATGAGACGGTCTTTTTCGTAAAACCAGTAACTTATATAAATTCTTCAGGGAAGGTACTTAAGAGCTTGTACCATACTTTTAAATACGAATTGGAAGATCTTTTGCTAATTCATGATGATCTCGATTTGAGCTTAGGTACGTATAAACTACAAAGGCGGCGTAGTTCTGCGGGCCACCGTGGTGTTCAGTCGGTTATAGATGCGTTATCTTCTAATGACTTTTGGAGACTTAGAGTAGGTATTGGTAGACCTTCCAAGGATTCAACACCCAAAGAATACGTTTTGGAAAAGTTTTCTGCAGAGGAGAGAGCTGTTTTAGAAGATCTTTATGCGGAGGAGTTAGAGAGTGCTGTCGAAGGTTGGTTGACGAGATTTTGAACATACAGAATAGTTGTGATTATCGGTAAATATCCTTTCGGAAACATTTGCGGGTAGGAGGAGGTTCTTCTTTTTCGCCTTATGCTCGCGTCGAAAGCCCCAAACTACGTAGAGTTCGGGGCAAGCGCTCGCGGACCGGTAGAAGATATAAATAGTGACGGCAACCTTTCCTGAAAACGTTCGCTGTTTTCATAGAGATAAGAGACACGGTTAGTTACCGAGTTCACTCAACGGAAATTTTGCCTGAAAGGTTAACTCAAACAAGAGGCGACAAAATTTCCGATGTTTCTGGAAAGGTTACCGCCACTATTTCTGTGATTGACGGTGTATTTTCGCCAGGCATAAGACGAAAAGAATGGAGGTAGTTTTTGCGGTAGACAGCGGTAAGCGGAATGCGGAAAACCGATTTGTTATTTATCTTGTCCATATGTTTTATTCTAAATATCGTCCACAAAAATTTTCTGATTTAGTTGGCTTGAATGCTGTTAAGGATTCTCTTCTTTCTTCTCTTCGGAAAAGACGGGTAGGGCATGCTTATCTCTTTTCCGGTCCTCGTGGGACTGGTAAAACCACCGTTGCCCGTCTTTTAGCTAAAGCTGTTAATTGTGAAAATATTGACGAAGATAATTGGAATGGGGAACCTTGCGGTGATTGTCCTTCTTGTCAGGCAATTGAAGAAGGGCGTTTTTTAGACTTAATTGAAATAGACGCGGCCTCTAACCGGCGAATTAATGATGTTCGTGAGTTGCGTGAAGGCATAGGGTTAGCACCGAGTAGGGGTAATAAGAAGGTTTATATTATTGATGAAGTTCATATGCTTACGCGCGAAGCATTTAATGCGCTCCTAAAAACACTGGAAGAGCCTCCCGATCACGCTATTTTTATTTTGGCAACCACAGAACCAGAGCAAGTTCCTGCTACTATTCGTTCTCGCTGCCAACATTTTGAGTTTAAGCGAGCTACTGATCAGGAAATCAGAGAAAAATTGGAAAGTATTGTGGAAGAAGAGGGTGGGGAGATATCAGAGGCCGCGTTAGAGAAAGTTGCTCATATTGCCCGGGGAGGATTTCGGGATGCAGAAAATATGCTGGAGCAGATGCTTGTTGGTGGTTTGACTGTGGAGGATCTTACCGGTTCGGGAAAAATGCAGGAATTGTCTGACTTTTTGCGGTGGGTGATAGAGGCGGATACAGAAAAAGCTTTGGTTTTTTTGGATAGTTTCTACCAGCGGGGTGGGAATTTGGAAAGTTTTACGAGAGAACTGCTAGAGTTTTTGCGCGATATTTTGTTAATTAAGGTTGGTGTGGGTTCGGAATTGGTTTCTACTAGCGAGGAAGATTTTCGGGAAATGGAAGAGTTGGGTAAGACTATTCCCGCAGTAAATATTCGTCTATTGATTAATAAATTTACTCAAGCGGCACAACAATTTTCTTCTACTCCAATTCCTACTCTGCCCTTAGAATTAGCTGTTGTTGAACTTACAGCAGATGATGACTTTTGCTTGGATGGGGAACATTGTAGCGAGAAGGCAAATACTAATTCTTCTGAAGTGGGGGAGTCGGACAAAACTGAAGAAAGGGACAAGCCTGTGGATTTGGAAAAGCAGGAACTGTTGGAAAAAGTTAAGGAGGAGTGGGGGAAGATACTGCAGTTAATTCGTCCTTATAATCATAGTTTGGAAGCTATTCTTCGTTCTGTTGGCCCCAAACAGGTAGAGGATAATAATACTTTGGTTTTGGAAGCCTATTATGAATTTCACCGGCAACGCTTGGTTGCGATGAAAAATAGGCGTGTAGTGGAGAAAGCGATCAAGGAAGTTGTGGATTGTCCTGTAAAAATTCATTGTGTGTTAGGTTCTCGTAAAGCCCGCAAAGAATCTGCGAAAAAGAAAAAGGAAAAGAATACAGTGAGTGTCGCTGATCAAGCGACAGAGGTTTTTGGTGAGGATTTATGAACGCAGTTCCGAAGCCAGTAAAAAATTTGATTTCTGCTTTTTCTCGTCTTCCAGGAATTGGTCCCAAGACAGCAAAGAGGCTTACCTTTTACCTTTTACACGTTCCCCGTGAGGAAGTGGATCAATTAGCCAAATCTGTTTATCATCTCCGCCGAAAAACTGTGCTTTGTGAAGTTTGCTTTAATGTGACTACGGAAAGTCCTTGTGATATTTGTAAGGCAAATGATCGTGATCGGTCCAAGATTTGTGTAGTTGAAGATCCTTTGGACTTAATTGCTATTGAGAACACAGGTTCTTACCGCGGTCTTTACCATGTTTTGCACGGTGTGATCTCTCCTGTAAACCATATTGGGCCTGAGGATCTTAGACTTAGAGAACTTTTGGATCGGTTACGTGACTTGGATATTGAAGAACTTGTCTTGGCTACCAACCCTTCCATGGAAGGTGAGGCGACAGCCCGCTACATAAAGAGAAACTTGCCAAAAAAGATTAATAAAATTACTCGAATTGCTCAAGGATTGCCTATTGGCGGCGAATTGGAATATGCAGATAAAGGTACTTTAAGCCGTGCCTTGGACGGCCGAACAAGCTGGGAGTAATTAGTAGGAAGCAGATAGTAGAAAGCATTAAGCAGAAAGAGACTAGAGACTAGTAACTGGAAACTAGTAATCCGTAACCAGTAACGTAGCTAAAGCTTTTGGTGAATCTAAAAGGGTAATTACAGTTTTTCCTGACTCTATAAGTAGATATTTGAGTTTGGACAGCTTTGCGTAGATTTGTGTTACATTAAAGGTGCAATTTATGATGTCAGAAATTAAATTTTATAACACACTAACTAGGCGGAAGGAGACTTTTAAACCACTGGGAAGTGATTTTGTACGGGTTTATGACTGTGGCCCTACTGTTTATATGCGTGCTCATATTGGAAATATGTGGCGTTACATTGTTTCTGATTTAGTGCGGAGGGTGTTGGAATACAACAACTATGATGTTAAGCAAGTGATGAATATTACGGATGTGGGCCATTTGACTGAGGAAGATTTGGCTGCAGATACAGGAGAGGATAAAGTGGAGAAAACTGCTCGGGAAAAAGGAAAGACTCCTCAGGAAATTGCTGACTTTTACACTGAGCAATTTTTGCAGGATTTGGATTTACTGAACATTCAAAAACCTCATGTCTTGCCCCACGCTACTGATTATGTTCCCAAAATGATTAAATTTATTAAGCGGTTGGAAGATAAGGGATTTACTTACCGAGCTGGAAAGTATTTATGTTTCGATATTTCTAAATTTTCTGATTACGGAAAGCTTTCCGGAAAAAGGATCGAGGAACTGAAATCTGGTGCCCGTTTAGAGCCTGTGCCAGGAAAGAAGAATCCTTTTGATTTCGCTTTATGGATTGCTGACGAAAACCATGTGCAAAAATGGGATTCTCCTTGGGGAGTGGGGTATCCAGGATGGCATATTGAATGTAGTACTATGGTGGTGGAAAATTTGGGAGAGCAAATTGATATTCATTCTGGGGGAGAAGATAATATCTTTCCTCATCATGAGAATGAGATTGCCCAGAGCGAGGCTGCTACTGGTAAGCAATTTGTTCAGTATTGGATACATATACGTCACAATGTAGTTAATGGAAGAAAGATGTCAAAATCTTTAGGTAATTTCTTTGTGTTAGATGATATTTTGGAGCGTGGCTACGATCCCTTAGCTTATCGCTATCTTTGTTTATTATCTCATTACAGGAGCCAGCTCAATTTTACTTGGGGGGGTCTGGACAGTGCAGCTGCAGCTTTGCGTAATCTGCGAAGGTATGTGCGAACTTGGGATCCTGCTACTACTATTATCGATTCATATAAGGAATGCTTTGTTGAAGCTGTTAATAATGATCTTAATCTTCCTCAAGCACTTGGAGTTACTTGGGATATGGTTCGTTCTGGCTATTCTTCTGGGGAAAAGAAAGCTACGTTGATGGATTTTGATCGTGTTTTAGGGTTTCAGCTTTCTGAGCTAGAGTTTTTAGAGATCCCAAGCAAAGTACAAGCGCTAGTTGAGCAGCGCGAAGAGGCTAGGGAAGAAGGTGATTTTGAGGGGGCGGATAAATTGAGAGATAAAATTAGAGAACATGGCTTTGAGGTTGATGATACGGAAGCAGGCTCTCAGGTTTACCCTCGAGAGTAGGCGATACCCTGCTGACAGCTTGTGAAGTTTGTGTTAAAATTGTCCAGGCAATGAACACTTACGAGTTGCTTTTTATTCTAAATCCTGATCTCTCTGCTGCTGAGGCAAAGAATAAATTAGATGATGTTTCTGCTGTGGCCTTAGATTTAGGAGGAGAAATCGAAGTTCGCAACAATTGGGAAAAACAGCAATTAGCCTATGAGGTCGATGGTTTTCAAGAAGGGTTAATTTACATTTTGGGGTTGGAGCTAGAACCGGGAGAGGTAGCTACTCTTCGGCGACGGTTGAACACAGATGAAGATATTTTGCGAATAGTTTTATTGCGGGAGGATTCCTAAGTTTAGTTAAATTTTTATTATGGGAAGGAGGTGAATTTAAAAAATGGCAGCACGATCAGAGAACATGGTAATTTTGATTGGTAATCTTACGCGCGATACCGAGTTGCGTTATACCGAGCAAGGGAATGCCTTGGTAAGTTTTGGTATGGCTACCAATCGGGAATGGACTTCTAGTGACGGTGAGCGACACGAAGATACTCAGTTTCACGAAATTATTGCTTGGAACAGATTGGCAGAAATTTGTGACGAATTTCTACGTAAAACTTCTAAAGTTTACATTAAAGGTAGATTGCAAACGAGAACATGGGAAGATGAGAACAGTGAAAAGCATTACCGGACAGAGATTGTTACTGAGGATATGATTATTCTTGATGAGGGTAAGGAAGAGGAAGTTGAAAAGGAAGCAGAGGAAGTTGAAAAGGAAGCAGAGGAAGTTGAAAAGGAAACAGAGGAAGTTGAAAAGGAAGTAGAGGAAGTTGAAAAAGAAGCAGAGGAAGTTGAAAAGGAAACAGAGGAAGTTGAAAAGGAAGTAGAGGAAG
>JBMCWH010000015.1:0-16295 GCA_048621635.1 Patescibacteria group bacterium
CCAGTTTGGATAGAAAAAAAGTTAAATTTGTTTGCTAGTTCTGAAACAAGAAAAGTAATAGTCATGTCTCTAAAAAATATACCGATACGTCCTTACAGCAATCCTCAGCCCATTGTCAAAATCTTAAACTCATAGTAACATAACTAAGATGAAAATAATTTTGGATTCAATTAAACCAGTTGTCGAACAGTCAGAACACGTCCAGATAAATAAAAAAGCTATCTCAAAATTCTGCCAAACCGTTACTGCTTCAGATTTAGATACCTCCGAATACACCACCGAAACAATAATTGAAAATGGCTCAGAAGAAGAGCAAATTGCTTACAGCATTGTCTATAATACAGTAAACTTCTGTTATTGGGGCAAACCAAAATGGACAATAAATTTTAATGGAAAAAGCTTTGACGGTAGCTTTGGTATGCTTCGAGCCCTAAAGAGAGGTCTTGCAAATGGCTACCAGATACTCAACCCCACATATCTAGCTTCCATACCAGAAGAAGATTTAAAACTTATTCTTTCCGGCAATGTTAAAATTCCTCTTTTTCAGGAAAGACTGAAATTACTAAGAAACCTAGGACGAAATGTCACCAATGAATTCGGAGGTTCATTTTTTAACATTATCAAAAGAGGTGACTTTGACGCTGTAAAGATAGTCAAAATCTTGGTTAAATATTTTCCAAAAATATTTAACGATACCTCCAAATTTCATAACAAAAAAGTCTTCTTTTATAAACGTGCCCAGCTTGTTCCCGCCCACCTAGTAGACTTAAACGAACTAGGCCTTCTCTCAATTGGAATAACCAATCATGATCGACTAACTGCATTCGCTGATTACAAAGTTCCACAAATACTAAGAAAATTTGACATTATTGAATACGATGAAGAATTAGCTAATAAAATTGATAATAAAATCGAAATTCCAGCTGGCTCAGAGGAAGAAGTTGAAATCCGCGCTAACACTATCTGGGCAATAGAACTAGCCACCAAGAAACTAAAAGAAAAGTTTCCACAAGTCAACGCTGTTAAAGTAGACGGCATTTTTTGGTTTAAAGGACAGACAAAATCTCGCGATGACAAACCCTACCACCGAACAAAAACTATTTGGTATTAATAAAAATACATATAAAATTAAGGTTTATTTATCCCTGTCAAATCAGCAACACATAGTCCTTAGGACTGTATATTGCTTTAACTAATCTTCCAAAGCACTTTCTACAGCCTCTTTCATGAACCAAGTTGCGTAGGTAGAAAACTTATAATCTTTCTCCCTAGCTTTATCGGGGTCAAATTTCTTAATAGCTTCCACCAAACCCTCAAGCGCAGCGGATTCCAATTCCTCTCCTCCACCGTATTTTTCCGCAACACTTTTAGCAACTTCCCGCAAATATATTATAAACTTTAATTCTTCCTCAACAGAATACATAATTCTAATATAACAAAAAGAAAGGGAGGGGACAAAACAACTCCTGATCAAGTTATTTCGTCCACCTCCCGGACAGTTTACACAGAGCAAAACATCTAATCCTTAGGATCCGAGTCATACCAATCACCGGTATAACCGATATCGCTAGGATCACCGGATCGAGGATCGCTCCGTGCATCTTCCCGTGCATCGTGCCATGCTCTGTCTACAGAACTGCGGTCTGAATCCGTTTGCTCCGCCGCATCATCCTTATCAAACCCGGACATCTTTTTCTCACCCCCTTGTTAACATCTTTCCATCCAACTTAAACCTGACAGCTACTTCTCGCCGGGTTGCAGCTCACGATTCAGGTGATGGCGCTCTACCAGACGCACTCGACCATCGTTCCCCATAGGATACAGATCTCCATCAACTTCTTATCCATCCTTGTGCGGATCACTCAGAAAAGTAGCTTCCTCACCCCCTTTCTCTCAACTCTTATCCAACTGCACTACCACGCCCTGATGATAAAAAGAAAAGATAATACCCGCAATTCGAATTGGATATGCAATTCACATCTAATATGAATTTGTTAATTAGGAAGAACAGAACAAGGACCCACTATTAAGCCTCGGAAGATTCTTCAATTTCCTTTTCAATCAAATCTCGTATATATTCTGAACGACTAGTGCCGCTGTTATTTGCAATTTGTTCCAGAAAACCATCTATTTCCGGGGAAATATAAAAAGTGAATCGACGTTTGGAGATAGACCCCACTTCCTCTAAGCACCAATCAATAACTTCTTCCAAGTTTTTATCATCATACGCAGATTTAATCAAACGGCTGTAATAGTGAGTATTAATCAATGCAGGGTCAGAACCCCGTTTATGGAGAAGGATAACCGGTTTGTGCTTGGAAAGAATCATTCCCAACTCAAATCCAACATGAACAGTAGAAGGGTAAGAACCTTCCACAACAACACAATCAGCATCTTTGACAAATGCAGACCATTCCTCATACCAACGCATTAACCCGTGTTGAGAAATATCACGTATATCCGCTAAATGTTCAGAAAGGACCTTTTCAAAAACGCTATGACCCAAAGAGTCCAAATGGTCAACCACTCTTTCATAAACTTCATTAAATGAATCTTTTTGCTTCGAAGAAGCTGTAAAATATATATTCATCTTGCGACGCAAGGCAAGACTAATCTGACTTCTTAGCAACAAGGCTAAACCAGCGAGGAAGGGAAAGGTCGGTATGTGTGCTTTCTTCGGACCAAAGTATCGAAAATCCAGTTCCTCTTACAAATTCCAAAATAGTTTCTTTTTCGTACATTGTCATATAACGCGGCCCACCTAAATCATTCATAACAAACACATCACTTTGGCCCAGTTTCAAAGACAGATACAAAATTCCACTTGGTTTTAAGAAAATTCTATAATCTTTCAAAATGTCCCGCACATCTCGCTTGGGAATAATAGAAAGATTATCAGAATAGATAGCATCAAAACTTCCCGGCAAGAAAGGGAGAACTCTTAAATCCTGATTAACAAACAAACCATTAGGAACCCTTTCCAATGCTTCCGTTATTAATCCGTAAGAAGGTTCAATGCCAATACACCTAAACCCTTGGTCACTAAGTAGCTTAAAATCCCTACCACTACGGGAACCAACAATAAGAACCGTTTCATTTTCTTCTAAGTGCTTGGAAAACGGTTCAATATTATACTTTTTAATTTCCTCGATCGTCTTTTTGTTCCATTCCCATTCCTTTGCGTATTTACTAGCATAACGATCAAATGTTTGTGTTGTCACAAACAATTGTGTTTCCGTAAGATCCCGATCGGGAAGTATTTCCATCTTCTTTGCTATTTCAGTATTATCCATATTTTTTTCTAAAAAAAATAATTACACCGTCAAAACGGTATTGTTTAGTCTATCACCTGAACGGACATGCACACCATTCACATCGAGTATGAATACAACACTACAAATCCCCTAAAGTCTTTTTCTCTTTATTAAACCGGGGTTCCTATAGTACAATATTTTCTGTAACGCCAGTCTAAAATAATAAGAAAATGCAAAAAACCTTCTCTCAAATGAGTGAAAAAAGAACCCATATTGCAATAATGAAAAGCGCCTGGAATTTAACAGAGAAAATTCTTAGGGGGGAAAAGAAAATTGAATCCCGTTGGTACGAAAATCGCTATCGACCTTGGGGAAAAATAAATAAAGGAGATGTTATTTACTTTAGAGATTCTGGAAAGCCTGTAACTGCCAAAGCAGAAGTATCCAAAGTTGAACAATACTCCAACTTAAACAAAGAAAAGATCGAAAAGCTACTAAAAAAATATCCTCCCCAAGATTTAGGAATTACAAAAATATTTGAAGAGGTAAAAAAATACGCAGCAAACAAAAACTACTGCATTTTTATCACGCTTGAGAACCCCCAGCCAGTTGAACCCTTTGAAATAGACAAAACCGGGTACGGCGCAATGGCTTCCTGGCTGATTGTGGATGATATAAAAAAGATCAAAATCAACCCCTAACACCCCAGAGTTCTCTTTGTTAAAACGCCGCTGTTATAGTATAATATCCCCAATGGCAAAAGACAATTCCACCGCAAATTTGGGTTTCGAGAAGAAGCTTTGGGAAGCGGCGGACAAAATGCGTAACAACATGGACCCGTCGCAGTATAAGCATGTCGTTTTGGGCCTTATTTTCCTCAAATATATTTCCGATTCTTTCCAGCAAACTTACCAAGATATAAGAGAAGACAAGGAAGCAGGGGAGTGGGAATTAAACGATCGTGACGCCTACAAAGCACGTCACACATTCTGGGTTCCCGAAGAAGCTCGCTGGGATTACATAAAGAGCAAAGCCAAAGATCCAGAAATAGGGAAAATTATTGACGATGCTTTGCTCGCAATCGAAAAAGAAAACGATTCGCTCAAAGGAGTTTTCGAAAAAAGATACTCCCGCGCAACTCTGGACAAGACGCTGCTTGGGGAACTAGTTGATCTCATTAGCGGCATTAACCTCAAAGAAAGTAAAGACGGAGGTCAAGATGTTTTTGGGCGCATTTACGAGTATTTCATTGGAAAATTTGCCGATGCAGAAGGAAAGCACGGCGGCCAGTATTTTACCCCCAACTGCATTGTTCGCTTACTTGCAAAAATGATTGAGCCGTACAAAGGGCGGGTTTATGACCCTTGTTGTGGTAGTGGGGGAATGTTTGTCCAGAGCAAAAAATTTGTCGAAGGGCACGGTGGAAAAGTTGGCGATATTTCTATTTACGGGCAAGAATCCAACTCTACTACTTGGAGACTTTGCAAAATGAACCTTGCTATCCGTGGTATTGAAGGAGATTTGGGTGGTGAACCAGGAAACAGTTTCCACAACGATCTACACCCCGATCTTAAAGCTGACTACATCTTAGCTAACCCCCCGTTCAACGTAAGCGATTGGGGCGGGGAAAAACTGCGCGACGATGTGCGCTGGAAATACGGGGTTCCCCCCACTGGTAATGCCAACTACGCTTGGATCCAACATTTTGTTCATCACCTCGCACCGCACGGAACAACCGGTTTTGTTATGGCCAACGGATCACTAGCTTCCCAAACTTCAAACGAAGGAGAAATCCGCAAGGCAATAATTAAAGATCATTTGGTCGATTGCATTGTAGCTATGCCGGACAAGCTTTTTTATAATGTAGCTATTCCTTGCACACTCTGGTTTCTCTCCCGCCACAAGCAAGGCAACGACGACAGAGAAAGACGAAACGAAATCCTTTTTATTGATGCTCGTGATATGGGCGAGATGATTGACCGCCGCCATCGGGAACTTACCGGGGAGGATACAGACAAGATCGCTAATACTTATCACGAATGGCGCAAAAAAGATGGAAAGTATGAAGACATAAAAGGCTTCTGCAAATCAGCAACATTAGAAGAAGTAGAAAAAAATAACTACGTCCTAACCCCGGGAAGATACGTGGGAATAGAAATAGACATGCTCGACGACGAAGAGTTTGAAGAAAAAATGACCCGCCTCACCTCGAAACTTTCCCAACAATTCCAAGAATCCAAAAAACTGGAAGAGAAAATAAAGGAAAATTTAAAGAAAGTGGGGTTTGAAATTTAGCTCTTTGAAATTACTGTGGCAACAGCACTTAATGTGTATGTATTACCTGTGCAACATAGTTTGAGTTTTGTTGCACAATATTGACTTACTGCAACAACTGTTGTATAATTGCCTGTAATATGAATCCACACAAGCCAAACAAATTACCAGTCGAACTTGACTTCAGCAAATTCGCAAGAAGTCTTTCAAATGCTCAGTATTCTTTGGGAAGACTAGACGGCCTACAAAAAACTCTCCTTAATCCGAATTTACTTCTTGCTCCCTTGACGACTAAAGAAGCCGCTGTCAGTTCAAAAATTGAAGGAACGCAGAGCACGGTTTCTGATATATTTCTTTATGAAGCTGGAGAAAAAACTGAACACCGAGATATTATTGAAGTTGTTAACT
The DNA here is from genome assembly GCA_048621635.1 of Patescibacteria group bacterium. Taxonomy (GTDB): domain Bacteria; phylum Patescibacteriota; class WWE3; order JAUXAW01; family JAYEID01; genus JBMCWH01. The sequence continues at coordinate 5,937 of JBMCWH010000015.1, forward strand.
ATAAAAGAGCTGTACTATACGCCATAGAACAATTAAAAAAGAAGCCTTTAAATTTGAACCTGATAAAAGACCTGCACAGAATTCTACTGGAGAATGCGCGCAGACACGGCACCCCTGGAGAATTCAGAAAGGAGCAAGTTTGGATAGGCGAACGTGATGCACCTATTGAAGAAGCAACTTACCTACCACCAAGATGGGAAACCATACCGGAACATATGAGTAATCTGGAAAAATATGTCAATTCCCAAAAGGAAGATGTTTTAGTTCAAGCGGCACTGGCACATTACCAGTTTGAAGCCATCCACCCTTTTTACGATGGTAACGGGAGAATCGGGCGATTACTAATCCCGCTAATTCTATACTCCCAGGAAAAAATTTCACAACCAATTTTGTATATGAGTGGGTATTTTGAAAAAAACCGAAATAAATATACTGAAGCACTACATAACGTGGATGAAACTGACGATTACGAAAGTTGGATAAGCTTTTTTATGGAAGCCACTGCTATACAAGCAGAAGAGACCCAAAAATTAATAGAAAACATCTTGTCATTGCATCAAGTAACCATGCAGGAATTTGAAAACTCAAAGTCCCCTTATATTCCAAGGCTAATCGACTTCCTATTTAAAAAGCCTATTTTTAGAACCAGTGATGTAGTAGATGAAATAGGAGCACATCGCTCTACAGTAACTAGATTACTAGACAAATTGATTGAAAGAAACACACTCGATGAACTAAAAATAGGTGGGCGAAAGCGCGTATTCGCCTTCAGAAATCTGCTAAGGATTTTGTAATGATAGAGAACCCGAATATGGAAAAATGGATAACGAAAACTTAGAAGTCAAAGCTGAAGAAACAATCGAAATACAAGAAACGATAGGTCTTGCATTAGAAAAATTCGGTAAAAAGTTAGTTGAAATTGTAAAAGGATACCGCCCCAGTGGTGATAAAGAGAACCACCCCAAAGGTGTAGACATAGAAATGCGCATTGATATAGAAAACGACTGGTACGGCCAAAAAGTTACAGATGTAGCTACGGGAAAAGTTACCCACAAAGAATGCGAACCTTTGTCTGAACATAATAGGGAGAAACAGAAAAAATACACATAGAAATTATGGGTTACACATGACAAGGACAGTTACAGCAGACATTAGCGCAAATCAAAAGACACTACGCGCTCTTGAGCACGAAGGGTTGATTGAGGTAACGCAAATTGATATTGAAACACCTGCTCCAAAAACCAAGAAAATAAAACCCACAGGTGTCTGGGGGCGTACTAAGTGGGGTAAGTGCGTTTGGGGTTCGAAAGAAGAAAGCAAATTTTTTGAACAAATAAAGGACATAATTGGTAGGGATAAGATCGATGATGCTATGCACCTGAACAATCACATTAGAGATAGAAGAGATTATTTTGTTACAGAGGACCATGACTTTCTACGGCACAGAGGGCAATTAGAAACAACTTTTACCGGATTAAAGATCAGAACACCGAATGAATTAACAAATGAGCTAAACAGGGAAAAACTTTGGATGAAATAAAAAGATAAAACCATGAAAATTAATACTGAACACAAACTAAAATCAATCGTAACAACAATAGAAAACATTCTAGCAATTGGTGAGGAATTAGAAAATTTAGAAGGAAAAAATAAACAACCCGAATTCTTAATTGAAAATATAAAAGAAAACCGCAAATATACATTAACTACGAAAGAGGAACTACAAAAAAAACTTGAAAGTACAAACCTAAACGAACTTGGAGAACTGGAATTGCGCTATTGGGGAAATAATCAATATATAGATATTCATTACAGCAGCTGGAGAATACAACTGCATATAAAAAGTACTAATAGAGAAACGCTATTACCGCTGGAAGAGGACCTCAAAAAACTAATTGGAAACCCCACTTGGAATTGGGTTATTCACAATCCGTGGTTTGGGTTAGTAATCACGGGTGTAATACAACTGCTGATTTTTATACCAGTAATGCTTTTTGGAACTAGTGATTTTCTGATCGCATTACCAGCGGTATTTCTAACAGGAATGGTTATATCTCCCTTAATAGAATCAATTCTAAAAAAACGTTACCCTAAATTCGTAATAATTGATAAGGCAAAAGAAAGGAAAAAAGGTAGATTACTAAAGAAAGATCTCTTGAAACTACTAGGTTTTGTTACTTTAGGGATTGCATTACCCAAACTAATAGAAGTGATTATCTGAAATGAGAAAAAAAACTCAACTTGGACAAATTCCGGAAGATTGGGAAGTTAAAAGAGTTGAAGAATTTGCAAGAGTAGTCGGCGGAGGTACACCTTCCACAAAAAAAGAAGAGTACTTCAACGGCGATATAGCTTGGATAACTCCTAAAGATCTCTCAGGATATGAACAAAGATATATATCGCAAGGAGAACGTAACATTACAAAAAAAGGGTTAGACAATAGCTCAGCAAAGATTCTACCTCAGGGCACCGTTCTAGTATCTTCGCGAGCACCGATCGGTTACGTTGCTATTGCAAATAATGAAGTTAGCACAAATCAGGGATTTAGAAGTTTGGTACCAAAAGATAATATTAACTCAGAATATTTGTATTACTTAATAAAAACATACAAAAAAAAATTGGAAAATCTGGCCTCTGGGAGCACCTTCAAAGAGCTACGCGGTAGCACACTAGCAAAAGCCGAATTTCCTATAGCAACTGAGGAGGAACAAAGGAAAATTACAGACATTCTTTCCTCTCTCGACCAAAAAATCGAATTGAATCGGGAGATGAATGAGACTTTGGAAGACACTGGAAAGGCGATTTTTAAGCATTGGTTTATTGACTTCGAATTCCCTTGGAATTTTGAAAAAAATGAATTTGATCTAGATGGGGAACCTTATAAATCTGGAGGTGGGGAGTTTGAAAACAATATTCCTAAAAGTTGGAAAACAACAAAGTTCGAAGACTTAATTAAAATTACAAGCGGTAAACGTCCAGAAAATAAGAATGAAAATAAAACAGACGAATTCTGGTGTCCCGTGGTTGGCGCAAGCTCTGTTAACTCTTTCACAACGGAGGAATTATACAACGAACCTATATTAGTAATTGGTAGAGTTGGTACTCACGGTATCGTACAGAGATTTAAAAACCCATGCTGGCCATCTGATAACACCTTGGTTATCACATCGCCTTATTACGAATTCGTTTGTCAATATCTAAACACAATAAGCTATTCCAAACTCAATAGAGGGTCAACACAGCCCCTGATAACCCAACGGGACCTCAAAAGCCTAGAACTAGCCTTACCTCGAGAAATGAAGGTTTTAAACTACTTTGAGAACTTTGCAAATGATCTATTCGAAAAAATGCATGCAAACGAACTTGAAAACAAAAGATTATCAAAAATCCGCGATTTACTTTTACCAAGATTGATGAGTGGGAGGATTAGAATTAAATAAAATATGAATCAGGATAAAGAATACAAATTGAAACGAGTTTCTCGCGAGGCGGCGGAACTGGAAGATATTGTTCTCGAAGAAAAATCAGAAATACTTTATGAGACTAAAATAACACGCAAGGTATTTCGGGGTATGATTGTAAAAAATGAGAAAATGGAAAAACCCGGCGTACGGGGGTATATCATACACCAAAAAAGAGTTGCTAATGATGAGTGGGAAGATATACAAACAATGGATCTTCGGAATCTTAAACAGGGCGAAGGAATAAAATTACTGTTAAAAACTGATGTTATGTCAAAACTCTATGCGGTATTGAGTGACCTCTACAAGATCGCAGAAAAGTATGGCTTGCCAGGTAGTGAAGAAGAATTTGTGGTCGCTAGGGCTACAGAACTACTAAAGGTAGAAAAAGGACGTCGGGAAATAATCAAACAGCTCTTAGAACAAAATTACGGCGATGATATATGGAACCAACTAGCAAGAAAAGACCCTAGTTTAGCAGCACGTTTAGCTTACTCCAAAATACAAATTGACCGAGAAAAGGCACTGTCGGAATTTGAAAATGGTCTCAAAGGTAACCCCAATGAAGATTTCTGGCAAGATTTTTTTGTTGAAAACGAATGGATATTTGGATACGGATTAAATTACCAGTACTTACACCTGATAACCGAAGAAGCTGACTACGGAAACCGGGATATCTTTAGATCCGGGGGAGAGCGGGGGGACATGTTGGCTACTACTGTAGCTAAGGTGAAGTTTACCGTATTAGTAGAAATAAAAACTCCTAATACTAGGTTATTAAAAAACTCAGAGTATCGCAATAACATATGGGAGATCGGAAAGGACCTAAGCGGAGGTGTAGCACAAATTCAAGGAAATCTTCAAACCTGGGAGATCGAAGGGTCTCGAACTGACAAAAATCGAAATAAGTTAAAAAATGTATTAACCTACAAGCCTAAAGGTCTTTTGGTTATTGGGCATACAAAACAACTTGACAATCTGATGAAAAAAAGAACTTTTGAGCTCTACCGCAGAAATATAGCAAACCCTGAAGTTATTACATTTGATGAATTGTATGAAAGAGCAAAATTTATTACAAAACACAACAAGGATTGTGATTACAATAACAAACGGGGATCGCGTGACGATGCAATACCATTCTAATGCTGATAATGAAAATTTCTACAAAAACATTACAATTCCTACGAGATTTAATAACTGGCGACTCTGGAGATACAGAATACAAAAGTGGTCCTCAACTTGTCGAATTCTTTAATAACTTTGGTTTTAAAGACGAGTACGGAAAAGGATTTCCAAGTCGGTGGTACTACACGGAAAACAAGCTTAGAACGTTAAACAATACAAATAACATGAAGAAATGCGTTGAAGCATATTTTCATCCAATAAATTTCATTGAGAAAAAAGAGAAGTTAAATACGTTAGTTCAAAGATTAAATGAGTATTTGGAATTCGATGGTTACAAGCTACAGACATACCAAAAAAAAGCAAAAATACTTGAATTAAAAGAACCGCTCGTAGGGGGTACGGAGCTAGAAAAATTAAACAGTGATTTTATTAGTAAAGAGCTGGAAAAGTGCGAGGTAAAGATTGCAAATGGTGACTATGATGGTGCTGTAACAAACGCGAGAACCTTATTAGAACAGGTTTTAATATATATCGGAAAAAACACTAACCCAGGGCGATCTTTGGATCACAAAGGAGACTTAAACCGGCTATATAAAATAATAAAAAAAGACTTAAACCTTTCACCTGAAAACATTACCGATAAGTCTTTAAAAGAGGTTTTGAGTGGTTTAATTTCAATTGTAAATGGGCTCTCCGCTCTAAGAAATCAACTAAGCGATGCTCATGGAAAAGTTTCCACGACATATATTACTGAAAGACACCATGCTATATTAATTGTTAACTGTGCAAAAACCGTAACAGAATTTCTAGTAAGTTCTTATAAAAAACAATATGAAGCATAAATACCAAGAATCATCATTAGAACAAGCTGTTTTGGATTGGCTCCAAGAGTTGGGTTATGAAATTTTTTTTGGCCCGGACATCTCACCAGAGCCGAAAACCCCAACAAGTGGAACTATTCCAGCCCCGCTAGAACGTCAAACCTATGACGATGTAGTGCTAACCGGAAGGTTAAAGAAAGCTGTTGATAAACTAAATCCGGATATTCCAAAAGAATCGCGAGAAGAAGCTCTGCGGCAAGTTATCAATATCCCCAACCGCAGTCCAAAACTGGAAACTAACAACGAAATTTTTCACGACATGCTGGTTAACGGAGTGGATATTGAATACCGCACTGAGGACGGGCGGGTTCAAGGCGATAAGGTTTGGTTAATTGACAAAGAAAATCCGGAAAACAATAACTGGCTGGCAGTTAACCAGTTCCGTGTTATAGAAGGTAAGAACAACCGCGTGCCGGATATTGTTATTTTTGTAAACGGCTTACCGCTGGCTGTTTTTGAACTTAAAAACCCCACTAAAGAAAAAACAACTGTAAAACAGGCCTACCGCCAGTTCCAGACCTACAAAAACGATATTCCTTCTCTCTTTGCTTTTAATGAACTTTTGGTTATTAGCGACGGGATCCAAGCCCGCACGGGAACAATTACTTCTCCTTGGGAATGGTTTTTGAGCTGGCGGAGTGTAGACGGCAAAGTTATTGCTCCCCGTGCGCATAACGAAACAAAGATTTTGGTTAACGGCGCCTTCCGAAAGGAACGGTTCCTAGATCTCGCATGCAATTTTGTAACTTTTCACGAAGAACGAGGAGATATAAAAAAGATTATTGCCGGATATCACCAGTATTTCGCGACAAATAAAGCGCTGGAAAAGGCAAACCAAGCTACAAAATCTAAAGATGATCAACGGATTGGTGTGATCTGGCACACGCAAGGGAGCGGGAAAAGCTTAACCATGACCTTTTTTGCCGGGAAAGTGATTAAAGAGCTGGATAACCCTACTATAGTAGTAATTACTGACCGAAACGATTTGGACGACCAACTTTTTGAAACCTTTACCAAATCCAAAAATTTGCTCCGGCAATCCCCCAAACAAGCAGAGAGTAGGAAAGACTTGGTGGAAAAATTAGATGTGGCGTCCGGAGGAGTAATCTTTACTACTATCCAAAAGTTCTTTCCGGAAGTTGACCGAAACGAATTTCCAAAACTTTCCGAACGGAAGAATATTGTAGTAATTGCTGATGAAGCGCACCGCAGTCAGTACGGCTTCCAAGCCAAGTTTGAGGACGGAACTGTTAAGTACGGATTTGCCAAATATGTTCGAGACGCTTTGCCCAACGCCTCTTTCATTGGCTTTACTGCTACACCTATTGCTCTTAAAGACAAAAACACCACCGCTGTTTTTGGCGATGTAATTGATACATACGACATTACCCGCGCAGTGCAGGACGAAGCAACTGTGCCAATTTATTACGAAGCCCGCTTAGCACGGATCGGACTTAATGAAAAGGAACGCAAGAGAATCAACCGTGAGTTTGAAGATATCACCAAAGGCGAAGAAGTAGAAAGAAAGGAAAAACTCAAAACAAAATGGGCCCGGCTGGAAAAAATGGTCGGCTCAGAGAAGCGCTTGCGTTTAGTTGCCAAGGATATTGTTAACCATTTTGAAGAACGGCAAAACGTGATTGAAGGAAAAGGATTAATTGTTACAATGAGCAGAAGAATTGCTGTTGATCTTTACGAAGAAATTACTAAACTCCGCCCTGAGTGGCACAGTGATGAATTAGACAGCGGAAAAATTAAGGTTGTCATGTCCGGCTCGGCAAGCGACCCGCAAAACTTTCAACACCACATTAGAAGCAGCAGAACTGAACGGGACAGGCTAGCACAAAGAATGAAAAATCCGGAAGACGCCTTAAAACTGGCTATTGTTTGCGATATGTGGCTGACCGGTTTTGACGTGCCTTGTCTGCACACAATGTATTTGGATAAACCAATGCACGGGCACTCTTTAATGCAAGCCATTGCCCGGGTAAATAGAGTATTCAGAGATAAGCCCGCCGGTCTAATTGTGGACTATATTGGAGTAGCGCACGAACTGCAAAAAGCACTCTCCTATTACACCAAGAGCGACCAGCAGCTAACTGCTGTCCCACAAAGCGATGCAGTACAAATAATGAAAGAAAAGTACGAAGTAGTGAGAGAACTTTTTCATGGCTTTGACTACATGGAATATTTTGAAGCGGACGAAGGAAAAAGAACAGAAATTCAAACTGAAGCGGTTGATTTTATCTTGAGTTTAGAGGATGGTGCGGACAGATTTAAAAAGGCAGTAACTGCACTAAGCCAGGCATTTTCAATTGCTATCCCTCACGAGGAAGCCCTCACAATTCGCGAGGAAGTTGCCTTCTTCCAGGCTATTAAAGCTGGAATTGTCAAACTAGAACCAACGGAGGAAGGGGGGCCAACAGAAGAAGACTTTGACTTGGCAATCAAACAAATTCTTTCTAATGCAATTGTATCAGACGAGGTAATAGATATTTTTGAAGCAGTAGGAATTGACCGACCGGATGTATCTGTTTTGAGTGATGAATTCTTAGCCGAAGTGCAAGGAATGGAACACAAAAACTTGGCTTTTGAAACTTTGAAGAAACTTCTCAATGATGAGATTAAAGAAATGTCGCGGACTAATCTAGTCGCCTCTCGTTCCTTCTTAGAAATGCTGGAAAATACAATTAAACGGTATCAAGAGCGGACAATTACTTCGGCACAAGTTATTGCTGAACTGGTTGCTCTGGCCAAAGAAATAAAAGAAAAACAAAAAGAAGGTAATGAATTGGATCTGAGTAAAGAAGAAATAGCTTTCTACGACGCACTGGCCGAAAACGAAAGTGCTGTACGGGAGCTGGGTAACGAAGTTCTGCAAGAAATGGCTGGAGAACTTTTGGAGATTATCCGCAAGAACGCTACTATTGATTGGACAAAGAGGGAATCAGTACGGGCGAGGTTGCGGATCCATGTTAAACGACTGCTCAAAAAATACGATTACCCACCAGACAAACAAGAACGCGCCACGGTAACTGTCTTGGAACAGGCGGAACTTTTGGCCGGAGAGTGGTCGGGAGAAAATATTGAGTAACACCAACAAAGATCCGAGGCGGTTTGTTCGAACCTGCAAGCCGCCCCAGAATTCTGTGTGATAGAATAAATTTAACAGAAATGAAGATACTTAAACGCCAAGAAGAAGATAAAAAGTGGAAAACGTATACGCAGCGCAGTTATAAAGACGAAGCTGAGCTGCAAGATATTATCTACGAAGATCCGCGCATTATCCCTATAAACGAAATAAGTGAGGATAGAAAAGAAATAAAAATTGCAATTAAAGAGTTCGGACTCCCCGGTACCGGTTCTTCTGACATTATTGGAATTGATGAGGACGGGAAAATCACAATCATAGAAGCAAAGTTGGCTGTAAATCCGGAAATAAAAAGAAAGGTAATTGGTCAGATCCTAGAATACGCAGCCTTTTTATGGAGAAAGACCTACGAACAATTTGATTCTGTAATTGAAGAAAAGAATGGTAAACCACTTCTAGATTTAATGGCCGACTTAGTTGAAGATCAGAACTGGTCAGAAGAAGAGTTTAGAAAAGCTGTTGGAACTAATTTATATAATGGTGACTTCTCTTTATTTATCCTAGTAGATGATGTTGATGATAGCTTAAAAAGAATTTTAGAATTCATAAATTCGAGCAGCTTTTCCGGACCGCAGATATATGCTCTCGCCGCAAGATACTTCAAAGATGCAGAAGGCAGTGAATTCCTAATTCCCCAAATCTATGGTGTAAATATTAAGCAAACAGAAGCGCGCGAAGAACAATCTTCAAAAAGAAAAAAATGGGACAAACAAGAACTTGTGGATCAAGCAGGAGCTCGGCTTGAAAATAAAGAGCTTTCGCTGTTCAAAAAACTATACGAATTATTTGAAGAACTGGGAGAAATAAAGTTCGGATCTGGTGTAGAAACCGGAACTTTCGGCCTAGCACCTAAAGGTAAACCACACAATCCTACAATTTGGACTGTAGATACAAAAGGTCTGGTTCGCCTAGGACTAGGGTGGCTAGTAAGCAGAAATAGCATCTCAGAGGAAGATGTGAAACCCCTGGTAAACCTAGTAAAAAATTTAGCTAGTGATTTTGAAGACGGGCGAGATTGGCATACATATTATCCCGCCTTTGAAATTAAAAAACTGAAAAATAAGAATAATCTAGAAATATTTCTAGAAAAGACAAGAAAATTACTTAAAACCATGAAAGATAATTGAAGTTATCAAATTATCAAAGGTTATCAAAGGTTATCAAAGGTATTACCTTTGTGAGCATCTACTACAAACTAAAAAACCCCAGCTGGGACTGGTTCTTGTAATAATCCAGAAAACCCCATAGGAACAGTGTTCTTAAAAGCGCGTCTTTTAAGAAATTAAATGGCCTCTCCAAAGCCAGTTGATTTGAACGCTATTCTGGCTCTCCAAGATTGCGTGCAGGAGGAAACAGCTTGGGGTGACAGCGAGGATTTCCCGGGCAATAACTGGGCTGCAGTGAGGAGCGGAACGGAGTCGCAGTAACTGTCGAAGCCACAGACTGGACAACGACATTGATGTTCGTTGAAACAGGAACGGCCGATTCCTTCGGTATGTTCCTCGATGCAGTAGACGTTGTCAAATGCGAAAACTGCAGCCAGTAGCGATTCACTAGCAACCTAAGCCAAGACTGAGCACAGCAAGGCAGGGGAGAAGCTTCGAGCTTCTTTGCGTAAATGCGCCCCCTGTCTTCTTTTTTTTAGTAGCATAACAACAGCCCCATCAAAGGTATTACCTTTGCGAGACCTTTGCGAGACCTCATTCCCGCATCAAAAAACAGAAAAATATCAAAGCTCTTG
>JBMCWH010000016.1:0-15389 GCA_048621635.1 Patescibacteria group bacterium
ACCCGGAGTGCCAGGAAATGAAAGAAATGTCTGGTCCTGGCAGCTGCTCTACACCCGAGGAATGCACAAAATACTGCCAAAATAATCCTGATGACCCGGAGTGCCAGGAAATGAAAGAAATGTCTGGTCCTGGCAGCTGCTCTACACCAGAGGAATGCAAAGAGTACTGCGAAAACAATCCTGAGGATCCAGAATGCGACGAAATGTTCAAAGAAATGGAAATGGAAAAGGAAGAGAAAGAATAAACCTCAAAACCCCGTAAAACTAAACTTGTCTGAGTAGACCCTTGTAAATATCTTCTTAGGTGTTACCCTATTTTACAAATGAACAAGGTTCGAGTTGCTATTTTTGCTGATCCCCATATTCGCAATCGAAAAATGCAATCCCAAACGGATTTTGGCGCCCCCAGCAGGTGGCTTCCGCGTAAGGCACTACAAGCTTTAAATAGCATTCAACCTGATTACATTTTCGGCCTTGGCGACCTAACAGCTACTGGCCACAAAAAAGATTGGCAGGGCTATAAGAAATGGTTGGGAAAGTTAAACGCGCCTGTTTTTGACATACTGGGAAACCACGACAGGGATTACACAGTATTCCAATCACACAACTATGGAAAATGGTACTTTAATGTACTGGGAAGGGTATCAGCTACCAAGGCAATCAGAATTGGAAACATTATCTTCATCCTTGTTTCCGAAGAACATGACCCGGAAGGAAACAAAAAGCTCCTGACCTCTACAGTGCCTACACGCACTTTTGAATTTATTGAAAATATTCTTGAAAAATATTCCAAAGACAACAACATTTTTGTGCTCAGCCACACGTTGCTCCGAGGAACAACAGCTCTTTCTAATGATTGGTCCTTTAACGACATTAACGCTTGGGCCATAATTTCGAGAAAATTTTTTAATCTGTTCAAAGAATACTCTGTAGTGGGACACATGACAGGTCATGCCCACATAGATTATCGTTACCGTGCAAAACTCAAGGACATCGGGAAAAGAAAATATAAACGGAAAGTAGGAAAATTCATTAACGGAGCGGATTTCCGAAACTTACCAAACACATATTTTTTGAATATGCCTTGTGTAGATACCGCCCACGGTTGGATTGGCAGCAATTTTGCCTTACTTAGAAAGCTGGGAAAAGCTACAGCAAAATCCAAACGGTCGCCCTTCCGCTGGCTGTATATTCAATTGGAAGAAAAGGGGCTCCCAATTTTTGATATTTTGTACACCTCTAAAATTCACTATATTCTAGGGAGACCTGCTGTGTACTATTTTGACATAAATCCTGGAGATGAAAGCATAGAGATAATCACGCGCTGGGTAGGGAAAAACAAAGATACTGAGAAATACAATGTCTCCTTAACAAACAAAGTTAAATTGCCTAACCCTAAAGCAGAAATAATTGCAGCCGACCTAAGTTTAAGAAACAAGGACAACCTCCAAATTACGCAAAACAGTTGGTTCGAAGTCCCAGCAAGGGAGATAGGCGGGGGTATTTTTTCGCAACGGTTTCCGAAAAAAAGAAAAATTAAAAACGCCAGAATTAAAGCAGAAAACTTAAAAAGTTTCGATCTCACCTGGCAAGGAAGTAAGAATAAAGGGCAAACCTGGAACAACAACTGGGAAAATAACCCTACAAACCTAGGCAAAATTAATGCTGTTAAACTACAAGCAAAATTCAAAGCTGGAGAGAAACCTCTAAAAGTGCAAGATATATACCTTGAGTAAAAAATTTGGCAGTATATAGAAGTAACGTCCATAAGTCACGGTCAATTTGGGGCCCACGTTACGTTATCATCTTGTGCTAAAATCTAAATTATGAACAAATTACACCAAGAAATTTTAAAAATAATCCAAAAAGAAGCAGAAGAAACTACTGTTAAAGCGGAGAAGGGGAGTAGTTACGGAGGGCACAAAGATTTAAATTATCCCCTAAGCAGACCGGAAGAGCGAACTATCGCCAAAGAATTCCTCAAAAAACACCAAAACTTAAGACAAAGCGAATTTATTGACCTCTTAGATTCTCTTTACAACGGAAAATCAACAAATGAAAAAAGCATTGCGGGGTTGCTCTTAGAAAACGGAACAAAATACAGAAGGAAATTAGATCCCCAAAAATTAGATAAATGGCTAGAATACCTCGATGGCTGGGCACAAGTTGATTCTTTATGCCAATCCAACTTTCCGGCTAAGGAAGTTTTGGCTAACTGGGAAGACTGGAAAAAACTAATAAAATCTTTAAACAAAAGTGAGAATATAAATAAAAGAAGAGCTTCTTTGGTTCTTTTAGTGAAGTCTGTTCGCGAATCAAAAGATGAGAAACTGGCCAATTTATCTTTTGAAATGATAGCTAATCTCAAAACAGAAAAGGACAAACTGATAACCAAAGCTATTTCTTGGCTACTTCGAGAGATGATTAAAAACTACCGCCAACGAATTGAAAACTACCTTGAAGAAAATAAAAACTCTCTTCCTTCCATAGCAATTCGAGAAACCACAAATAAACTAAAGACAGGGAAAAAATAAGTTTCTATACTCTAAAGAATTAGAGGAAGAAAAGGACTGTGTGGTAGTATTTTCTCATATGATAGATTTCATTATAAGAAAGCTGCACAGAACTTTCATGCTTTGGTTCCCTCATAAGTACTTCAAATACGCCTCAAAATTTTTTGACCTTACCCCGGAAAAGATAGAATCTACCTGGATTTTATTTGGCAACACAGATAGGTTTGAAATCTTCCCCAACGATAGCAAAAAGGGCAGGGGATTCGTTCTTGTTTTAGACAATAGGCTTGCCTTATTTTTTCTCCAACACGGAGATGCTTTTCGATATAATGGTATGGAAATGGGAAAATTTAAAAAAGGCCCACCTTTCCGCGATACAGCCAAGTAAAAATAGGCTACCTAAAGGACAGTGTGCTATCAAAGGTATTACCTTTGCGAGACCTCATTCCCACAACAAATTAAAAAACTCTGATAAGAAAATATATATCGGATGGCGCCTGATTCCGTATTATCAAACGCGATGCGGTTAACAGCAGCACACTTACAGCAAATTTAATTTTTGACATTTCTACAACTTGCCTCCTGCAATACAATCCTATAAACTATAAACACGAAAAGTAAATACATCTTGAAGGAAGGAGAAAGCAAAATGCTCCGTAACAAGTCTTTGATTAAGCCACTGGTTTGCGCTGTGGTCATAATGATTGCGGTTAACGGACTGGTTAAATCAGCCGTAAGCGCAGATGCAAATTCCCTTGCTTCGTCAGCACCGGAAGTACACTTCATTGGCCAACGCTCCAGCTCAAAATGTGCAGAGCACGACAGCTACGTTGTCCCTATTTACGCTAGGGTAGAGGAGAATAGCCTTCCAGTGGGAACGGAGATCACAGCCCGGTATAAGATAAAAGCACAGCATCCTGAAGAGGAAACCCATCCGGAAGGCGTTTCTTGGCAACACTGGTGCGACGCAGATTGGACAGATTGCCCCAACAATAGCACTGATGAAACCGTGGAAAGTGTAGCCACGCAAAGGGAGCAGGTTTTCGACAACACCAATGAACAAATCTATGTGTTAGACGAAAACAGCACCTCAAATATGGAAGTAATCGTCAACGGGGAAAGCTTCGGTACACACACTGCCGTTATCTTTGGAAGCCGATGGGATTCGGAAGACAGTTGGAACCACGACGGTGTGATTTATGCCAACGGGTTCACTCGCTGGAAACCAAAAGGTGAACAGCCAGGCAGCAAGACTGATCCTTGCTTCGGTACCTCGGTAGTTTTGGGTCCTTCTCAAATAGCGGAACCTTTTTTGGAGGACGGTTACTCACCAAATCCACTTCGCCATCCCGAAGTTGAGAGCATTTCCATCAATGTTGACGAGGAAGGTTGGATAGCACAGCTAGAAGGGGGATTTTACGAAAACGGTGAACAATTAGCAACAGCACAATGGGTGCTAAAACGAATAGAAATTAACCCCCAACAAATGCTGATTTCTGTGACCGCACACGCACAAGTCACGGAAACCTGGCATCTTTATCCCTCCGATAGTGCGTATGGTCTAGGCCTGATCGGACTCAGCTCAATGTATGCAGATGCTGAAAAACATGATTCTGATACCCAGATCGGACCAACATCCATTGTTTTGGCAGAAAATATTTCCACCAATAACAGAGGGTTATGGGGAGAAGAGACCAAATCACACAGACTTCCCCCGGGTGAGTCACTGCGTTTGGAGACAAGAACTCCAACAACGCACAACACAGGAAGTCCAACTATGTGCATTCTCTGGAAAGATGTACAACTCTCTAAACCTAACCCGTCCACTATCTTTTTGCCCTTAATCTTAAAAGGGTAGGTAACTGAACAGGTAAATAAACCCTGCGCGCATCCGCGCTGCAGGGTTTTTTATTTCTTCGAACAAAACTTTCCCCAAACAGGCAGCAGAGAATGTTACAATATCAAACAAGTTAAGAATCTATTGTCTATTCGGAAGGAGACGGACTATGCCGATTTGTGAGAAATACGGAAGAAGACACCGGTACATGGTACCTTATGAGGCGCTGAATAAGAAGGAAAAGATCCGGAAAAACTCTTTGAATCCGTCCCTATATGGTTCCAGGTTTACAAGAGCTTTAGAATAGCAGTAGGAACACTGACCTTAGGTTTAACAATTGAAAAGTTAACTCCTGCAAGCACGGCTTTCTCTGACTTGAAAACCATGAAAAAATGGTTAACTGAACAAGAATGCCCAGAAAAAGAAGCAGAAAAGTTTATTAACAACTGGGAGGCATCACAAGGATATATAAAAGTAAGAGAAAAAGCTATTGAAGAGAAATTCGTAATAAACGGAGTTGCAGCAGCAACTCCTCTCCTTGCAAAAACATGAGAAAAATCTCCCGACTAAAATCCAGCCTGATTTAGTCGGGAGTATACACTCCTACGTCCACAATTGATACTGCAACTTCTCTGCAAGCAGCTGACTTACACTCTCTGGCGTTCCCACCTGGGCAAAATATTCTCCCAGAAGATCAAGTAAATCCTCAGGTATTTCCTTGCCATAAACCTGACGAAGCCAGGCGAGGATTCCTAAAACTTCGTGATAATAAACACCGGGTGCGGGACACTCCATCATTGCCCGTAACGCTTCGCGATACTCCTCCAGCTTTTCCTCAACTACACCAATCTCACCATCTTCAATGTTCAAACCAAGGTAAACAATCTCGGCATCAAAACGTTTGCTCCAGCTTACCAAAAATCCAAACCCGCGAACCATGAGAGTAACTAGCTCTTCTAACTCAGCAAAGTTAATCTCTCCTTCGGCACTCGAAAAACACATATTGTCTGAATACCGAGTATATTCGAGTTCACGCTTCTCGGAAATCAATAGAAAGCACCGGTCTAACGGCCAAAAAACTAGATTAAATGCATAAGGCGTAGAAACACAACCTTGCGGTGTCACTCCTCCATACGTCATAAGATCCACAATCAGATCCAAAACCTTTTCAGATATAAAGCATCCCCTGCGTTTAAGCCAAAAACTTAGCCAACTTTTAAGCTTACCTGCTGTAACGTAATTGAACGCATTTGCTAAGTCAACAACCAGAGCTTGTCTTGCCTCACGATGGACCTGGACCGCAGCTTTTATCCTCAGCCCGTTATAACAATAGTCTGCACTTCTTGGAAATTCCCTCCTAAGCCACCCCGCTAAAGCTCGCTGAACAATTCTTAGCCTACGGGTCGCGGGACGAATTACCCTATAACCCCCATTAGACTTCTTACGCAGGAAAGGCTTCAGATAACGTTCTTCTGGTGTAAATGTCACAATCTCCTCCAACGCAGCGTGGTACCTGCGCGCTCGATACTCTCCTTTTGGTTTAGTCAACGCCCAAACCTCCTGAACTAATTGTTCCTGTGCCATCTTTCTCCTCCTTATTTATTCTATCTCTCAGCTAAATCTTAACATAAAGCTTGTCTAAGCCTAGCTTTTAAACCTTTTATTATATAGGTTGAAAGATAAAAAATTAGTGGTAAAATAAAAGTGGATTAAAATCAGTATAATCAGACAAGTAGGAGAGAAAATGACTGGGAAAAGTAAAGAAAGAGGTTACGTAAGAGAAGCAGAGAGAAACGAAAAAAAGCTTGCTAGAGAGCTGCGCACCTTAGAAAGTGAATTAGAAAATGACACGAGACAGTTCTGGGGACACGTCAAAGAAATTAATAACTTGTTCAAAACCCTAAAACCCTTAAGACAGAGGCAAAGAGAAGAACTCTGGAACAAGCTAGGCCAACTCTGCACAAGAGCAAAAGAGAAAATGGCCAAACAATCAAAGGCAAACGCAGCGCAAATAAAGGAAGGGCTAGACAGGATTGAGCAAAAGCTTAACCGCCAAGAAATAGGTGACTTTTGGGGTGGGGTAAGCGAAGTTAATACTTTGTTCAAAACTCTAAAACCCCTGAACCAGGACGACCGCAAACGGTTGTGGAACAGACTCAGTCGACTTTGCGAAGAAGCAAAGAAACAACAGGAAAGGGAGAAGAGACATTCTAGACAAAAAGCAGAACTCGTAGAAGACAAGATCAGAGAGGCGGTATTCCTTACACGAGCAGCAAATGATCATCAAACTCTTAACCAAGCAAGAGAAAGATTAAACACAGCTTTGGATTGGATGAAAAAGGGCTGGGAAGGGTTCAATGTAGCTACAGAAATGTTTGAAGAGATGATCATGCTTAATAACGGAATCTTGCTTAAAGAAGACAGAGAAAGATGTTGGGAAAGATGGAAAAGTGCAAAGCAAGCTATCCAGTATAAATACAGGGAACTTTGCCGCCAAGATTATAATCAATTCAAGTCTCAGGCCTACAACATTTTAGAACAAGCTGCCAGTGAGCCAAAAGAGGCAAAGCGACGCGTTAAACAAACCCACCAAGAGCTATCAAATGTACGTTTAGCAAAACAACAGGCTAACGAAATTTACAAAATCTTGGATCAAGCATGGGAAAAAGCGTCTCGAATACTTGACAAGCAGTACGAAGATAGAGAAGGGGAGTGGCTTGACCAGATGAGATCACACATCTCTCGCTGGAATGAATTGCTAGAGAAAAACAGACGCATTATTGCTGACCTCGAACGGCAAATTGATGAATGCGAAGAAATGGCGGCTAGCGCACAGACGGAAGAATTCGCTACAAAAGTTAGGGGATGGATTGAAGAGAAATATAGGAAAATACAAGACATCGAACAAACAAACCGCGAGTTAGAAGAGAAAATACACTCTGTAAACAGGAAAATCCGCAACTAAGCCCACGTTCAAAAGCCGTAAGATGTGAAAATTTTTGGGGCAACCCAATTAAACTTTCATGTCTTACGGCATTTTTTTTCCTACAAACTCAAAAAATTTCACATCAGGCGGATAATATTAACACTTTACTTGTTCGATGTCCCCCTGCCTGAAAAAGGTGTAACAGAAAAAAAACAGAAAGAGTAGGATTTGCATCCTTGCCCACGACCAAGGGCTTTTCTCCCGAAGGAGTACTCTTTCTGTAGAACAAGTCGGTTTTTTCACACAAGCCTACCGCGGAGAAGGTTCGCTAATGGTAACTAAAGGCGACTATTGTCGTTCTGGTCCGTTCCGTGAACGTTGGATACATCACCATTTCGGCCTACATCCCAACTCACACGGACACCTTTGTCACCCTTACCGTAGTTTGCCCAGTGGCTAACATGTGCCTCTCCGTTCTCGTGGTCAAAATTGATACTGCTGCCACGCCTACTAGGCCCTCCACCGAAAATACTACCTCCCAAATAAACAGGAATCTTTCCGTAAGCCATCCTAACCTCACCCCCTTCCTCTCTCTCCAAACCGCAGTTTAATGACGGTTTTGATAATAAAGAGAAACACAAACACTTGCAATTCAAATCAAGTATGCAATTCATATCTGATATGAACACAATGCTCAAAGAAAAGATAAGGGTTCAAGAAAGAAGAAAAGATCTAGACAGCGGGCTCTCTTTGCAGAAGGTTTTTAACTCCGAGAGCTAGTAGATAAACAACAGAAACAGCAAGTATAACTAGCGTTATCTTCGTGGTGTAACTCAAAAAGGAATTAAGGGTGACAGAAATTAAATCGTTGCGAAGAGTATTTAAGATTTGATCTTCTACTTTTGGCATCCGAGCAAGAAGTTTTTCCACATTCGATCCTATCAAAAACCGTGCAGCTAAACTAAGAGCAGAAAGTATCAAAACAGTTATGCTTAAGCCTTTCAAGTAGCCTAAAATATTTTCTCCATTAATAAGTAAAAGAATAAGAAATAGTCCCACTGTCAAACCCAAAAGACTCCACCGCGCCATATTAAAAATTTGATAACCGTCTTGAATTTTCTCCAACTGAGCTTCTGCATCTGCAGGCAGCTGCTCCGACAAATTAATTTCCTCGGGTATCTCTTCCGTCATACCACTGAACTGTCTAGAAAGTTGTTGTTCCATATCGCCTTGCGCTGCCTGAGGCGGGAGACATTCTAGCTTGTCAACCTCACCGCTTTGCATCGCAAGCATTTGTTCCTGGCTGCAAGGAGGTAATTCCTGTAGTTTATGTAGCAAATTCTGCGCAAAGTCCTCTGCAAGGGAGCTTTTTACCGGAGTAAGATTAATAGACAAATCCAAAGTCTTTTCCTTTCCCTTTAAATAAGCGAAAGCATTATCTAAATTGCCTTCCACCTCACTTTGCAACCAAGGTTCCGGTATAGACTGTTGAATAATTTCCCCAAGATCTTCTTCTGTTAATGGCAATTGCTCCAGGGGTGACTCCTCATTTTGAGTAAGTAAGCTAGGAACAATCTCCGTAGCTGCTGTTTGGTAAAGATTAATTTTCTTAAAGTTTCTGGTATGAAAGTCAGACTGAAATAAAGTGTTCTCCAAAGAAAACGCCAAGGTAGTCAAAAACAAAACAAACAAGAAGATTAAGCTTAAAACAACAGAAAAAAACTTTTTCATCTATCTTGCACCCATAATAACTCAATGGGTATTAACCGTCAAGAACACCCAGATATTTATTTTTAAGCCCTCTTCCGATCCCCTCAAGCCTCTCCAACGCAATGCGTTGGAGAGGCGCAAAAGAAACAAACATTATTACCTTAACCCACCAACCTTCAGCAGGTACAACGCGAGGAACAAGGTTTGACCTCTTAACCTACTAGTAATGCTTCCGAAATCAATAAAAAACAGACTGCACAGATCCTAAAAAAATCCCGTTCACAATTTCTCCTGCTGCAATATTTTTCAAGACCATTGCATCTTTAACCTATCTACTTTAGTCACACCACAAAAAACTTGACAAGTAAGTACCAGCTATGTAACATAGTTACATATGTGTGCTAAACCTTGTTCTAAAGAAAAATGCGGATACCCAGAAAAAAAATGGGTGCAATTTCTACTTCTAATAGAGCTTTACAAAAAACCTACATATGGGTACGAACTAATTAAAAAAGTGGAAGAACTAACAGAAGGACGCCACAGAATTAAAACTGGAACCGCGTATACATTACTCCGTAGAATGGAAACTGCAAATCTGTTAGATTCTCGCTGGGAAAATAGCAATCAAGGACCGGAGAAACGAGTTTATCAGGTAACTCACAAGGGAAGAGAATATCTCAAAAGTTGGCTAGAAATGGTTGTACATCGAAGGAAAATAATAGACAAACTAACTAATTTCTACAATACACATTTTAAAGAGGAGGAAGAAGAGCAAAAATGAGCAAAAGAAAAAATCAAACAGCAATACAAGTAACCAATTTAACCAAAAAATATAAGGATTTAGTTGCTGTGAATAACATCTCCTTCCGAGTTAAAAAGGGAGAAGTATTTGGCTTTCTTGGCCCAAACGGGGCAGGCAAAACTACAACCATAAGGATACTCACAGGATTAACAAAACCAACCAGTGGGAAAGCGGAAATTTTTGGCTACGACATATTGGAAGACACGATGCAGGCAAAGAAAAACATTGGTATTGTTCCCGAAATTTCCAACGCCTACGGGGACTTAACCGCTTGGGAAAATCTGCTATTTACAGCACAGCTTTACCAATTGGAAAAGGAACAAGCGAAAAACAGTGCTGAAAAGCTTTTAAAAGACTTTGGCTTGTACGAACGACGAAGTGAACCTATAAAAATGTTTTCCAAGGGGATGAAAAGAAGGCTAGTCATTGCCATGGGACTCATAAACAACCCTCAACTGCTTTTTTTGGATGAACCAATTTCGGGCTTGGATGTAGAAAGTTCCTTATTAATTAAAGACATTCTGAAAGACTTAAGTAAAAGAGAAATTACAATCTTTCTCACAACACATAATATCGAAGAGGCAAGTAAAAGCTGCGACCGGGTGGCAATTATTAATTACGGAAAAATCGCGGCTATTGACGCCCCAGAAAAATTAAAAGGAACTATCCAAAGCGTGCAATCTGTTATGGTTTCTTTCCAAAAGACACTTTCCTCCAAAAAACTACAACCGCTAACCAGAAAAACTTTCATCAATAGTGTTGAAAAATTAGGGGATAAATACAAATTTTATACCCACAAGCCAGAAAAGACCTTAGCCACACTATGGGAGTTCAGCAAAGAAAACAACTTAGATATTGTAAGCTTAAACACACTCGGCCCTAATCTCGAAGACGTATTTGTTAAACTAACCAAAACAAATGAACAAACTTAAAATAAAAAACAACTTGCTTGCCGCTTGGGCAATAACGGTCAAGGATATAAAAATCTATTACCTTAGGCCAGGAACATTGATGTTTGGAGTAATGTTCCCTCTTTTCATGTTCCTCTCCTTTGCTGTGGGCAGAGACATACAACCATCTGCACTAATCCCTGGTTTAATCTCCCTAGCTGTACTTTTTTCTGCTTCCTCAATCGGTCCAGTAGCCATTCCAATTGAAAGACGAGTAAAAACTTTTGAGCGTCTCCTATCCGCACCAATATCCTTTTATGCTGTGATCCTAGGCAAAGCTTTGGGTGGGGTGCTGTTTAGTATATTTATCAGCGTTGTTGGACTAATAGCTGCTATAACTTTCTTAGGTGTAACTGTTGCTAATCCTACAGTTCTGTTTCCCGGCATAATTGTTGCGTCTCTTTGCTTTTCATTGCTAGGAATTATGTTTGCCATGTTTCCCACTGAAAATCCAGGAGATATAATGATGGTACTCAATTTTATTCGTTTACCCTTGATGTTTATTAGTGGTATTTTTATCCCCGTAGAATCCTTACCTTCCTGGAGTAGGGTAGTGTCACTTATTTCTCCATTAACCTACGCAAACAACTTATTCCGTTCCGGTATTGAAGGAATAACGAACTTTCCCTTAATCGCCAACTACCTTGTCCTCCTTGCTTTTTCCAGCCTCTTCCTCTTCGTTGGCGTTCGCCTAGATAGAAAATTTAGAGATTAGTCTTCCTATCTTTACTTCTAAAAAAACACATAGGAACAAGAACTTGTGAAAAGAGAAGGTTACAAAGTAAGTCGCTTGTTCTCTTTCTCTAATTGTTCTCTAGAAAAATTACCAAGACCTAAACTAAAAGCATGTTGTATCTGTACAGATTCCCAAGGGCTACTTCTTTCGAATTCAGCTCCGTGTTTTTCTAAAAACTTCGCTCCTAAAACATCGGCAGCTAAAATATCCTTGGAAGCTAGATAAACTTTTGGAGTGGCTAGTGTCCCGTGAGAAGGACCACCAGCAATAAAAGCTTTAGTTCCTTCAATAACTGTAAGAGAAGGCCTTACTGCCAAACCTATTTCCGCAATCATTTTTCCCAAATTAGAGGAAGCATGAAAAACCATCCGGTCATCAGGGTGGATAAGACCAACCAAATTCTTTATCGCCAAGGAATGTCCAGTAATACTGTGGGTATGAAGAACAGGAACAGAAATAACATGGTCAAACTGAGCCAATCTCGCGGGAACACGAAATCCTCGCGGCCAATTCTCTGCTTTCTCAGGCTTAACACGAATCCAATCTTCGTTTTCAAAACCAACAATTTCATCGGCACCTGCATCTTCCGTTGCTCTGTACATCCCGGTCTTTTTCATAGCTGGTATAGTCTGCCAACGCGGGTTAGAGCGATCACCAACAACCACATACGCTCCCCGTTCTTTTGCTAACCGAACTACCTCGGCGAGAGCCTCCGGATGAGTGGTACCTGGTGCAGGATCATCACTATTGACATTAGGTTTTACCAAAACTTTTTGGCCTGGTTGGATAAAATCAAGATTGCCCGTACGTTCAACTACCTCTCGCACACCTTCTGCC
Organism: Patescibacteria group bacterium; assembly: GCA_048621635.1. GTDB lineage: Bacteria > Patescibacteriota > WWE3 > JAUXAW01 > JAYEID01 > JBMCWH01. Next base: position 12,312 of record JBMCWH010000016.1, read on the forward strand.
GGTTCGCCAACATAAGCTACGGCTACCATTTCTTGCTTCCGAGCTTGCTCCTTTACGTTAACCTCTTTTTCCGGTTGTTTTTTCTGAGAAGAGTTTCCGACAATAAATTCATTATCAGAAAATTCCTGAATACTTCCCCCAAAAAATTTTTGGTAAATAAAAACACTTGCGCTAATTAAGACAAGAAGAGGAATAACCAAAACAAATTTTATCTTTTTCAATGATGAAACAAATTCAGCTGTTTTCTCAAACATACTTTTTATACTGCTACCATTATAAAATATTTTGGAAAGTTTTTCTAAGCACAGAGGATTAAACTAAAAAAAGGATAAAAAACAAAGGCAGCTTTGCTTTATGCAAGGCTGCCTTTTTGCTAACTTGTTATTCCATTCTTTAATTCGGTGTACGAGTTACCGAAACTTTGGCCAAAGCATTGGTGTCGAGTTCAGTAGGCAAGGTGGAGCCACCACTCATCAACGGAGGATCGTAATCTAGGGGAATGAGGAAAGCAGTAATTTCTGTTGCTTCGTTATCCTCTCCACCTGTAGTTATGTCACAGACCCAATTTCCATCAGGCGCAATAGAGGTTACGGGGGAGTTCCAATAAGGTTTGGTCCACCAACCGCCCCGAACCTTGATATAAACAGCCACCCCATGATCAGCAGGCTTCACGTGCCACACCTGACCTCTAAGCAGTTCATCATTACTCCCCGTATGGAGGCACATAAGTAAACTCAATGGCAGGATCTCCTGGCCCACCAGGAATATCCTCGCCACTCCAATTATCCTCCATTGTTTCTCCGTCAAACACTGCCTGCAAACCAGGTTTCATATTTCTATCACTGTCCCAAACACCCCAATGAGGCCCCCAGGAATCCTCCGATTTCCAAGGCTCATCAAAAGCCTCAAAGTAGAAGTAGTCTACGTCACTAGCCCGAGCCCAGGAAACAAAGTTAAGGAAGTAAAAGGCGGCGTTTTTTGTCGATGGAACAGCATCACCGCGTTGAGTTCCATCACTCGGCCAGCCAGTTTCAGAAACCACAATCGGCTTACCCTGAGATGCCTCCACCACCTGCTGGTGTTTCTGATGGACCCAAGCGACCGCGTTCTCCACGTCAACCCCAACCCAACAAGGATAGTAATTCACAAACACTACGTCTACAGCATCTATCACTGCTGGGTGAGCCAAAAGCACATCATAAACATCAGCAGTGGTCACCGGAGTTTCTGGTGATGCCTGCTTTACCTGGTTGATATAATCTATGAGTTGAGACTCCGTCAAGTCCCCTCGCAACAAAACCTCACTGCCTACAACCAATACATCAGCCTCACCAGCTCCAGCAATTTCTATCAAGCTGGAAATCTGCTCTTCATTGGCATCCAGATCCCTACCTAGCCAGGCGCCAGCTGCCACTTTGAGACCGTATTCGTGGCCAATACGACCCATATTCTCCAAACCATGGGTAGAACCAAAAGTCCTTACCCACCTAGTATAAGGAGCTATAACTGTCAACAACTCCCTTATCTGCCCTTCGCCTATCACTGTACCGTACTCAGGATTTTGACCTTCTTCAGTATAAGGACCAAAATCCAAACCATAGACTTTATAAACTATGGATCGAGTAGGAGGAGGTGTTGGCGTACCTTCAAAACCAGCATCTTTAGATACAAAAGGCAAAAAGATGCTGTGTTGTGAAGAGTCTTCAGCATAAACAGAATTGGAGTCAATATAAACGCCAATAAACAAACTCCCAACTAACACTACTAAACCTAAAACCAAGAAAACTCCTCTTTCCTTTGTTACGCCTTTCATCTCTATCTTTCTCCTTACTCACTCAAAATCTGTTCAGCGGACCATTTATTAAAGTACAATGCTTATTATAGATTAAGTAAAAAAATTGTCAAAATGTTGTATTAATTGACGAAGTTATCTAATTATGGTGAAATGTAAGGTAAGGAAAGTTACTAATGCCCAAAAACCAGGCTGCAAAAAATGCAGGTAGCACATTAATCTGGGTAGGTGCAATTATTGCCGGGCTATTAGCTTTCGGGTTAGCTGGTGTGTTTTACATTTCCAACGAAGAAACCTCACTTCCTCAACTCGCAAAACCACAAAATAGCCCGCAAGAAATCGTTGACGAGTTTTACAGTTGGTACCTGGAACAAGCACGTCAAGGAAACTCCAAAGCTTATCAACAAAGTGATCTCTTATCGGCTGAATTCAAAGAGGAGATTGAAGAGACGCGTTTTTATGATCCTCTTCTCTGCGCCCAAGATGTCCCTTCCATTTACGAAATAGAAAGGGCAGAGATTAACGAAAATACGGCAAGAGTATACATAAAAAGGGCTTTCGGTCCCACAAGGAATACAGACGAAATAGAACCAACCCCGGTTGAACTAAAAATAATAGACAATAAATGGAAAATAACCGATGTCCTCTGCGACTTCTAATAGGAAAAATTAACTTATGCAACAAAATAAAGAAAACATAGAACAACCAATTACATCGAAATCTGAGCAAGCTTCTAACGTTCAGTTTTGGAAAAAGCTTAACTCCCCATTGGACTTTGCAATTTGTGGGACTGCTCTTGCTGTTATCTTAAGTTTGGTTTTAGTGCTAGCAGACCTAGGCCTAACTTCTCAAGACTCGGAATCAAAAGAAGAGGCTACCACTCCTGACTCCGAGAAAAGCGAAGAAAAACATTACCAAGACCCCAGGCAAGCTTTGGATGATTTCCTAACCTATCTACATGAGGGTCAGTATGAGGAGGCTGCTGAGCTTTATGGTGGGGATTACGAAATGCTGGAAGAGTATAATCCTAATGTCAATCCACAGAACCGATCTGAACTTTTAGCGCGCTATTGCACAATTAATGGAGGAATGTGCTTGGAGCCTAAGATAATGGATCTCCAAACTTTTTCAGAAGATCACTTTACGGGCACTGTGCGATTTTTTTACAGCGATGGAGATGTTTATAAAGTTGGGCCGTTCGCAGGCGAAGAAGGGGAGCCAACAATATTTGAGGCTGATTATGATGTAATAAAAATAAATGATAACTACAAAGTTATGCAACTTCC
>JBMCWH010000017.1:0-12650 GCA_048621635.1 Patescibacteria group bacterium
GCTAAGGCGCCGCCCTTAACTGGGCTTGCGGGTTCGAATCCCGCCCCCTCCGCCACCCTTCGCTCTTAATGAGCTATGGGTGGCCTGCGGCCATCCGGACGCGAATTTTAGACGAAGGGATGTCATCCGAAGCTTTAGCGAAGGATGGCAAAGTCATTTTTAGCGGCCCTTCGCTTTTAGTGAGCTACGGTTAGGCAGGTTAGCAAGCCAACAATTTCGCTACGTTAAGACTTTGCAGCAATAGTACGTATCCTGTGCCCTGGTTTTGAACAGGTTCATTTATAGCTTCTTATTGTAGCGACATGTTATTTTAAAATTTGTTTATATCCTAAGAAGTTAATTCGATGTAGATAAACGGATGCTGTATTGCAGTAAAAAGCAGGAAATTTTCCAAGCGCGGGTTTGCTAGTTTTTTTCTAATTTGCTATCATAAACTCATGTTTCAACTTCCGGCAAAAGGTGTAATTATTGCTGTTCTTACTGCTGCAGTTGCTGTTTTTGGTTACCTGGCTTGGTCTGAAAACAGATCTTTTTCCCCTACTCCTCAGCCTGTACCCCTACCTGATTTGGAGGATCAGGATACGTTTTCTTCCGTGAGCACTGCCAACAATACCTTTGGTCTTGATTTATATTCGGAGTACAGAGCTGAGCAAGGCAATTTGTTTTTCTCTCCTTACAGTATTTCTTCTGCTTTGGCAATGACCTACGAGGGAGCGGCCGGTGAGACGGCAGATGAGATGCGAACGGTTTTGCGTCTAACGGAAGATACAGAGCAAGTTCGTGAAGGGTTTTCCCAAATTAACAATCGGTTGAACAAGGAGGATAAATCTTATGATTTGACTACTGCAAATTCTTTATGGGGACAAGAAGATTATCCTTTTGCGGAAGATTATTTGGCCACGGTAGAAGAATATTATGGCGGGAAATTAACTAACCTTGATTTCAAGAATAATACTGAAGAAGCAAGAAAAACAATTAACTTGTGGGTGGAAAGTAAAACTGAGGACAGGATAAAGAATTTAATTTCTAAAGGCGTTTTGAATTCTTTGACAAGGTTAGTTTTGACTAATGCTATCTATTTCAAGTCTGATTGGGAAAACCAGTTTGATTCTAAAAAAACAGAAGAAGCTGAATTTACATTGAATTCGGGAGAAACTGTTTCTGTGGAAATGATGCACAAAACAGCCAAGTTTAATTTTGCTGAGGATGAAGTGGTTAAGGTTTTGGAAATGCCTTATGAAGATGGTGAGCTTTCAATGCTTGTTGTTTTACCAAAGGAAAACGATTTATCTGCGGTTGAAAAATTTTTGACCAGGGATAAATTTGACGATTGGTTGGATAATTTGAAGCAAGAAGAGGTGGTTGTAACTTTTCCTAAATTTAAATACGAGACAAAATATCAAATGGCAAATACATTAGAAAGTATGGGTATGGTGCGGGCCTTTGATGCGGAGAAAGCTGATTTTTCCGGTTTAACAGGTGGTGAGAATGACCTTTTTATTGATAAGGTCATCCACCAAACTTTTATAGAGGTGGACGAGGCGGGAACAGAGGCAGCGGCAGCAACAGCGGTAACTATGATGACTACTTCTTTACCTGAAGAGGAGCCCAAGATTTTCGAGGCTGACCATCCCTTTGTTTTCTTGATTAAAGATAATCAGACCGACACGATTCTGTTTTTGGGTAGAATGAGCAACCCCTCTTAAAGGCTTTTCAATGCCTTATCGTTGCAAAAAGTTTCTAATTAAGCTTTCCTTTTAGACTTCCCTCCCCCGATTATTTAAACGAATACTATACAGCAGGCTGTACTATTGCTGTTGCGGGTAAGATTTAAAAACTTGAGTGCGAAATACTATTAGTACGGTAAGATGCAACGTGCAACATGTAACATGCAACATGCAACACGTTGCATTTACTACGGGACTTGGTGGTTTCTTTAGGGGCTTTGTTTCACTTTTTTTGTTTAAATGGTATAATTGGATAGTGCTTTGGCTGGGTGATTGAGTAATTTTACGGGAGCAGGTGATGTTAGGAACGTTTTTCTAAAGGGGTTTTTTGTAAGGTATGCCGAGGTGGCGGAATTTAGATAGGCTTAGGCGATACAAGGCTGAAGCCGTAGTGAGCAGTAGGGATATCTAACCCCGTACCCCACGTGGTATCGGGGGACCGCGAACTAAAAAAAGCGAATCGTGGTGAACTTAGCATTTTTAATATTATTATAAACACTAGCCGAGGTGGCGGAATGGCAGACGCTGCGGACTTAAAATCCGCTGGAGGTAAAACTCCGTGGGGGTTCGACTCCCCCTCTCGGCACCACCATAATTTCTTAGCGAATGTAGTGAGGTTAGAAATTATGAGTGCAATGCACCCTATGTGGTGCATTGCAGAAAAATCATATTATTTTGGGCACAGAATTACTGCGACCGCTTAGCTCAGTTGGCTAGAGCGTCTGGCTTACATCCAGAAGGTCGGTGGTTCAAGTCCACCAGCGGTCACCACCCTACGCTCTCCGAGCTTCGGGTGGTTCGACCACCATCAGAAGCGAGGTAAGAGCTAGGAGTGCAACCCGTAGCTTCACGCGAAGGGTTGCTAAGTATCACGGCCCTTCGCTCTTAACGAGTCTTTAGGGTATAGACGTAGCATGCTACGTCTATACAGATAACACTGATTTTTATGTTATACTTTAATAACCAGAGGCAAGGTAGCCAAGTTGGTCACGGCGCCTCTCTGAAAAAGAGGTGATCTCGGTTCGATTCCGAGCCTTGCCACCACCATAAAATCTTAGCGAGATCCTGAGCTTAGATTTTATGAGTGCCGTGCACCCCCCGTGGTGCATGGCAATAATCGGCTGTGCTCTGATACCCTGTAAGGTACAGGGTTTAGTTCGGCAATTCAAAGTCTCGGTGCCTCATTGAGCTTCCGCAAAGCGGGGCCAATTCCACCAGCGAAATTCCAACAAATTGGAATTTCGGGTGTCATTATGCCGCCGCGGACCGGGACTAATTCGGCTATGCTAAATTTAAGTACAACTTTAGAGCCTCATTGAGCGGGCGTAGTTTAGTGGTAAAACGTCGCCTTGCCATGGCGAAGAGCGTGGGTTCGATCCCCATCGCCCGCTCCACTTTCCGTTTTTTCTATCTGGCATACCTTTTTCCTTTATTTGTTTAAATTTTGTTCTATAATGGTTTTGTAATGAAGGTTGTCTTTAGCAGTTTTTTTAAGCCGGGGGAAGGTGGTGGTGATGCTCGTGTGGCTCAGGAAATTTCCCAAGCTTTTGCTAAACAAGGCCATCAAGTTTTATTTGTTCAACCCGGTAAGGAGAATTCAGAGTTTGTAAAAGATGTTGGTGTGAGAGTCTGTTCAGTGAAAAGTGTTGGTGAAGAAAATGTTTCTATACCAGCACTTACTCCCAAATCTATAAAATTTATATTTTCTTGCTTGAAAGAGTTTTCACCAGACGTTGTTCACGGGCAGGATCCCGGACCCCTAGCCTACCTCCTCCAGTTCTGGGCTAAAGAAAACAAAGTTCCTTTCTTTTTTACTTCTCACGTATTGCCGACACGTGTTTCCGAATTTGGTGGCCAGACCGTTTCTCCCCTTATTGATAAGTTTTTCGAAAGTAGCTTGTTTGAGTCTTATTTTGCAAATTTTTTTGAGAATTGTGACGCTGTGATAGCTTTGAATAAGGCGAACCGGCGCGATATTCGTACGTACGGTTACGAAGGAAATATCTTTACTATTCCTAATGGGAGAAACCTTTCCCTTTATACGTGCCTCCCCTACCCGGACAATAATGTTGAGCCTGTTAGGCTTTTGTTTGTTGGTTTTATTTCTCGTAGAAAAAATCAGAAATTTCTTTTGCAGGTCAAAAAGCACCTCCCTGCGGAGTGTCATTTAGATCTAGTAGGGGGTGTTTTGGAAGAGGATTATTTTTCGGAACTAAACCAATTTATTGAAAAGAATAAGCTCAAGAATGTTAAATTCTGGGGGCAAGTGACCCATGAGAAAGTGGTGGAACTTTTGGGTAAAAGTACACTTTTTGTTTCAGCTTCTCAGTTGGAAGTGCAAAGTCTAGTTATTTTGGAGGCTTTGGCCGCAGGTCGTCCCGTTATAGGCTTGGATAACGAGACCGTTGGAGAGTTGGTTGATGAAGATGTTGGTGTTAAATTGCCTGCGGATACCACACCAGTGAATTTTGCAAAGGAATTAGAAAATCTCCTTTCTTATCCCTCTAGTAAATTTAATAAAATTTGTAAGAATGCCCGCTCTCGTGTTACTCCTTTTGATTGGGAAAATGTTGTTAAACGGACGGTTTCCGCATACGAGAAGCTTTGCTCTGCTAAATTGGAAAAGCGCCATGTGTCTTGGGAGGAGCAAGACTTGTCAAAATGGGAAGAAATCAGGGGAGGTTGGCTGAAAAATTGGCGTCAAGAAGACAAGAAGACCTACCAGTACAGTTGGTGGGCTGCTTTTCCTGTAATTTTGGTATCTTTATTAGGAACTGCATTTTATTCCTTGCGTGATATATGGGTAGAAACGGTTAAGTAGCTTTTTTGCTTCTCTATAAAAACACCCCCGGTTTTCGGGGGTGTTCTTACTCTTCTTTATCTTTTTTATTTACCGGCCCGGTCCAGCATTTTCGGGAATCTCAATTTCTACAGGCGTGTTGTTTTCGTCAGTTGTTTCTTCCTCTTTTTGATCTGTCTCTGTTTCGTCGATATCTGCTGGTTGAGATGGGATCTCTTCTCCTGTTGGTTGTCTTTCAGGAAGATTTCTTTGTCTAGGGCTTTGCTGTTTATCTAGGTCATTTTTCTCTTGCTCCTCACGATCTATTACCTCTGGTTTTGCCTGGTCTGTTTCACGCTGATTTTGCTTTACCTTTTCCAAAATCTCTTCCTGCTTTTCACCTGTGAGAGCCTCGAATGCTTCAGTTTGTCCTTGGGAGCTTTTTTCCATTGCCTTTTCAATTCCTTCTTTTGCTTCTTCTGGTACCTTTTCATATACATCAGTTAGGACCTGCTGGTGTATTCCCGTAGATTTTTCTACTAGATTTGTTAGGGAATCTTCTATATCCTTTCCTTCTTGAGCTGCTTGTGCAAGATTATTTGCAGCATAGCTCATCATTTCTCCATAATCATTCATTACCTTTTCTGCTAAGGAGGGTTTTCCTTTGTCTGCCATTGCTTTTGCTTCTGCTAACCTTTTTTCTGCGTACTTTACAGATTTTCGTGCTTTAGCCTCGGCATTAAAGGTAAAAGCCATATTGATCTTTTCTCCTAATCTTTTCAGGAAATAAAAGGGGCTGTCTGGCTCAACACCTGGCTGCAGTAGCTGGTATATTTCCTCACTTTCCTGTGTAGTGGTAGTTTCCTGGGCATTTGCTTTTGCCTGTGTAAGTGTAAAAGCACTGCCAAGGAGCACCACAAGTAAGATTCCCTTCGTAATTAATTTATGCATGTTTTACTCACCTCCTTCCCATTTATTTAAATTTAATACTGTTTTTCGTATTTGTTTCCAGAGATTTTTTAGTTTTTGCCATCCGGCATCTTTATCGATTTCTTGGCCCTGTACTTTTCCTTCGTTGTTGGGAACAGTTTGTTCGGGTATGGCTTTATCTTTTACTGCTTCGGTTGGTTCTTGTGTATTATTTAAAGTCTTTGAAGGTACGTCGGGTTTGAGGTCTTCGTTTTCTTTTTCTAGCTCAGTTGTTGGTTTAGCAGGTTCGGTAGGTGTTGGTTGTGATTTCTTTTGAACAATTATTTCTGTAGCCAGTAATTTGTTTTTTTCTATTTCACCCTTTATATTTACTAGTGATTCTTCGCCTATGTTTTCTAGTTCCGTTTCCTTGTTTTGGTAACGTATTTGTGTATTGCTATTTGTGTAAATCGTAACCAGATCTCCGGAAACGAGATTAAGTATTTCTGGTGTCCCCCCCTCCATCTTTATTGTGAGAGTTTCATCTTGGTCTCTGCTCTCCACTTTTCCTTGTAATTCAAAATTAAAAGAATATTTTTCTGGGACTTTTTCCTGTTTTTGTGGGAAGGTTTCGGGTGTTTCGGCACTTGGTGTGGTAGCAATTGTGGGAGGCGCCTCTTCCTTTTCATCCTCTTTCTGTTCTTCTTCCTTTTTTTCTTCTTCTTCTTTTTCTTCTTCCGAAGCAAGTTCTGTTAGCGCTTTTCCTGCATTTAATCGTCCATAGCCAAAGTAAGAATTCCACCCGTCCTTGTTGTAATCTTCCGAACCTACTTTGTCTGCTGTTTCTTTAATAAGTTCGATTAGTTCGGAGTTGGAGAGTTCTTCTTTGGCTAGGCTGAGTGCTAGTACTCCGGATAAGTGTGGAGCACTCATTGATGTTCCGTCTTTGCTTTTGTAGCTATCGTCTAGCTCAGTGGAGGTAATAGAGACACCGGGTGCTGCTACAAAGATGTTTTCTCCAAAAGAGGAGAAGTTAGCTAAATTATCATCTTGATCAGTTGCAGATACGGCCAAAACCCCTTCGTATGCAGCTGGATATACAGGTGTGTCGTTTCCATTGTTTCCAGCAGCTGCAATTAGTAAGCTGCCCTTTTCTTGGGCGTACTTTACTGCTCGTTTGAGGGTTTGGGAATCAGAATTTCCACCTAGGCTTAGGTTTAAGAGCCTGGAGCCTTTATCTGCGGCGTAAGTTATTCCTTCTGCTACATCAGCATAAGTTCCTATTCCATCTTGGTTTAATACCTTTACTGGTAAAATTTGGGCAGAAAATGAAGAGCTAGCGACTCCTAGTTCATTATTGGTTTGTGCAGCAGTAATACCTGCTACGTGGGTTCCATGCCCGTGATCGTCCTCCGTATTTTCATTCTCTTCTACGGTATTGTAACCACTAAGCAAGAGATGGGACAATTCGGGGTGGTTTTTATCTACACCAGTGTCTATTATAGCGATAGTTTGCTCTCCCTCTTGAGCGTGTTCGAAGGCTTCGGGTGAATCTATCTTTTCAAGTCCCCACTGCTTGCTGTACAGGGGGTCATTGGGAGTGAGAAAAGCTTGGGCAAGGAAATTTGGTTCTGCAAAGTCAACCCCTTCTTGTTTTAAGTAGTTTTCTTGAATTTCGGGTAAAGATGCTCGGTCAGGGATGGTCACTACATCTACTTGTATTTGGGAGATTGTTTTTTTGTGGGAGACATTTTGTGCTTGGTGTATTTTTGCTATTTGCGGCAGGTCCAGGTTTGGTTGGAGTCCTACAAGGAGTTCTTTTTCTTTGGCTGTTCCTGTAGGAAGATTATTTTTGGCTAGCTTTTTAAATGAATTTTCTTGCTTAATTTGGGGAATTTTGTAGGCAGCTAAGCTTCCCAGACTTAAGATGAGGGTGACCGCAATTAAGATAGGAAGTTGGATAAAGCCAAGCAGGGTTCTTCTTTTCATACAAGTAAAGAATAACGCACCGTTATGCTAATTGTCAAATCACGAAATCTATACATTTCTTTTCTTTTACATTGTAAAACCGCAATTTAATTTTTCTTCTTTGCAAGTTCTACGTGATGTGTTATGATACAAAACAGTGATGAATGGAAAAACTTTATTTGGCTTAGTTCTTCTTTTGATTGTTCTCTTGGCGGGCTCTGTTTATACACAGGGTTTTTCCAATTTACCTCTTGGGTCTTCTTCCGCAGATCAGCTTGATCTCTCCTCAGATAAAATTGAAGAAGTAAAAGAGAAAACAACAAAGTTGATAAGTGCTCGCTTAGTAGCTCCTGGTACTGAGTTTGAGATTACGGATGTAAGTGCAGAGGAAGGACTTTATAAGGTGACTGTTGACGTTAATGGTCAGGAAGTAGAATCCTTTATGAAGCCTGATTATTCCTACTTTTTTCCCAATCCTATTGAAATGGATGAATTTGCTGCGGAACAAACGGGAGAAGATCAGCAGGAGCAGCAGACGCAAGATATTCCTAAATCAGATAATCCGGAAGTTCAGCTTTTTACCATGTCTTATTGCCCCTACGGGAATCAGGCCGAGGACTTAATGGAACCAGTAGTAGATTTGCTTGGTGATTCAATAACAGTAGAGCCTCATTATATTTTCTATGATAACTATCAGGGTGGCGGTCCTGAATATTGTATGGATGAGGAAAGTAAATACTGTTCTATGCATGGTGTTGAGGAAGCAAATCAAGATATTCGCGAATTGTGTGTTTACAATAACCAACAGGACAAGTATTGGGATTTTATTGCTAATGCTAATGAGGATTGTACAGTTGATAATATAGAAACGTGTTGGAAGGATGCGGCACGGGGAGCAGGGGTTTCGGTAGCGTCGGTGGAAAGTTGCTTTGAACAAAATTACTTAGATTACGCGGAGGAGGAGCAAGTTCTTACAGATGAGTTGAGTGTTAGTGGATCTCCTACTTTATTTATTAATGGTGTTCGCTACCAAGATCAAAGCTCTCGCAGTGCAGAAGCTTACAAAACAGCGATTTGCGAAGCCTTCAACAATCCTCCGGAAGAGTGCAAGCAAACTCTTGGTGATGAAGCCGCTCCTGCTGGTGGTTGCTGATCCTAGGCTAACAAGCATAACACGGTAACCTGCTTTCAATTCTTTTTCTTTTTTTATGGCAAAAGACACTTCACGAATAACAAAAGCGGTAATTGCGGCAGCTGGCTACGGAACCCGCTTTCTCCCTGCAACTAAAAATCAGCCAAAGGAAATGCTTCCAATTGTGGATAAACCTATTATCCAATACCTTGTTGAGGATGCTGTAGAGGCAGGAATTACTGAGGTAATTATTGTTACCCGTATGGGGCATTCTGCTTTAGAGGATCATTTTGATTCTAACACTGAGCTAGAGCATGCATTAGAGAATAGTGGTAAGGAAAAATATTTGGAAAAGGTACACAATATTCCTTTAATGGCTAATTTCGTTTATGTTCGGCAGAAAGCAAACCTTCCTTACGGTAATGCCAGTCCCCTCCTCGCCGCAAAACACCTTATTGATGATGATGAATCTTTTGTTTTTATGTATGGGGACGATTTAGTTCTTGCAGAGGATTCTGCTTGTTCCCAATTAGTTGGCCGTTGGGAGAAGCATAAAGATTCTTCCTTTGTTGCTGTGGAGGAAGTGCCGATGGAGGAAATAAACAGGTACAGCTCTATTAAGTTGAAAGAGAATAGTGAAGACTTGATGGAAGATATTGTGGAAAAGCCAGCCCCTGAAGATGCTCCTTCTAACCTTACAGCTTACGGGAGATTTGTTTTCAATTACGACATTTTTGATTATCTTGATCCTGATGCTACGGGTAAAGGCGGAGAGTTGTGGCTTACAGATGCAATTTCCGCATTGGCTAAAGAGCACGATGTCCGTGTTGCTGATTTAGAGGGGCAGTGGATGACTACCGGTGATCCGATCCGCTATTTGAAAACAACTGTTCGCTATGCTTTGCAGAGAGATGATCTTAAGAAAGAATTTCGCAATTTCCTTTCCTCGCTTGATTTGTGAATCAGTAAACATAAGCGCACTTTAGTGCGCGCTTCTTTTTTTACCTTGTCCAGCGATTGTGCAAATAGCCAATATATAGTCCTTAGGACTATATACTCTTGTTCTTATACGGTTTCGGGGGAATTCTGAATCTATCTTCGCCTTAGTGTTCTAGTACACCGTCTAACAGAGGTCTGTACACTTTGGGGTTTAGCCTCTTCTTTGTGGAAAAAATCTTGGTTTTTTGGTAAGATATGTATTGTCCTGGCCCCATAGCCAAATTCCCGATAAACGGGGATAAAGTACAAGGCGAGGGTCTGCAAAACCCTTATGCATGGGTTCGATTCCTACTCGAGCCTTTACCTATAAAGTCTTAGCAAGCTCCGATCTGTCAGGGCTTTTAGTTTTAATGCAGAAATTAGTGCTTTAAAGATTGAACTCACACGGTTGAATTGAAGAGGGGTGGTTTAAGGATTAGGGGGTATGAGATGACCATTGCTGAGGATATTAACGAATTGACTAGAAGAATTATGTGTGTTGATTATTGTGGTGAGGTAATGCTTTCTATGGGTGAACTCGAAAGACAAGGCGTTTTGGGGAGAGATGGGTCTCTGCACGATGTGCGGGTTGGACCTTGCTGTTGTGGTGCGGTCCATACTGAGGAGAATCCTGCTCCTGTTGATTCTGGTTCGGAACCTTGAGCATTTTTGCGATAGGTCGATTGTATCCCAGTTCTTGCAGATGCAAGGATTGGGATTTTTTTTTGCCTTGGTTTTAAAAAGGTTCTCGGATTATTTAGCGCTGTTTTTATGATTAGGTGATTCTGCAATTTTATTAATTGAATTAAGTTCATTATTTAAACCTTAAAGGATTAAATCTGCAAATCTTTAAGGATTTTTGCCTCGTCACCGGGTTGCCGGAGATGGCTTCCGGTTATCAATCCTCATTTCTCGCTTTCTATGTTTTTGGTTGCTTGCTCTCCTTATAGTTGACGTTAGCGCGCTTGTCTGTTAACCTTCGGTTTAATTATGAATCAACTTTGGTCTGTCGATATTGCAAAGTTAATGACTGTGACCTCTATTGGAGGCGGTCTTCCCTATGCTTATGCTTTGGGAAATGGTTTTTGCAAGTTAGACACTTCTTTCTTTTCTTCTAAGTTTTTCTAAAGTGCAGTAACCAGTTCCCAAAAGAACTGGTAAAAGCACTATTTTACAATTTCATAATTTAATAGGAGGTTACGATGTTTAGTCTGGACGGTTTTTCCAGCGGAGAGAGAAATGTTGTTAGGAAGATGCAGGTGTTTAATTTTTTGGTTGGTTTGGGGTTTGTCGGTGGGATATTAGTCCCCTTTTTTATTGAGTGGGGCGGACTTAAGTTTGTCCAGATTATGCAGTTGCAATCCTGGTTTATGTTTTGGGTAGCTGTCTTGGCTGTGCCTGTTGGTGCGCTTGCGGACAGTTGGAGTCGAAAAGGAACTCTTGTTTTGGGATGCTTTGTGGGAAGTATTGGCTGGGTTATCTATGCTTCCGTCCCCAATTTTTTTGTTTTTGCTTTGGGGGAACTTCTGCTTGCTTTAGGGGGAACAATGGTTAAAGCCCCTTCCAAAGCATTACTGTACGATTCTTTGGCCAAGAAAACTAGAGAACAATCGGGAGGGAAGATTTTTTCCCAACTGCAAAGTTTGCATCTTGTAGCATTGTCTCTTGGAGCTCCGATAGGTAGTCTGGTGGCAGCGAAATTTGGGCTGTCTGTTCCCCTGATTTTGATGGGAATTGCTCATTTTGGTGGTGACCTATTTGCTTTATCGTTTTCTGAACCGGAACACATATCTACGGTTGACGAAAATTATTGGCAAAAGGCTTGGCAGGGCTTTGTAACTTTGTGTGAGCAGAAAGCTCTTCTCAAGCTAGTTCTGGATTTTACAATGGTTTATACTGCTTCACAGATTATGCTGTGGTTGTACCAACCAATACTTCAAGACTCTGGAGTACCAAAAGCTCTGCTTGGTTCTGCACATGCTGGTACTGTTTTGTTTGAAGCAGCGACAGTCTGGTTTTTTGGTTCAGTATTGTGGGAGAACCTGACAGAAAAAAGAAATTACATTCTTTTTGCAATTAGTCTTTTGCCTGCACTTGCCTACTTGTTTGTGGGAATAACGGGACAAGATTTCTTAGTGCTGAACTTAGTTTCCGTTGCTGTGGTTATCGGTTTTGGTTTGGCTAGTGAGCCGTTGTATACCGCAGCTTTTAATCTTAGGATTGACAATGATGCACGTAGAACTACTGTTTTAGCAGCGGCAGGTTTGCTGAGACAAATATTTGCTATTTTTCGTAACTTGGTGGGAGGCGCTACCTTTACTGAGTCAAGAACCTTTACTTTGATTGGTTTAGGGGTGCTTTTGCTAACTTATACCATGTTTTCTGAATTAGTACTGAGAAAATGGTTAACTTAGTTCTTTCGTAGGCCTTGGCTTACATGAGCCAAGGCCTTTTATTTTGTTTTTCCTTCTAAGAAAAAGCGCAGAGCAGTCGCGAATAACATTTCCAAAGCTAGGTTTTTTTGATTTTGACTGTCTTTTTTTACGCTCCCCAATTGGGGTAAGTCATAAAGAGCTGCAGAAAACCGACATAAATTTTCCGTTAGGTTAAAGAAGTCTTACCTGTTCCCTGTTATTTTGCGCTTTTTTCTGGTTACTCTCGACTTTCTACTTATTACTACAAGAGTGGAAAAACTTTCTTTTTTTTGATAGAATTAGTATGCTTTGGCCCGATAGCCAAGTGGTAAGGCAAGGGTCTGCAAAACCCTTATGCGTGGGTTCGAATCCCACTCGGGCCTCCACCCTTAATCGGCGACCTGCCGCTCGCCCGCCGAAAGGTAAAATAAAAGAACCGTCCTTACAAACGGACTTATTACAAAGCGCATCTGAATACAAAGGTTGCGATAAATGCAGAAAATTTTATAAATCAGGTTAGGGGAGAGAAGAACTGAGGGAAAAGATAGAAAATTATTTGGGAGGCGAACGTTAATTTTTGTTGGGAGGTCATCTAATGGCCACCGCAGAGCGGGGTCCCGCCATGCGGGATAGGATAGCTTCCTTTGTTCTGATGCACAAAATATGTAATGTAAATTTGTCAATTTGATGGGAGGTCATCTAATGGCCACCGCAGAGCGGGGTCCCGCCATGCGGGATAGGAT
>JBMCWH010000018.1:0-12485 GCA_048621635.1 Patescibacteria group bacterium
ATAGCGAATCACTACAAATATTTAAGGAATAAATACTTTTGTGCTACGAATAAGAAAATAGGGAAATTAAATAAAGGTATATAATTAGTTGATCGTTGACGGTTAACAGATTTGAAAAGTTAATTGAATTATTCTATTGTTCAATTGTTTCATTGCTACATTGTTGTATTGTTCCTTTGCTTAATTATCAAAGCTGAAGTTGACCAAATCAAGTAATAATGTTGATGCATGTGAGGAAGGAATTGAATTTCTAGCGAGTTTTGTATCCTGGGCCGGGATAAAGGGAGATGTTTGCATAAATTCGTCCCCAATTCGCATAGATTAGCCATACAAATTAGCATTAATTCGCTATACCAATTTGCTATACTTAGGTAACAGATGGCAGAGAAAATTATCTTGAATAAAAAGCAAAGAGAAGCTGTGGAATATGCTGATGGTCCGCTTTTGGTTGTTGCTGGACCTGGTACTGGTAAGACTCGTACTTTAACTGAAAAGATTCGTTATTTACTTGCCGAGAAAGATATTGATTCACAGAATATTTTAGCGCTTACTTTTACGGAAAAAGCGGCAGAGGAGATGCTTTCCCGCATTGATCAAGTAATGCCTTTAGGCTACGAGGAACCATGGCTTTCTACTTTTCATTCTTTTTGTGACCGTATTCTTCGCGAGTCAGGGATTGAAATCGGCCTTGATCCTTCTTTTGAAATTTTAACCTCTTCGGAACAATGGATATTTTTACATGAACATTTGTTTGAACTTGATTTGGATTATTATTTGCCTCTAGGTAATCCTTCTAAATTTATATCTGTTTTACTAAATTTTTTTTCTCGTCTTCAAGATGAATATGTTGAGGTGGAGGAATTTGAGAAATTTGTTCAAAGTTCAAGCTCTAAGTTGGAAAAAGATACGGCTGAGGAAGCTGATATAGAGCGTATTGAGAAATTAAAGGAGTTGGCTAATGCTTACAAAAAATACCAGAATTTAAAGGTTGCTCATTCGGTAATGGATTTTGGTGATCTAATTTCGTGGACAATAAAGCTTTTTCGACAATGCCCCAGTGTTTTGCAGGATTATCAGCAACAGTTTCAACATATTTTAGTGGATGAATTTCAGGATACAAATCATGCTCAATATCAGTTGGTTAAGCTCCTCGCTCCTACGGAAGATAACCCTAATCTTGTTGTTTGTGGGGATGATTCCCAAAGTATTTACAGGTTTCGGGGAACGTCTCTTACTAATATTTTGAATTTTAAACAAGATTATCCCAATGCAGAAACTATTATTTTAAACCGCGATTACCGTAATCCTCAACCTGTTATTAGTCGTGTTACTCAGTTAGTGAAGCATAATGAACCTAATACTTTAGAGTCTAAGTTGTCTATTGATAAAAATTTAGAGGCTGTTGATTCTTCTTCTGATTCAGGGAGAGATTCTGTAACTGTGCTTGCAGAACAAACTGTGGAGGAGGAAGCAGATGTGGTTGTCGAAACAGTAAAAAAGTTGGCGGAAAAAGACGATTATCAGTGGCGTGATTTTGCAATATTGGCGCGTGCTAATTCGCATTTAGATCCTTTTGTAGCGGCTTTTAAGCGTGCAGGTATTCCCTACCAACTTTTGGGTAACCGGGGCTTGTTTGATCAGCCAGAGATAAGAGAGTTGATTTCTTTTTGTCGGGTGGTTACTGATGTTAATGCTGGTACCGCTCTTTTTGAATTTCTGAACAGTTCTGTCTTTAGTATTGATTCTGCAGTTTTGGCTAACGCTTTATCTCTTAGTCATCGTAAAAAGAAGCCTTTCTGGGAGATTTTGCAATCTATAGACGATTCTAATCTTTCTACCGCTTTGCAATATATATCGCGTGCCCGTAAACAGCTAAATAAATTGCCGTCTCAATTGCTTTATGATTTTGTGATGGATTCCGGTTTTGTTAAGCGCTTTCTTACTGTAGATTCTATTGAAAATCAATTGCGTGTGAAAAATTTGAATTTATTTTTTGATCAGATTAAGAAGTTTGAATCTAAGTTTGAGAATGCAACTTTACCTGAGTTTGTTAACTACATTGATTTAATGGTTGAGGCAGGGGAAAATCCAGCACAAGCAGAAATAGAAGATATTGATACTGTAAATTTGCTAACTGTTCATGCTGCTAAAGGTTTAGAATGGCCTGTGGTTTTCTTGGTTAATTTAATTGCTGGTAGATTTCCTACTAGACGACGGAGTAGAACTTTGGAGGTTCCGGAAGAATTAGTGAAAGATCAACTTCCAGAAGTAGATGTACATATTCAGGAAGAACGACGTTTGTTTTACGTTGGTTGTACGCGCGCTTCGGAAAAATTATTTTTGACTTGGGCTAAGGATTACGGAGGCAAAACAACACGAAAACCTTCAGCTTTTATTTCTGAGTTAGATTTAGATGCGGAAAAGGATTTGGATGAGCAAAGTAAAAAAGATAATTTTCAGTTATCTTTTCTAGGTTCTGATACGGATGTTGATGTTTCTTCTATTCCTCGCGAAAAATATTCCCCCGAGTATGTTAGCTATTCCCAGATTGAAACATTTGAATTGTGCCCTCTGAAATATAAATACCGCTATGTTTTAGGTGTACCTACTTTACCTCATCATGCACTTAGTTTCGGGCAAACTATTCACCGTACTTTACGTGACTTTCACCGCGCTGATTTGTTTTCTGAAAAGGACTTAGATTACTTACTAGAACTGTATGGAAATCATTGGATTGAGGAAGGTTATGATTCTGAGCAACATCGTGAGAAAAGATTTGCGGAAGGTAAACAACTCTTAACTACTTATTATAATTCTTATCAAGAAAAATTGGGCAAGCCTATTTATCTGGAGAAGAAGTTTAAATTGAATATAGATGGTATTCCTT
Source organism: Patescibacteria group bacterium (assembly GCA_048621635.1). GTDB lineage: Bacteria > Patescibacteriota > WWE3 > JAUXAW01 > JAYEID01 > JBMCWH01. The sequence continues at coordinate 2,888 of JBMCWH010000018.1, forward strand.
TGTTGGGTTCTATTGATCGGGTTGACCAGTTGGAGAATGGGGTTGAAATTATTGATTACAAGACGGGGCGTGTTAAGGAGCAAAGCCAGGTAGATCGGGATGATCAGCTTACAATTTACGCATTGGCAGCAAGAGATGCTTTAGGCTTATCCTCTGGTTCTTTAGCTCTGTACTTTGTTTCCGGTAATAAGAAAGTTACCACTACAAGAACAGATAAAGATTTGGATGAGAAGCGCGAGGAATTAGTAGAGACTTTGGAAAAGATCAGAGAGAGTAAATTCTCAGCGGAGCCAGGGTTTCTTTGTGATTATTGTGAATATCGTCATATCTGTCCGGAATATAAAGTTGGGAGTTAGTTGGCTGTTGACGGTTAACGGTTTATGAGAAGTTATACTACTTTGTTCCTTTTCTTTTCCTGTTCAATTGTTTTATTGCTTGCTTGTTCGGGTGTTTAATATCCGGCTCGTTGCGAGAGAATATTAGAATGATAGCTTAACTATTATTCTTCCTAGCAATTTGTTAAACTAAGACCTGATGTCAGATTTTGAAGATCTACCTGAACATATAGCACAATCTAAGCCGTGGGGGGATTTTAAAACAGCGCTGGGTAATAAAGCCATTACAGTTAAGAATGTGCAATTTACCTTGCACAAAATGCCTGTGCTTAACAAAAATATTGGTTATTGTTTGCGTGTAGATCCAGAAAATATTGATTGGCGTGTGCTTAGAGAGACAGCAAAAGAAAATAATTGTTCTGTTATCCGTTTTGACTGTCCCAACATAATAAAAAGAAAATTGGATCCTAAAGAAACAAATGAGGATAAGGAGGAACGCAGGCAGCTAACCTCCCAGGAGAAGTTATTTTTGCAAAGCTGTGTTAAGTCCCCTCGTAATTCATTTGCAAAGAAAACAGTTCTTATTGACATATCTCCATCTAAAGACCAGATTTTAACAAATATGAAGTCGAAGACTCGCTATAATATCCGTTACGCAAGAAGAAAAGGTATTAGAGTAAAAAATGAGTCCAATAAAGAAGGTTTAGAAAAATTCATCTATTTACAAAGACAAACCGCAACCAGAGAAGATTTTTTTGTTCATCCTGATAATTATTACCGTACATTGTGGAAATACCTAGCTCCGAAAGAAATGGCGCATATTATGATTGCTTATCACGAAGATGATCCTGAGCCGTTGACTGCGAATATGTTTTTCACTTATAACCAGATTCTTTATTATCCATACGGTGGAACAAGCTTAAAAAAAAGAAATCTTCAACATTCAGCTCGGACAATGTGGAAAGGTATCTGTTTAGGGAAAAAATATGACTGTACTATATTTGATATGTGGGGAGCAACAGATAACAAAAATGACGATTGGTGGGGTTTTACAAGGTTTAAGCTGGGTTTTGGTGGTGATATTTATGAATTTATTGACTCTTACGATTTAGTTATCAATCCTGCAGTGTATAAAATATTCAACCTTGGTTACCAAACTTTCTGGAAATTGGTTTCCTTCAAAAGGAAGCTCCGCCATAAGTTAACATGACTGATAATTCCCGCATATTTTCCGAATTATTATCGCAACCACTTCGTCAATCGGGAGAATATGCTGAATATATGAGGGGAAAGGGGTGGTTGGTAGAAGAAGTTAGGTGTAAGAATTTTGCTGTTCGCTGTTTTATTAAAAAGTTACCGTGGGTAGGTTCGGTAATAAAAATTCAACATCCAGTAGCAATACCGGAGGAAAAATCTCTAGATAAACTTGCTAGAAAATACCATGCTTTGTTTGTAAAGATTGAACCTTTTTTTGGTATAGAAAAAAGACCTTCCTATTTGCAAGAAGATACTTGGCCTTTGTTACCTACTAAAACATTATACTTGGATTTAGAAACAGATTTGGCCAAAATTAAAGAAAGTTTGGATTCGGACGCGCAATATTCCATTCGCAAAGCAAAGAGTTTGTTGTGTGTTAATCGTTACCCTGCTGATAATTTTGAGCAACTAAGACTGTTTTGTAAAATCTTGAGAAGAACCGGGGGAAGGAAAAAATTCTACACACCAGATTGGGAAGATTTAAAAACAAAAGCTAAGAGCTTTGGAAAAAAAGCCTCTTTACTTTTAGCAAGGAAGAAGAAGCCTAGAAAAAAAGGAAATGGCCTAGAGCATCCGGTTGCAGGGTGTTTATTGTTTACACACAAAAAAACTGCTTTTTATCACCACGCGGCAACTTCGGAAGAGGGACGTGATTTGTTAGCAGGATATCTGGTTCTTTGGGAAGCAATCAAGCTGGCTAAAGAGCGGGACAAGAGATTCTTTGATTTTGAAGGAATTTATGATTCGCGTTACCATAAGCAAACTAAGGATTGGCGAGGCTTTACATATTTTAAGAAAAAGTTTGGAGGAAAGGAAGTTGTTTTTCCTAAGCCGTTAGTGAAGTATTATTCTCTGCCTTTGAAATTAATGTTTAAAATTTTTGGGTAACGACCCTTTGTTCCTATACGTCCACTAACTCCTAGATATATTTTCTACTGTCTGATACAAGTCTAGCCAATTATCTATTGTCAGTTGTTGTGGGCGCGCTTGAGGCTCTATCTCTGCCTTTCTTAATTGAGTCTCAGGAAATATATTTCTTAGCATTTTCCGTGGTTGCTTAAATCCTAGATGAAGGAAGGTGCTCCATTTTTGGGGGTTGATTGTTGTTCTTTCTATAGGCTCCAACTTAACAATTGCTCCGTCTACTTGGGGTTGTGGTTCAAATGCTGTCCGTGGGACATTTTTTATTTTGTTAGCATTTACGTAAGTAGCAGTGAATATGGATAAATAATTTGCTTGAGGAGGTTTTGCTGTTATTTTATCTGCTACTTCTTTTTGGATAAGCAATACAGCAACTTCCCAACAGTTTTCTTCTATAAGTTTGTGAAGTAAGGGAGATGTTATTTGGAAAGGGATAGAACCAAGTATTTTTAAATTCTTGTTTTTGTTGTACTTGCCAATTTCTATTTGCAAAATATCCCTATTGAGGATTTCTACGTTTTCGGAATTTTTTAAATTTACTTTTAGCAAGGGAATAAGGTCTTGGTCTATTTCTACCGTGTATAACTTTTGTACTTCGGAAGCTGCTTTTTGCGTAAGTATTCCTGTTCCTGCACCTATTTCTAAAACTACGTCATTTTTGTTTAGATTGGCAGATTTTATTATTGTGTTGCTAATTTTGGGGTTAGTAAGAAAGTTTTGCCCGAACTTCTTTTTTGCTTTTATCATAGTTATAGTTTAGCACGATCCTCTTGTTATCAATTCTGCTCTTTACTATACTAATAACAAGCCCATGGAAAGAGAGATTCTGTCCGCTCTCGGAAAAAAACATCCTCAAGTAGTAGTTGCTGGTGGTGCTGGTCCTTTAGGTACTGGCATTTCTTTTCGTCTTTTAAAGTTTGGATTTAATGTTGTTGTTATTGATAATCTTTCCTCCGACCAAAGTTCTGGGTTTCCTAAACTAGAGGGAGAGTCCCGTTTTTCCTTTATCAAAGCAGATATCACGGATGGTTTGCCCGAGGGTTTGGAAAATGTTGATTTTGTTTTTCATCTAGCAAAACTAGAGACGGATGTAAAAAAAGACAGTGATGGTCTTACTTCTCTTCTTACTAATGCGGAAGGAACAAAGAATTTATTAGAACTGGCACGTCGAAATCGCGCACGTTTTCTATTAGCTTCTTGGATAGATATTTACCGTAAATTTGCAAATGTTTCCTATCACCCAGAATTTTTTTCCTCTGATCCTGATAAAAGGGAAAAGCTGTATTCGTTAGTTGAAGGAAAGCAGTTTGCTGAAGCCTTAGTTTGGGAATATATACAGCGGCATGACTTAAATGCACGGATTGTTCGTTTGGGTAATATATATGGTTCCCAGATATCTTTACCGGAGATGGGTGTTTTGGGAAGGCTTATTTCTAATTTGCTGGCGGGGGAGGATTTGGTTGTTGAAGGAGAAGGTACGCGTAAACTTTACTATGTCTATTACACTGCAGCTTTAGACGGGTTGCTAGCGGCAATGTTTGCCAAGGGTACTTCTGATTCTGTTTACCCCATTTCTCCGCGTAAACCTATTACTGAATTGGAATTAGCTTATTTGGTTAAAGAACATGCTCCTAAGCGGACTAAAGTTGTTTTTCAATCTAGTTCAAATGTTCCTGATCTTCCTTCTTTGCCTATTCCTAATAAAGCAGAAAAGGAATTGGGATGGGAAGCGGAACCTTCCTTAGTTGAAGGTGTGGAAAAGACGGTGAAAAGTTATCGTCGGAAGCGGGCAGAAGAACGTATAGATCAGCCTTTAGCTGAAAGTTCGGAAGAAACTCCTGCTCATGCGCCTAAGCAGAAAATTTTATCTCCTCTGAAAAGATTTTTTGGTGTGTTCCCTTCCCAACTGTGTCAGGTTACTTCTCTTGTAACTAAGCGGGCTTTTCTTTCTTTGGTTTCTTTATGTGTGGTGGGAGTTTTTTTGTTTGTTCCTTTATTTTTATATCTTTTTTGTAATTGGAGAGGTGAGCAGGCTCTTTTTAGAGCGGAATCTAATTTATCCTCTTTTCACGTTGATACTGTTATTGCGGATGCTGATCAAGCACGTGCTTACTTCTCTTCGGCAGAAGAAAAGACATTGCAGCTTTCTTGGTTTTTTAACTTAATTTTTAGCCCTTCGAATGTTACAAAGATTTCGGGAACTGCCAGGGCAAAGGAGTATTTGGCAGAATCTCTTTATTACACAGGGGAAGCGTTGTCTTTGGTAAAAACTAAGTTAATCTTTGACCAAAGTGGTGTTTCTTATCCTGTTTCGGAAGATGATTTTTTGCAAGCAACTAATGATTTGATCCAAGCGAGGCGTTCTTTGCTTCTTTCTCAGGCTGAGCTAGCTGAGGATCAAGCGCGTTGGCAAAGTTTTCTTACCCGCATGCGTGGCCATGTTTCTTTTGTTAATTCTTTGTATGCAGAAAGGAAAAGATGGGAGGAAAAAGGGTTTTTGCGGCAGAAATTAAAATCCCGTGGGTGGGTTGAGAAATAGCAGGAGGAACCCTCTGTGCCATTGACTTCTCTATACCTTTCTGGTACCATAAGACTTGGATCTACTTATATCTAATGAATTCAAAGATCCTTTCGCAGTTCTTAAATCAGGCGCAATGTTATCAGTGTGGTAATTCTTTAAAGGAAGCTAAAGTTGTTCCTTTGGCTGATTCGCGAGTAGCAGGTTTAGTTTATGTGGTTTGTAGCCATTGTAGTAGTGAACTTTTGGCTACACTTAGTGTTGGTGGACATAATATACAACCGCTTAACACTGATTTGGTACCTTGGGAGGTAAAGCGGTTTTTTGGGGCTCGTCCAGTAGAACCTGATGATGTACTTAATGTGCATGAACTTGTGAAGGAAGAAACCTTATGGTCGACTTTAAAGCAAGAGAACGAGAAATATTTGGAAAAAAGACAAAACAGTTACGCCGAGAAGGCAACGTCCCGGCTATCCTTGAAAGAAGAGGGAAAGAATCCCTCCCACTTGTTGTAGACCACGACGATTTTGTGCGTACCTACTTAGATTCAGGAGAATCCTCTATTGCTAGTTTACAAATTCCTGGCGAGACCGTTGATGTTTTGGTTACAGAGGTGCAGCAACATCCGGTGACGGATGAAGTTATGCATGTTAATTTCCGTCGTGTTGAGGAAGGGGAGAAGATTGCGGTTACGGTTCCAATAGAAATTGTGGGTGAGTCTACCGCTGTTCGTTCTTCTGATCTGATGCTTTTACATCTTCTCACAGATTTAGAGTTGGAGTGCTTTCCTCAAGATATCCCTTCGTCTATAGAAGTGGATGTTTCTAACCTTGAAGAGGCTGATGATGCTGTTACTGTAGGAGACCTCTCTTTAGATTTTTCAAAAGTCGATGTAGTGGGACACTCTTCTGATGATTTGGTTGTTAAAATTGAGGAAGCAGAAATGGAAGAGGTAGAGGAAGTAGTTGAAGAAATTCCGGTTGATGAAATTGAAGCCACTGCGGAAAGAGCAGAGGAAGAGGGTGAAGAAGAGGAAGCACCTGTTGAGGAAGAAGTTGAAGAACCGGTAACAGAAGAGGAAGAAACAGAAAGTGCTGAGATTGGTGCGGAAGCAATGAAGAACCAGTAATGTGAGCCCCAAATCCCCAATTTTAAATTACCAATTTTAAATTTTAAATAAATAGAGATTAGAGACTAGAAACTGGTAACTGGTATAGCGAATTATTGCAAATGTTTAAGGAAGGAATGAATCCTATTATGTTGTAAATTATTGCGAATCGGGAAGAGGGTTAACCGGTTTTTCAACCTGTCTCACTTCTCTTCCGGCCAAGGGGCAATTGTTATTGACTCTTCAAGCGATAGATTCAAATTTTCTTCTTCTTTTTTTATTTTTTGCCAAATCTCCTCAGTTACAAAGGGCATAAAGGGATGTAGAAGTTTGAGAGAAGTGATGAGGGTGTGAAAAAGTGTTTCCAATGCCTGCCTTTGTGTTTTTGCTCCTTCGTTTTCTTTTTCGTAGATGCGAGGTTTTATTTTCTCAATATATTCATCGCAAAAGGTATGCCAAAAGAAATGGTAGAGATTTTCCGCTGCGAAGTCAAAGCGGTAATTTTTTAAGTTATCGTTAATCTTTTCAATTGTTTTGTTTAAATCTTCAATAATTTTTATGTCGTCTGGATGGTGTACGGATTTAAGCAGATTCTGGGAAGGATTCACACAAATTTCGTCCGTGTTCTTCAGGGCGGCTAGCGCAAAGCGTGTTGCGTTCCAAATCTTGTTACCGAAGTTTCTCATTGCACGTAATTTATCATCTCCTAGAGAAATATCGCTTCCTGGTGAAGCTCCGAAGACCAAGGCCATCCGTAGCGCATCTGCTCCGTATTCTTCAACAATGTCAGAAGGATTTAGTACATTGCCTTTACTCTTGCTCATCTTTTGTCCCTTTTCATCTACTACACGGGAATGCATGTGAGCTACTTTGAACGGCACTTCTCCTGTACGGTAAACTCCTAGCATTACCATTCTCGCTACCCAGAAAAACAGAATATCCCACATGGTATCTAGAACAGATGTAGGGTAAAAATATTCAAAATCCCTACTGTCGGGGTAACCAAGAGTAGTAAGGGGCCATTGGCCTGAAGAAAACCAGGTGTCAAAGGTATCTGTTTCCTGGACCACGGCGTTGCTGTTACAGTGGGGGCAATTTCCTTTTTCTAAAAAGTAGGAAGAATCTTTAGGTGCTGTAAGCTGTTGGAGACCTTCTTTAATTTCTTTTATTGTGTAGTTGTCTTTAAGATTTTGATAATTATCTGCTATTTCTTTTCCAGCAGAGTTTATGAATGTTAGCCTAATATTGGGATTACACTCTAGACAATACCAAGCAGGAATTCTTGGCCCCCAGACAATCTGACGGGAAATATTCCAGTCTTCTAAGTTTTCCATCCAATGGAGATAGATTTTTTTAAATCTTTTCGGAATAATTTTCAGCAGACCCTTTTCCACCGCTGCGATTCCTAATTCTTTAAGTGAGGTTTTTTCTTTTCCTATATTTTCTTTTAATTTGTCATTTGTGATTTGAAATTTAGAATTTGTATTCACGTACCATTGAGGCATTAGTAAGGGTTCAATGGTTGTTCCGCATCGATAACATGTTGCTACCCGGTGTTTATAATTGTGCTCTATTTTTACCAATTCTCTTTTTTCTTTAAGTTCTTCTACTACTTGTTTGCGAGCTTCTTTTACCGTTAGTCCGGCAAACCGACCTGCTTCTTCTGTTAATTTACCTTCTCTGTTTATTACTTTAATAATGGGCAGGTCATGTCTTTGTGCCATTTCAAAGTCGTTGGGATCATGGGCAGGGGTTACTTTGACTGCACCTGTGCCAAATTCAGGGTCGACCAGTTTATCAGCTATTACTTGCATTTCGCGTGGACCAATAAGTGATTGGTAGGTGAATTTTGTTCCTACCAAATCTTTGTAGCGGGCGTCTTCTGGGTGTACTGCTACAGCTGTATCTCCAAATTTTGTTTCTGGTCTTGTAGTAGCTAAAGTGAAAGGACCGTACTCTAGGTAATAAAGCGGGTCTTTTCTTTCTACGTAATTTATTTCTAAGTTAGAGAAAGCAGTCCCACATTGGGTACAGTAATTTACCAGGCGCTCCCCACGATAGATTAGGCCGTCTTTATGTAGCTTACGAAACGTGTCAAATACTGTTTCCAATATTTCTGGATCCATGGTGTAGGCTTCCCTTGTCCAGTCTAAGGAGAATCCTAATTTTCTTAATTGTTGAGTAGCGATTCCTCTGTTCTTTTCTACATATGTTTCTATTTTTTTGTAAAGAGTTTTTCTATCAAAATCAAAACGGCTTTGCCCTTTTTTCTGCAATTCTTGTTCATATACAAATTGGGTTTCAATACCTGCATGGTCTGTTCCTGGAAGGAATAAGGTGGAATCTCCTAACATTCTGTGATAGCGGCAAAGAATATCTTCTACAACATAAAGAGCGTGTCCAATATGGAGAGGGTCATTGGCATTGGGTGGTGGGAGCAATATGGAAAAAGGTTTCTTACTTTTGTCTTCTGGTATTTCTGGGGTAAAGTAACCTTTTTCCCTCCACATCTGGTAAAGCTTGTCTTCGACTTTTTGTGGATCAAATTGTTTTTTCATTGTTGTAAAAAAAACAAACGCCCTTGCTTGCGCAAGGGCCTTTACTGAAGGCGGTACCAACCTTACTTCAACTTATTTTTGCAGGTAACGGACTGCTTTCCGGAGAAGTCTACGCTTGTGATAAGCTTGTTTTCTCAGCGTGTTTGTTTCTCTTGGTGACATTTTCCAAGATTTACGCTTTTTAAGATTATCTTAAGTTTATCAATTTCTAATCAATTTTGCAAAAGAAAGGGGACGGACCATTTCAATATACTTTGTCCGTCCCGTATATTTGTTTCAGCGCTCGGTTGGTGCTACCTCCGGCCAGGGGTGTAAGAGAATCCGCAGTAAATCCTCAAGGCTAAAAGAATCTACCCTTTTTGTCGTTTCTAATGTTTGCTCTTCCAAAACAGCTTGTTTGATGTATTTAGGGCTAAATTCCATTTCGGTTCTTTTCTGTCTATTTACGTATACTTGAACTACAATTTTCTTTTTGTCTCTAAACGCAGCTTCTAAGTGTACTTTTACGGTAACATTTTTGTGGCGTTTTGCTAACAGTGTGCTTAGCTTTCTTTGCAAAGCTTTTACTGTTTCCTCTTTCATGTTAAACCCTCCTTTTTGTGTTCGTGTCTCTTTCCTAGTTCAGGATATCTGTAATTTTAATGCTAACACACCCATGCGGTAATAATTCAGGAAATATGCGGGAATTGGTAATAGCGAATTAGGGTGGTGAATAGGCTACGAATAATTGAGGTATAAAATTCTATTTATACAACGAATTGTTACGAATACTACAAATAGAGATCAGAGATAAGAAACTAGAGACTGGTATAGCGAATAAGCTACAAAGAGTTAAAGAATGAATTCTATTGTGCTGCAAATTATCCGAATAGTACGAATGGGAATTAGTAGGAAGTAGGAA
>JBMCWH010000019.1:0-11274 GCA_048621635.1 Patescibacteria group bacterium
TGTTCATTTGCAAACATTTTCAACACCTTGAACAAGTGAGCGAAGCGAACGATTGAACAACTTCAACATTTTCAACAAATGCGCAAAATGTAAATGATTGAGTGATTAGGTGATTCTAAACGCTTAATGCTAACTACTTACTTGTCTCTCTTTATTCGAAAATCAGCTAATCAATATTCATCTTTCCTTGCCAAAAGCAAGGCAACATGCTATCATAGCTGCCACAGAGTGAGAAGAAAATATTACCAAATTAACCAAAATATAAAAATAGATAAACTACGGGTAATTGATTCTGATGGAGAAAACCTAGGAATCATGGATCGTAAAGAGGCTCTGAAAAAGGCAAGAGAGGAAAATCTAGATCTTGTACTTATAACAAAAAAGGCTGATCCTCCCGTCGCAAAAATATTAGATTTCCACAAATTTATTACTGAAAAGAAGGACACACGCCGCGAAAAGGAAAAGAAAGAAAAGGCGCAGGAAGGAAAAACATTAAGAATCGGGCCTAATATTGGGGAAAACGATTTGAAAATCAAAATTAACCGAGCACGAGAATTCTTTGCTGAAGGAAACTACGTAACTTTTGAAATGTTGTTCAAAGGGAGAATGATTAGCCATCCGAAAATTGGCAAAGAAAAATTGGAAAAAATAAAGGAAGAATTAAGTGAAGAAACTGAAGTGGAGAAAGATACCACACGCAAAGGAAGAATAATGACACTTGTTCTTAGACCAAAATAATATGCCAAGATCAACTACAGGCCCACAACGGGGCCGCAGACACAAGAAAATACTTAAGAAAACAAAAGGTTACAAAGGAACCCGCTCAAAGCTTATTAAGCGGGCAAAGGAGGCTTATCTCCGAGCAGGCGAGCATGCTTTTGCAGGAAGAAAATTACGCAAACGAGACTTCCGAAAACTTTGGATACAGCGAATAAATGCAGCACTAACCCCGCACAATCTTCCTTACAGCAAATTTATACACTTACTTAAAGAAAACGACATCAATCTCAACAGAAAAATGCTGGCTGAAATTGCTGCCCGGGATAGAGAAACCTTCGATAAAATTGTAGAAGAAATCAAATAATAACAAAATGCCATGGAAGAGAAAATCGAAAATATTGCCAACAAATTCCAAGAAAAACTAGCCTCCACCACAAACCACAAAACTCTGCAAAAACTAAAAAAACAAATTTTAGGCAAGGACGGAGCTATTTCTGAACTAACTAGTCAATTGGGTACTCTAAAACCGGAGGAAAGAAAAAAATGGGGACAAAAGATAAACCAACTTAAAGAAAAGCTTGCTCAGAAAATAGAAGAAAAAGAAAACCTGCTCGCGGAAAAGAAACCAAGTTTTAAACAGGAATGGCTAGACATTTCCTTACCCGGCGAACCACCTGAATTAGGACATCTACACCCTATAACCCAAACCATTTACCAAATAGAAAAAATTTTCCATCGGCTGGGGTTTGTACGTCGGAGATATCCAGAAGTGGAAACGGACTGGTACGCATTTGAAAGCTTAAACATGCCTGAAAACCACCCCGCAAGGGATGAATGGGAAACATTCTACATAGACGGGAAGCGGAAGGCGGAAGGCGGAAGGCGGAAAGAGAAAAACACCGCTTTGGTGCTAACTCCGCACACATCTAGTGGTCAGGTAAGAGAGATGCAAAAATACGGAGCACCAATCAGGATGATTAACATCTCCCGCTGCGACCGGCGCCAAGCAGACATCAGCCATGCACCAACATTTTATCAATTCGAAGGCTTAGTAATAGATAAGAATATAAATATTACTCATCTAAAGGGAACTCTAGACTTTTTTGTCCGCGAATACTTCGGAAAGGACAGAACATACCGACTAAGACCCTATGACTTCCGCTTTACAGAACCTTCTTTTGAAATCGATGTATCTTGCGCATTGTGCGACGGAAAAGGATGCCGCTATTGCTTCGGTGGTTGGTCGGAATTGGGCGGAGCAGGAATGGTTCATCCCGAAGTACTTAAAAATGGAAACCTGGACCCCGAAAAAGTTAGCGGATTTGCCTTCGGCTGGGGAGTGGAACGCGTATTCCTAATGAACTCTAACCTAAATATTGACGATCTTCGCGTATTGTACCAAAACAAGACCCATTTTCTGGAGCAATTCTGATGAATATTATAATTCCTAAAACATGGCTGTTAGACTTCTTGGACACGGAAGCTTCAACAAAAGAAATAAGTAAATATTTATCCTTATGCGGTTTTTCCGTGGAAGATACTAAGGAAACTGGTAAAGACACATTGTTCGAAATTGAGATCACTCCTAACCGTCCGGATGCACTTTCTGTTTTGGGGATTGCCCGCGAATTAGGCACTATACTTCCTCGTTTTGGTCTAAAAACCAAATTCGAAGATACTGTTGCTCCCTTAAAGTTGGAGCCTGAAACCAAAACACTTCCCTTAAAGATAAATATAGAAAAACCAGAACTAGCGCCCCGCTTTACCGCCCTGGTTTTAGACAATATTAATGTCAAACCCTCCACACAAAAAGTCCAAAATAGGCTTAGTGCAGTAGGAATACGCCCGTTAAACAATGCTATCGACGTCACTAACTACCTTATGATTGAGCGCGGCCAGCCAATGCATATTTTTGACTATGACAAAATAAAAGGCACGGAAATGAATTTAAGAGAAAGTAGGGAAGGGGAGAGCATAGTAACTCTGGACGGGGTAGAAAGAAATCTCCCTTCGGGAACTATAGTGATCCAAGATCGCGAACGGTTAATTGACCTTTGCGGAATTAGGGGAGGAAAAAACTCCGGTGTTAGCAAACAAACCGAACGAGTAGTGCTATTTGTGCAAATCTACAATCCATTAAAAATCCGTACCATTACCAAAAAAATAAGTTTTCGCACAGAAGCTGCAACTAGGTTTGAAAAAGGTATGGACCCCCAAGGAGTTATTCCTGCACTAACACAGGCTGTTCACTACCTAAAACAAGAAGCGAATGCAAAAATAGCTAGCCAGCTAATAGACATAGAAAACAAAAAATACAAGCCGCATCAAGTCACAGTAACAAAAAATCAAATCCAAAAATACTTGGGAACGGAATTACAGACAAACAAATGCACTAAAATTCTGGAAAATCTAGGTTTTGAATTCAATATTGAAGACAACACCATCACAGCTACAGTCCCTTCCTGGCGAGCTGAAGATATTGAAATTTACCCTGATTTGATCGAAGAAATCGCTCGCATCTACGGCTACCAAAACTTACCTGTAAACCTCCCCCCACTGCCAGAAAAATTACATTACGAAGAACCTACTTTTAAACAGGAAAAGCAAATTCGCACAGCAATGCAAGGAGGCGGCTTTTTAGAAACATACCATTACACCTTAACTAGTAAAGAAACACTGGTTAAATCCGAAATGGAGCTTAATAAAAGCATTTTAGAGCTCAAAAACCCTCTCACAGACGACCTCACTCATTTACGTCCTTCTTTGCTACCTCAAATGTTGGAAACAGTAGCTCAAAACCAATTCTCAAGGGAAAAGTTAAAACTGTTCAAAATTAACCGGGTATTCAATACGCACCCAAAGAAGACCCTTCCCACCGAAACACAAATGCTAAGCGCAGTAATATACACCCAAGAGGAAAAAGGCAACACCCACTTTTTTAGATTAAAAGGAATCCTGCAAAGAATTGCGAAGGAATTGAATACAAAACTGCGCTTCTCCCCAGTAAAAAAAACCTATCTCTGGCAGGCACAGAAAACCGCAGAAATTTTTGCAGGCGAAGACAAACTGGGGAAGGTCGGCCAAATTAAAAGTATGGTAACAGAAAATTTCGAAATCAAAGGAGAAATTTACGCAACAGAAATAAACCTTGAAAAATTATTAAAACATGCTAATCCCAGGATAACTTACCACCCAGAACCAGAATTTCCCCCAATAATCGAAGATCTAACCTTTTTAGTAAGTGACAGAACTTTAATAGGAGAAACTATTAACAAATTGGAAGAAAGATATAAAGAAAAGCATACAAAACTAACAATTAAGGTTAAAGATATTTATCAGGATAAAAAACTAAAGGAAGCTGAGCAAAAAGCTGTTACTTTCAATATACGCTATTACTCGGAAGAAAAAAACCTAAGAGACGAAGATATCCAACCAATAAGAAAAGAAATAATTAGCTGGATGAAAGAAGCTGTCAATGCCAAACTCCGTGGCAAAATTTAAAATTGGCTTAATCCTTTTCTTCAATTGTAATTGTCTTCTTAGTTTCTCCCACATTACCTCCTGAATCATAAGCTTTGATCTTTAACTCGTGTTCACCAATATCATCTTCCGTAAGCTCAAAATCCTTTTCATAAGGAGAACTGGTAACAGAATCGCCAACCTGTTCACCATCTAAATAGAAAACAACTTTGTTAACAGAATAAGGAGTAATTACTTCCACCTTAGAGTTAAATTCTAGGGGAAGTTTATCCGCCTCCGGGTCGATAATTTTGACCCAAGGCTCTTCTTTGTCATCCGGATGGAAATACCGTTCCGATTCTTCTTCTGGCGGATGGTATTTATCATCATCACCGTATTGCTCCTCCACCCAGGTATCAACAGATTCCTGCCATTCAGGCAGCTGAGCTTGGAAATCAATAAATACTTTCTTTTCTGTTTCTCCTGCTGCTTCACAAGCCTCCGAAGCCAATTTACCATCTGGTTCGCAAATTTCTAACAGTTGATGAAATTCACAACGTTCAATAGGCACTGTACCATCAATAAAATATTCGTTGTAAGTATCACATTCATCAACATAATCCTCGTGATTACACCAACTGTTGGGAGTTTTACCGGAAAGCCGGCAAACAGTTTCTTCCACCACACCTTCTGGTTTCTCAAACGGTTCGTTTTCCTTCTCCTCCAACAACGCTTTCATTGCTCTATTCCATATCTGGGAAGCGCCCACCGAACCAGAAGAGATATAACCCATAGGAGAATTATCATTATTACCCACCCATACCCCCACAGCTAAAGACTTAGTGTAACCAACAGTCCAGTTATCAATCATGTCATTAGTAGTCCCTGTTTTCACAGCCACAGAATAACCAGGAATATGCAAATAACTCCAAGGACCAAAAATAGGTGTCCTGGCAGCATTATCGGAAAGAATATCAGAAATTAGAAAGGCTGTTTCTTCAGAAAGAACTCGCCGTCCTTCAGAAGGAGAAAATTTTTCCAAAACACGATCATGAGAATCAGTAACTTTTAATATTGCTTGTGGATCTCGATAATTACCCTCCGCAGCAAAAACAGAATAAGCATTAGTTAGCTCCAACAAAGTTACCTCACCCCCACCCAGGGTAAGCGCTAAACCATACCGAGAAGGATCATCAAAAGTAGATATCCCCATTTTTTTCGCTGTGTCTAGCATAGAATCCACACCTACTAATTTAAGTAGCTTCACAGCTACTACATTTATTGAATTAGCTAAAGTAGAACGCAAAGGCAGCGGCCCTCGATATTTCCCATCGTAATTTCCCGGACAATACTCTTGCTGTCCAGCACCTCCAGGAAAACAAGTAGGAACATCAAAAAGAACTGTTGCCGGAGTATAGCCTTGCTCAAAAGCCGTAGCGTAGGTAATGGGTTTAATAGAAGAACCAGGTTGGCGAGGACGAAGAGTTACATTTACCTGACCATCGTAATTCTCGTCAAAGAAGTCTCGAGAACCGACCATTGCCAAGAGCTCTCCTGTCCTTGGATCAATTACTACCAACGCTCCGTTACCAATTTTATATTTCTGCGCGTTCATCACTTCCTCTCTAACAATTTGCTGTAACCGCTGCTGCATCTCTAAATCCAAGGTAGTACGAACTTGCAAACCACTGCGAGCAATCAAATCTTCTCCGAACCGGTTTCCTAACAACTCCTTTACGTACATAACAAAATGGGGAGCTTTAAATTCTCCTCCCGGAGGAGCGTAAGTGAGCTCAACATCTTTTGCTTGTTCTGCTCTATCCTCTTCTAAATAATGGCGCTGACCATCCACTCCTACCCAACCACGGGTAGCCATCAAATACAAAACATACTTGCGCCTGTTCTCCGCTCTTTCAGGGTCAGAACCATAAGGAGAATAGCGAGATGGTGCCTGAGAAAGACCAGCCAAAAAAGCAGATTGAGCTAAATTCACATCTTTAGCCGACTTACGAAAATAAGCTTGTGCGGCAGCTTCTACACCGTAAAGTTGCCCACCATAGGGAGCTTCATTTAAATACATTTCCAAAATCTCATCTTTACTATATTTTCTTTCAATTTGTAACGCTAACACAAACTCTTTTATCTTCCTCGTCAAGGTACGTTCAGAACTAATCAAAGTGTTGCGCACAAGCTGTTGGGTAATAGTAGAACCTCCTTGCAGTTCTCGGTGCACAGCAATATTGTAAACTGCTCTAGCAATACCAATTAAATCAAACCCTTGATGTGAGTAAAAATCAGCATCTTCCGCAGCCAAGGTAGCGTGGACTAAATCTTCCGGCAAATCACCCAAACGGACAAGTGTCCTGTTTTGATCTTCATGAACATCGTATAAAAGTTTGCCATTGCGATCATAAATTCGGGTAGAAAGCGAGCGTTCGCGGTTAACAAGCTTTCCCGGCTGGGGGAGATCCTTAGAATAGTAAAGAAATACCCCCAAAAGAGCAAAAGATCCCAGAACAAACAAGATAAACAAAACAGAGGCACCCACCGCCGCTATCTGCAAGAAACTCCGCTGAGAGTTTTTCACTCGCCGCCGCTTAAAGGAGTTAAACCGATGATTAAACAAAGAGGAACTTCTAAACATGACAAACACAATTATAACAAAAAGAAAACCAGGGGTCATCCACAAATCAATAAAAAATAACAAAGATAAGGAACTGATAGCAAAAAAAAAAACAAAACCTAGCCAAAAGGAAGGCTGTAACCCAGGTTGGTTAAAGCTAAACTAAAAAATCTTGAAAAAACCAAATTTGAAGTTAGGGCTGTTTTGATCGCCTAGGCAAAAACATGCTACAAACAATTACATTTCTGTGCTATCCTGAATTAACAATGAAATTTTTCAAAAAACATAAAAAAATTTGGCAGATACTAGCCATAATTTCCTCTTTGGCCATGGTCTTAAGCTCAATTCTTCCCATATTTTTCGGAAGGTAAATAGATGAAGCTTACTAAACCAGTCACAGCCATCCCTTTTATTGGTGAAAAATACAAACAAAAGCTGAAAACGTTAGGAATAAAAACAGCAAAGGATCTACTCCAACACTACCCGCATCGATACGAAGATTTTTCGAAAATAAAAAAAATTACCGAATTAGTAGCAGGAGAACAGTCAACTATAAAAGGGACGGTGCTGGAGATAAACAATATTTTTACTCGTCACGGTAAGAAACTTACTAAAGCTGTTGTTACCGACGAAAGTGGCACTTTGCTCCTAGTTTGGTTTAATCAACACTACCTGGCCAAAAACATCCATCCCCAAGAGACATTCTTCTTTTCTGGTAAGCTTAAATCCTTCTCGGGCCAACCTGCGTTTCTTAGCCCCAAATATGAGAAAACAGAGAGCAACGGAGAAAGACAGTCAGAAAATGAGCAGACTACTGAACCGATACACACTGCAGGCCTTGTCCCTATTTACTCAGAAACAAGTGGGGTTTCATCAAAGTGGCTACGGTCCCGCATCAACTGGGTACTAAACAATACCTCGCCTAAGGAAATAAAATCACATCTTGCCCTTATCCCTCACCAAATACAAAAAAAATACCAACTAACCAACGGTGTAGCAGCTATTCAAAATATTCATTTCCCACCAAACAAAAAAAAAGCCCACGCTGCCCAAAAATACTTAGCTTTTAAAGA
The DNA here is from genome assembly GCA_048621635.1 of Patescibacteria group bacterium. Lineage (GTDB taxonomy): Bacteria > Patescibacteriota > WWE3 > JAUXAW01 > JAYEID01 > JBMCWH01. Next base: position 7,876 of record JBMCWH010000019.1, read on the forward strand.
ATTGTTTTTAATGCACCTTCGCAATCAACAGGTAAAGGAAAAATGGCAACAGAGAAAACAAGCTATACCTTTTAAGAAAATTAAAGAAGCGCCAGAAATACAAACTGTTGTCGATAATTTACCTTTCCAACTAACAGATGCGCAAAAAACTGCTACTGAAGAGATTCTCGCGGATTTAGAAAAAGCAGCACCAATGAACCGTTTACTGCAAGGAGACGTTGGTTCAGGAAAAACAATAGTCGCAATTCTTGTTTCCGCAGCCGTAGCAAAACAAAATCACCAAGTAGCGTATATGGCGCCCACCGAAGTTTTGGCTGAACAAGTTTTTGAGACCTTTAGCAACCACCTCGAACCTTTAAATTTATCCATATCGTTACAAACAGGATCAAACCAGTCAGACAGTAAAAACGAAGAGAGGCGGAGTGCGGTAGGCGGAACTCGGTATACCGATATCATCATCGGTACTCACGCATTATTACACCGTACACAGATATTTAACAGTCTGGCTTTAGTAATAATTGACGAACAACACCGCTTCGGAGTTAGGCAAAGAGCAAAACTGCTGAACATCGATACTGACAGCAAAACACCACATCTTCTAACTATGACTGCTACGCCTATACCGCGCAGCCTTGCTTTAACCACTTACGGGCACCTAGATATTTCTGTTTTGGACGAAATGCCACCTAACAGAAAACCAGTAAAAACATGGCTGGTACCGGAACAAAAAAGGAAATCTGGCTACGAATGGATCAAAGAACAACTAAAGAAGCCTGCCAACATCGAGAAGCGGAACGCGGAACGCGGAAAGCGGTCAGCAGATGTAACAAACCAAGCGTTTATAATCTGCCCCCTTATTGAGGAATCCGAACACGAAACCCTAGAAGATGTAAAAGCAGTTACTAGTGAATACAAGAGATTACAAAAAGTGTTTCCTGAACAAGAACTAGGTCTTTTACATGGACAAATGAACAACAAGGAAAAAAAAGAAGTGTTAACAAAATTTCGCAAAGGAGAGATTAAAATTCTTGTCTCTACGCCAGTAATAGAGGTGGGCATTGACGTCCCGCAAGCTAACATTATGATTATTGAAGGAGCACACCGTTTTGGGCTAGCTAGCCTACACCAATTAAGAGGAAGGGTAGGCAGAGCAGGCCAGGAATCTTTCTGCCTCCTTTTCACACCCAAACAAGATACTACCACTCATAAAAGATTACGCGCGTTGGAAAAGGTACACTCTGGCCTTCAGTTAGCAAAAATCGATCTGAAAATGCGAGGACCAGGGGAATTATACGGAGCAAAACAACACGGAATGCCAGACTTAAAAATTGCAAAACTATCTGACCTGGAATTAGTAAAAATAACCAAGCAAGCTGCCACTGATATTTTTAACACCCTTGACAAATACCCAAATTTAAGAAAAGCTATAACTGAAAAAGTAAAAAAAGTATCGCCAAATTAACACAGCGCATTACTTACAAATAGAAATTAATAGGAAGTAGTTAGTAGACAGTAGAAAGCATTAAGCACCAAGTTCCAAAGAAGATTTGTATTTCGTATCTCGTATAACGGATAACGAGCAGTTCGTTAAGTGATTGAAGATGGAAAATGTTGAAGATATCGAATGTATTAAATCGCTTACTGAGTTCGCTTGATAACAAATTGAACATCTTGAACAAATGAGCGAAACGAAAGGTTGAACAATTTCAACATTTTTGACATTTTTAATAATTAAGTGAATTATGAATAATAAATGATTCGAAAATCATTAATCAGTTAATCAAAATTCATTATTTGCCCAACCGCCAACAATGCGTATTATTACCGGAAAAGCAAAAGGTCATAACATAGGAGTTCCCACAAACAAGCATATTCGGCCAGCCCAAGATATGGTCCGGCAAGCAGTGTTTTCCATGTTAAAAGGCTTAGTGGAAAATGCTAGAGTGTTAGACCTCTATGCAGGAACAGGTTCTTACGGATTAGAAGCACTATCCCGCGGAGCAAAAAAAGCTATCTTTGTAGATATTGACCAAGGGTGTACTCGCACTATTAAGCAAAATTTACAAACAAGCCGGCTAGAGAGTAGGGGAGAGGTAGAAAAAGCTGCTGCACAACAATTTGTAAATATTTACCCCCAGACAGGAAAAGATAAATTTGATCTTATCTTCCTTTCTCCCCCTTATAAAGAAGGTAAAAAATTGCAACTGCTTAAGTCTCTCTCCAAAATACTTAAAGCAAAAGGGGTAATTGTTTTTGACCATTCTAAGGAAACAAATTTACCCCAAGAATTAGATAACTTAAAAATAATTCGCCAGCGAACCTACGGAGAAACCGCTGTTTCCATCTTAACAAACAAACTAAACTAAAAAACAATTACCGTTCGTGCCAAAGCATTTTTTCCGTACGCAAATGAGGAAGGTGATGACCTGGGTGAGCGTAAAGGGGATTAGCCCAAACCCTAAATATTGGCCTGTAAATCCGGAAGAAAAAACGGAGAACATCAATCCCATCCCGCCCCACCAAACCACCATTAATAGTTAAGACATCTTCTCCTTTCCCCATCTCAAATATTACCTCCCCATTAGCAATTACAAAAGCATCCAGCTTTGTAATATCAGCACCAATAAAAACATCTCCCTCTACCACCAAAACCAGACCTTTATTCTCCATATCTTGAGAAACAAATTTATTGGCTCCGTTATCAGTGTTGTCTCCAATTCTCAAGTTTCCCGGAACATATACCACAGCTACGCCCCGCGAGTTAATATCATAAGAACCTTCTAACTCCTCTGTAGAAGAATAAGTATAAAATTCTCCCGCAGATAGAGTATCGTTCCCATTCCATTGGTTTTCTCCGGCATCTGCTGCCAAATCGTCCCAAGAAAAATCTAAGGAATCCTTCCAATCAACTTCTTTCATTTCTTCTGACAAATTCAAAGGTTCGAAGGCATAAGAAGTAATTGCCCAATTTTCTCGCTCACTAGCACGGTCCGGATCTCTTACGCCTAAATGCGATCTTCCTATTGGAAAGCCACCAGAATTCGGAGGAGTAGCAGCTATAAAATTGGGATGGTCTTTCTCGAAACTCCCTAGCAACTGAGACTGTTCGGGCAAATTTACATTTATACTAGGTGCGAAACAGGAACTCCAATTGCCAGTATGGCAATTAGCATAAACACCACCGTTTACTGCCTGAAACCAACCTTGGTAAAGGTCCAAATCCTTCACAGCAACATTTCCTGCTACATCCCTAACTTGCACACGAATCGTTCTTGTTTTTTGCAAATCTTGCCCAAGTATGTTCTTTATAGATTCAGCTGGAACCTGCAAAGTAAGCTTCACCTTCTCTTTACCGGAAATTGGCTCGGGCGGGGCGGGAGTGGGAGTGGGAGTAGGTGT
>JBMCWH010000020.1:0-9076 GCA_048621635.1 Patescibacteria group bacterium
GTTTCTTAGTTGTCTAAGAAACGAGGGAACCATAATTTCGTTGATGACGAAAATTATTTCATCCTCCAGACTCGTAATGCGATTCGCGACTTCCCTAATGACCCTTACTGCTGAGTGAGAATACCTCGGTGAGAGAAATAAACGAAACATCTACAGTAGCTAGTTCTACTTTTTCCGGTAATTTTCCTATTTTTTTTTGTTAATGATATTTTATTGTGTTTTTAGTAAGGTATAATATACAAGGATGAAGATAGAGTCATTAACTGTCGGGCAGCTGCAAACTAATTGTTATCTAGTTATTGAAGAGGAAAACTGGCGGTGTTTTATTGTTGATCCTGGAGACGAGGCTAATTTTATAAGTGAAAAAGTATTACACAACAATTTATCTCCACAATTTATAATTGCTACGCATGGTCATTTTGACCATGTTCTTGCCGCTTATGAACTTCAGCTTGCTTTTGAGATACCTTTTCTGGTCCATCCTCAAGACAAAAAACTGTTGGGGAAAGCAGTTGATTCTGCTTGCCGTTGGTTGGATTGGAAAGTTGTTACTCTTCCTCCCCAAGTGGACAAAGAAATTAAGGAAGGAGATGTTTTAGAAATTGGTGAACAGAAGTGGGAGATTTTAGCAACTCCAGGACATACCCCCGGTGGAATAACGGTTTTTAATAAAAGAGAAAAAATTGCCTTTGTTGGCGATACGATTTTTAGGCGAGGTGTGGGACGAACAGATTTTCAATACTCTTCCTCCCAACAGTTGCAGAAATCGATTAAGAAGATCAGAACAGAATTGAAAGGTTATACAGCGTATCCCGGGCACGGAGATAGTTTTGTAATTGAGTAGTGCTTTTTAAGATGCCAGTAAAGCAATTCCCGCAGCCAAAACTAGAAGGTAGATTCCTCGTTTAACCCATTCCATGTTTATCGGCTACAATTGACAAAATTAGGAGAGAGTAACTTGTTCGTTAGGTCGGGTGGCTTGTAGTCACTCGGCCTTTTTATTTTTATACTTCTAAGACTTGGCCGTCATATCCAACCAGAATTCGAACACCATCTTTCTTCCCTAACTTTTTCAATTCCTTTCTCGCTTCTTTTGCGCCCAATTCATAGAACCAGGAGCCAAAGTGGAGAATGAGCATTTTATCGGTGAAATCACTAAACAATCGGATTAAGTTGGGAATACCGGTGTGTCCCCAAAGTGTGTTCTCTTCATCTCTTTGTACAAAGCCCCCTTCTTGAAGAAAACTTGCCTCCATTATAACTAGGTTTAAATCTGTTAGATAGTGATGATATTTTTTCTCTAACCAAACTAAATCACCTGTATAAAGAATTTTGCTGTCTTTGTGTTTAACAGTATATGCGAAAGTTTCTACTGTTTTGCTGTGAATTGTTGGAATTGTTCTTATTTTATAGCTATTAATCTTAAGTAATTGCTCCGGTTCTAAAATAGTAAGATCAATATTTCCGTATCTTTCTGGTGCATATATTTGCGCCTTTATGTCTAATTTTGAACTGTTTTCCTTTTTGCGAACAAAGTAGGCATGATCAGGATGGAGGTGGGAAATGATTACCCACCGTGGACTATACTTTAGAAATTCTTTTTCACCTAGATCTACAAGTAACTCGTTGTTTATTAAAACTCCGGAATGTCGAGAATGGTAAGGAGAAGAAGGCTTTATTTCTCCGCGTGTTCCCAATATTTTTACTTTCATACATTTTATATTAGCACTTTTCTGTTGTGCTAGGTAAGTATTGCCAAATTTATTAGAGAAGTCATCTTGGGATTATTGGATTTCCTATTTTTCTTTGTTAATTTACTTTGTCTGGTAAATTTTGTATAATCCTAATAGTTAATGTTATCTGCACATAATAGTTAAAATAGAGGGAGGTTAGGAATGTCCAGAAGAAAAAAGATTTGGAGGAAGTTAACTAGGTTTTTGTTATCTGATCAGGGACCCTATTTAGGAGGAGTTATCGGCGCGTTTATATTTTATAACTGCGCTTCTTCTTTTATAGCTGTGCCAGTGTTTTTTATCGTGCTAGTTGGGTTTGGTGTTGGCTTTACAGTCCATACATTGTTTGGGCTGTTTTTTCGAGAAGTAGTTTTGAAGTGAGTATAGGTTATGTTAAATTCTTTCTTCAGCATAATTTGTTGAAAGGGATAAACAAGACAGAAAACGCACACTAAGTAAAGAGGAGATGGGCTGTGGGAAGATTGCAGGTTTTGGGACACGTCCATTGTTCTTGGGAAAGAGGACCCCGTTTTGATAATGTTTCTTGGAATGCTTCTCGACCAGAACATGTTTCAACTAACCTATCTGAAATTATCAGGGCAGCTAAAAAGTATTGTTTTGCTCGAGTCGATTTGACTCCTCATTATCATGATCCCGAAAATTCCTTTTGCGTTCCCCAGTTTGAGAAATTATGGGGTGAGATAGTTCTCACTGGTTGTGAGAATTTAATTTACCAAGGGGTAGAAGCTAACGTGGTTTTAGTACGGGATGCGCGGCACGATACTGAAAATATTGGTTTAGATTTCAATCCGGACCAATTTCAGCTTTCAATCAGTCCCGTTATTGCCAGCATCCATTTTACGCGGGAATTAGGGTGGCCAGAATATGATGGGGTGCCAAGGCCACAGCAGGATCCAGAATGGATGTTGGAAGCATATCTGGAAATTATGGAGAAATTTCCTTATGTTGAAGTTCTTGGACACCCATTTCAGTATTCTGTTGGGATTGCTTGTGAAACGTACATTCCGGCGAACCGGCATCAGCTGGGTGAGCTTGCCACTGCTGCGCAGAAAGCTGGTGTAGCTTTGGAAGTTAACGCTGGGAAAGCTTTGCGTTCTCGTGAAAAGATAAAATGGCCGTGGATGCTTGCTCCAAAGTATGCTGCAGTTCTTGCCGATTCAGGTGTGAGTATCTACATTGGTACAGATATTCACACACCTGGTAAACTAGAATATTTGCGAAATTTGGATCAGGTTTGTGAGTGGTTGATTCGACTTGGTGTTTCTCCTGACCAGATAATTGGTTGGGAACAGTAGAGAGCTTGTTCATAAGGTCGGGTGATTTTCAATCACTCGGCCTTTTTATTTTGGAACAGGAAAAGATTTATGCTGCGGGTGTGTTTATTACTTTTTACCTAGTTATTCGGTTGTAAGTTACAATAGGCGGAAAAGCCAGCCGAGGAGACTGAAAGATTTTAGTTCTTCTTGAAGTCTAGTACCTAGTACATTATTGCTTTCTTCTACTGTTTGAACTAAATCATCGACTTGCTGTTTATCAGTTTCATTCGTTAATTCACCTTTTAAGTCGTTTAACTGCTGTATTCTTCCTTCATTTTGCTGTCTAATTTTTTCTAGCTCATCAATTGCTTTATAGTCAGGACCGAGAATAAATTTAGAGAGGCCTTTTCGGCGCTCAACTTTATCTAACTTCTCTTCTGCCTTACCTACTGCATTTCTTTGTTGACGAGCCACCTCGTTGATTTGGTCCCCTATTCCTCCCTGATATTGCTTTCCTTGGGAGATAAGTTCACCAGCTTTTTTAGCTACTTCGTTCATCTTTTCGCGAGCAATTTGCTGTTGTTCGCCTTTTCCGTCTTTTTCTCCACTTTCTTTCACTGTTGCTTGTTTTGTAGCCTCTTCTGTATCTTCCTCCTCCTCCACACCCTCTTGCACTTCTTCTTGAGTTTGGATTTGAATCTGAATTTCGTCAGCTTCATTTTGCGTTTCTTGCTGAACTTGTTCCTTGACTTGCCCGCTGTTTTCAGGTGGTATATCTTCGGGTTTGTTTTTCTCGACTGCTTGGACTGTATTTTCCGGCAAGGAAAATTGTGGTGACAATACTTGTGACCGTAAGTAAAGATTTGTATACCTGTGTCATTGCTGTATGCAAATTTAGCGTGTTTTCTTGCATAGGTCAACTAGTTGGTTTCAATGCAGTATCTTTCCTTTTATTATTACCGAAAAGAAGATGGGTACTTTTTATCATTGTTAGTAAGCTGCTTGTAAATTGTTTAATTTACTGGGGTGTAGGAGTTTTGGGTGTTATAATAAAGCTTACTTATGGCGCAAGAAAAACAGCAAGGTTTAAATAAGGAAGAAGTTCTGGAAAAGCTGAAGGAGTTGGAATTTGAGACTCCGATGATGCAGCAGTATTTGGAAATTAAGAAAAAGTATCCTGACTGCTTACTTCTGTTTCGTTTGGGTGATTTTTACGAGTTATTTTTGGACGATGCCAAGATTGGTGCCGAGATTTTAAATATTACTCTGACATCGCGAACAAGAGGTAGGGATGGGCGTGTTCCGATGTGTGGTATCCCTTACCATGCAGTGGATAGCTATCTAGGAAAAATAATCGCTGCTGGTTACAAGGCAGCTATTTGTGAACAGGTAGAAGATGCTTCGGAGACTAGTGGAATGGTTGACCGCGAAGTGGTACGGGTTGTTACTCCAGGAACTGTGCTTGATGATAAAAATTTGGAACAGAAGGAGAACAATTTTATTCTTGGTCTAGAAGTGGAAGGGGGGGAACTTGGTATTGCTTATGCGGATATAAGTACGGGAGAGTTGTACGTGCATCAATTAGAATTTGAAGACTTGGAAAAAACACTTGCTGGTGAGTTTTTACGCCTTACTCCTTCGGAAATTATTTCTTCCCATAAAAATTACAACCGTTCGGAAATTCTTCGTGCGCTAAGAGTTGTTCCCGAAACAAATATCTATCCTTTTGATGAATGGGAGCGGGCGGCTGGCCGTCATTCTAGAGTCCTTAAGGATCATTTTGATGTTGTCTCTTTAGAAGGTTTTGGTATTCAGCCCGATCAGCAGGAAATTGCTCTCAAAGCTGCGGCAGCGCTTCTTTCTTATTTACAAGAGACACAGAAAAGTACGCTGCGCCACATTAAAAAGATAACACCCTATTGGGGAGACAGGTATATGCGTTTGGATGCTTCTACTGTTGCTAACTTAGAGCTTTTTAAAACTTTACGGGGAAATACGGGTGGAGGTGTGCTTCTAGATGTTGTGGACCACACGAGGACAGCTCCTGGTGGACGGATGTTAAGGCAATGGTTACTGCGTCCTTTGCGGGAAAAGTCTTTGTTAGAGAGTCGCTTAGATTCAGTTGAGATTTTATTAAATGAACCAACGGAAAGGGAAAAACTCCAGGAACTTTTAGCAGAAGTTCTTGATTTAGAAAGACTGATCTCTCGAACAGCAGTAGGTACGGCTAATCCGCGCGATTTGGCTGGATTGAAAAATTCTTTGAACCAAGTAAAGAAAATACGTGCTTATTTAGTTGAACAAGTTCCTGGATTGGAATCTATTTTAACCTCTTCTTTACTGAAGCAAGTCATCCCTTTAGTTGACTTGTTAGAGGAAAAACTAAAGAAAGACCCACCGGCAACATTAGCTGATGGCGGATATATTGCAGAAGGAGTTGACGAGCATTTGGATGAATTAAGAGATATTTATTATGGAAGTAAAGAATGGATGGACGAGTTTGAACAGGAGCAAAGGGAAAAGACAGGCATTGAAAAATTGAAAGTTGACCGTAACAAGGTTTACGGATTTTATATCGAAGTGAGCAAAGCAAAAGCTGATCGAGTTCCACCGGAATACATTAACAAGCAGACCTTAGTTAATTCTGAGCGCTATATTGTTCCGGAATTAAAGCAAAGAGAGGAAGCTGCTTTACAAGCTGAAGAAGAAATTAAAAGCTTAGAACGGGAAATTTTTTCTAACCTATTGAATCAAGTGGTTGATTTTGCGGAAAGTGTGCAAAATGTTGCGGAGCGGGTTGGTCGCTTGGATTGCTTTTGTAGTTTAGCTGAGGTGGCACAAAATAATCGTTACACTCGCCCTTTGCTTACAGAAGGGAGGAGTTTTGAAATCAAGCAAGGGCGGCATCCAGTTATTGAGTCTTTACAAGATGAGCCTTTTGTTCCTAACGATGCCTATTTAGGAAGTCAAGAAGACAGAATGCTTTTGATTACTGGACCTAATATGTCTGGTAAATCTACTTATCTACGGCAAGTAGCCTTAATTACATTACTTGCTCAAATAGGCAGCTTTGTACCTGCGGATGAAGCAAAAATCCCGCTCCGCGACCAAATATTTACCCGAGTGGGAGCTTCGGACAATATTAGCCTGGGCCAGAGTACTTTCCTGGTAGAGATGATGGAGACAGCGAATATTTTGCATCATTGTACTAGAGATAGTTTAATAATTTTTGATGAAATTGGCAGAGGTACGAGTACTTTTGATGGGATGAGTATTGCTTGGGCAGTTTTGGAATACATGGTGAAAAAAAAGGAAAAAACAGCCATGACTTTGTTTGCTACTCATTATCATGAACTTACTGCCTTAGGAGAAAAATATCCGGAGTTAAAAAACCTCCAGGTAGCAGTTAAGAGAGAGGAGGACGAGATTGTCTTTTTACACAAAGTTGTTCCGGGCAGTGCATGGCAGAGTTACGGTGTGGAGGTGGCCCGTTTAGCTGGACTCCCCTCCCCTGTGGTCACGAGGGCAAAGAAAATTTTACAACGAATAAAGAAGAACCAAGAGGGGGTTTCTACCCGGGGAAGCAATGACGATGAGAAGCAGATACGGTTACTGGATAGCAAATAAAGGAGGCTGTGATTCTAAACCTTCAAGGTTTAGAATTTTTAATTTTCTCTAGGTGCTATAATGAGTCTCTATAGTAATGTCCAGAATAAAAGTTCTTTCGTCTAATTTGATAGACAAAATTGCCGCTGGGGAAGTAGTGGAAAGACCAGCGTCTGTCGTCAAAGAATTGGTGGAGAATTCATTGGATGCTGGTGCTGATTTCTTAGAAATAAGTATAGAGGACGGTGGCAAGAAGAGTATTACTGTTCGTGATAATGGGATCGGCATGAGTACTGCCGATGCTAAGTTGGCAGTTAAACGCCACGCGACGAGTAAGATTAGTTCTGCAGATGATCTTAATTCTCTAGCTACCTACGGATTTCGTGGTGAAGCTCTTTCTAGTATTGCGGGTGTTTCTAAGTTTAGGTTACAGACTTCGCAACAAGACGCTGTAGAAGGGACGGAAATTGAAGTAATAGGTGGTGAGACGGCCGAAGTTCACACTTGTGCCCACCCTCCAGGCACAACAGTTATTGTAGAAGATTTATTTTTTAATTTACCTGCGCGCCGAAAATTTTTAAAAACAGCAAGAACTGAGTTTGGACATGTACGTAAGCAAGTGCAAGCAGCTGCTTTGGGAGCCCCGCAAGCTGGGTTTTTGTTACAGCACAATAATAGGAAGGTGATTAATGTACCGAAAGAGCGGACTTGGCGAGAGCGGTTAGAAAATTTAGTAGACTGGAACTTGGAAAAATTTGCCTCTCTGGATTTGGATTCTCCCTATCTTAGTTTGCAAGGTTTAATTGGACTTCCTGAGGTTTCGCGGAAGAATCGGCCTGAACAGTTTTTGTTTGTGAACAATAGATTTCTTCAAAATAGGACAATTTCTGGTGCGTTGTACAATGCTTACCAAGAAATTGTTCCAAAAGGGATTCATCCCCCTTACTTTTTATTACTGGAGGTTCGCAAAGATTTGGTAGATGTTAATGTACACCCGCGTAAAGAAGAGATTAAATTTTCCTCTCCCTCAACTGTTTATGATGCAGTATCCAATGCTGTTAGTGAGGCGCTTAACCGTAGTGCAGATTCCGTTTCCGGACTGAGTGTTTCACAATCCTTGGAAGAATCAGCAGAACAAAGTGAAACAAATCTTTCCCCAAACGGGAGAAAATCTTCTTCGTTCCAGAAAAGACTTTCCTATTCTGAATTTTCTGAATCAAAACGAAAAGCTCCATCTGTTCGTGATTGGGAATCATTTTATGAACAAGTAGAAAAAGGCGAGGAAACAGAAAATATTTGGCAGATTGCGCAACTTTACCTTGTTTTTCCTCTGGAAAATGGTTTAGTTGTTTATGATCAGCATGCTGCTGAGGAGAGGATATTATTTGAGCAATTTTTGGCGAATTACAAGAACAAAAGGGAGAATGCTGATATGCAGCAGATGTTGTTTTCCGAGAAGATAACTCCTAATGAGCGTGATTATAGTGTTCTAAAAGAGAACCAAAAAATTTTGGAAAAAGTGGGGTTTGAGCTTGAATTTAATGACGGGGAACTGAATATAACTGCTGTTCCTGTTAGGCTGCAAGAGCGGGATGTTGGCGAAATTTTGCGAAATTTTGCTGATGACCTTTCGAATGAAAGCCAAAAGATAGATATAAGAGATGTGGGGTTAGATATCCAAATTTTACGAAGTCTTGCTTATTTGGCATGCCGCAGTGCGGTTAAACAAGGGGACCGTCTTGATATTAGGGAACGCGAACATATTGTTAGAGAGCTTGATTCTTTAGGTTCAAAAGGATTAACTTGTCCGCATGGTAGGCCGACTAAAATCAAACTTAGTTTGGATGAATTTGCACGACGGTTTCACAGAAAGTAAATTTACAGTTGTGAGATGAAGAAGGTCGCAGCTGGTGGGTAAGTTTTATTGAGCTTGAGTTTTTTTCCTTCTTGAAAATTTATTTTCTTCTGTTAATATTACATACGTTATGTCAGAAAATACTGAAAATATTTCTAATACACAGCCTTCTTCCCCTTCCCCTACTTTTCTTTCTTCTGTAATTGGAATTATTAAAAATAATTCCCGTCTTATTTTTGTCGTGCTGGTGGTAAGTTTAATAGGTATGCTTGTTTATCGGTTTAAAGGCCAAGTCGTGGTTGCTACTGTAAATGGGAAGCCTATTTTTCGTTGGGAGCTAGTTAATCAGTTGGAGAAACAATCAGGAAGTACAGCTTTGGATAACATGATAACTGAAAAATTAGTTGCACAAGAAGCTCGCAAGGAGGGGCTATCTGTTGATTCGCAGGAGGTAGGAGAAGAAATTTCTACTATTGAGGAACAGCTTTCTTCTCAGGGTCAATCTCTCGGCCAGCTTTTGGAACTTCAAGGAATGACAAGAAGTGATCTAAGAGAACAAGTGACGATTCAAATGTTGGTGGAGAAACTGGTTGAAGATGAGGTAG
>JBMCWH010000021.1:0-8939 GCA_048621635.1 Patescibacteria group bacterium
GAAATTGCCTATATGAAAAACCAAATTTATCTTACCACTTTGGAAATTCAGGAAACAGAAACAAGAATTAAAGCTAAGGAAAGCGAGTTGGAAAAGCTACAGGGAGATATTGATGGTTTGGAGGAGCGGATACAGCACCTGAGCGAACTTTTGGTTGAACAGCAGGAGATTCTTCGTGCGCGGGCGAGAGAAAACTATAAATCTTCTCGTTTAAATGGGTTTGAAATTCTTTTTGGCGCCTCTACCATCTCTCGTTTAGTAGATAGGCTTAAATATCTTCGCGTTTTGGAATTACAAGACCAGCGGTTAATTGAACAGATGAAGTCAACACGACAAGATTGTAGTGAGCAGAAGGAACTTTTGGAGATGAAGGAGCAGGAAGTTAGCGTACTTAAGGCTGAGATTGAATCTTATCAGGATAGCTTGGAAGGAAAAAGGAATCTTCTCAGCAGGCAAAAAGCGGAGCAGGAACATTTGCTTGCTGTTACTAAGGGTAAGGAGGCGGAGTTTCAGAAAAGGTTAAATCAGCTATTGGCAGAGAAAGAGGCTTTGGAATCAATTTACTTTAAAGGTTTGAGTAATGGGACTAAGGTGGAAAAAGGGCAACCTATTGCTAGAATGGGAAATACGGGAGCACCGTGTTGCTCGACGGGTGTTCACTTACACTTTGAAGTAAGGGAATGTGATGAGGATGGTAATTCATGTGAGACAACTAATCCTGCTAATTATTTGAAAGATGGATATGTTAATTCTGCTTCCTTTGAGAGCCAAGTCGAACATTTTGAAGGCAGTGGAGATTGGTCTTGGCCGGTTAAAAAGCCTTTTCGTATTACACAAGAATATGGGGAGACGTTTTGGACCCGTGCAGGTAGAGCTCCTTACGCTTTCCATACTGGAATTGATATCGCTGGCCCGTCGCCAGGAGTTTCTGTGCCTGTATATGCGGTTGATGATGGTGTAATGTATAAATCATCAGTTGCTTGTGGTTACTGTACTGCAAAGTATGTGGCTATAGATCATGGTGACGGCCTCTGGACAATTTATTTCCATGTTCAGTAATAGAAATATTTAAACCTTAAAGGTTTAATAACTTCTTATGCTTTTGTGGAAAAAAGAAGGCCACCTTCTTTTTTGTTATGAAGGTGGCCTGTTTTGATGATTGAATATTTTAGTTATTCAGAATGAAGGTAAAAATCTATCGCTTCTTGAACGGCGCGAGCCGCTACCCTGGGGTAACGGAAACCGTGCTTTGCCGCTGTTCTGGCGACAGAGAGTTCAGAGGCTTTTCCCAGAATAAACATCTGATCATCATCTTTTGGTAACAATCTTCCTCCCAAACCGCTGAAGTGTAGCGTTTTGCAGTTGGGAGTAAGGATTAGGGCAGCTTCGATGTTGAAGATGATTGTGTGCGAATCTTCCACCCTTTCGCTATGTGAGAAAACTCTTACCTTTAACCCGAATGCTGGCCTTGCCCGTTTCATTTTTCCTCCCCTTTCTGAGGATACCCGTAGTCTTGTAGTCGTATTTTATCATTGTTTATCTTTTAGTTGCAAATATGAAGGATAAAAAGAAAAAATCTTGCTATCAATAGCAAGTGTAAAAAAAGTTGTCATAAATTTTCGTCGGATACAACTTTACCAGGTAAAAATTGGAACTTTCTATAAGGCTTTTGTTATTTATTTGTCTTGGTTAATACGTTGTGCTAAGGTGAAATTGGTTTCCTGAGATGGTTTCCAAACTGCCTTTACGTTACTTCTTGGTTTTCCTCTTTCTTTTCTCTTTTGGTTACGGTTGCGGAGCTGTTCTTGCGCGTGCGCAGGAAAATGATGTTGTGTCTGTGGATTGGTCAGTAACTGCTGTACCTGAAGCAAAAGAAGTGGAACTCTCGTGGGAGAATTCTTTTCCCACTGCAAATTATAAAATTTATGTAGATAAGGGTTCTGGATTTGCTGACGGAACGACAGTGAATGAGTCTACCAGTTATACAGTGAAGAATTTGGAGCCTGGTGGAAGCTATATTTTTAAGATAGCTGCTTTGGGTGAGGATTTTGAAGAAATTAGTCATGTGACTATTCGTGTTGAAACAGAAGAGGTTCAGAAAGTTTCTCCTGGAGATGTTGTGATTAACGAAATCGCTTGGATGGGAACCAGTGTTTCTTATAATGATGAATGGATAGAGCTTTACAACAATACAGACAAGGATTTGGATTTAACTGGCTGGTTTTTAGTAGCAGAAGATGGTTCTCTTGAGATTAGTCTTGCAGGAGAGATTCCTGCCCAAGGCTATTTTCTTTTGGAGCGAACAGACAACGACACGATCAGCAATATAGAAGCTGATCTTATTTACACAGGTGCGTTGGGTAACAGTGGCGAATATCTAAAGTTATTGGATCCTACACAACAAGTTGTAGATGAAATTGCCTGTTCAGAAAGTTGGTTTGCGGGAGACAATGAGACTAAGCATTCGATGGAACGCCGTCTGCCAGAAGAAGAAGGTTCCTCGAAAACTAATTGGTTGACAAACAACGGCAAAGTAATTTGCGGTAAAGATGCGGAAAGTAGCAAAATTTTAGGAACCCCAGGTCGGAAGAATAGTGTATATGGGCTAGAGTATATCTCAGAGGAAGATGATGCGGCTGGGGAAGAAGTGTTTGAGGGTTTAATTGAAGAAGTAAAAGAGCAGGAGGAAGGTACTGAGGTAACTCTTACCGGCTATGTTACGGCTCCTACCAGTATTTTCTCTTCCAATTATTTTTATTTGCAAGATGACTCAGCGGGAATAAAAGTTAATTGTGGAGCCTTTGAAAATTGTGCCGTAGAGTTGGGAAATGAAGTAAGACTCAGTTGCTTTTTAAAGGAAAGTTGGGATGAGTTTTATATTAAGATGGAAGAAAATGATGATTTGGAAATTTTGGATAATGGCAACAATTGCCCCAATCCAAAGGAAGTTAAAACTGGTGAAGTAAACGAAGACTGGGAAGGCTTTTTGGTTAAAGTGTCCGGGCAAATAGTCGATAATATAAGCGGGACCACTTTTTATATTGATGACGGTTCGGGGAAAGCAAAGATATATGTAAAAACCGACGACATTGATGTTCCAGATAAAGAGATGGGCGACCAAGTAGTTGCTGTTGGTGTTGTGTCTCAGTGGGGAGATCTAAAGGACGGCACACCTAATTACAGGGTAATGCCTCGCTATCAGCGTGATTTGAAAATAGGCGAGGATAAAGAAATTCTTAGCCAAGGTGGAGACGTCTTAGGAGTTTCCCAACTTCCTGTTACGGGAATAAATGATGATTTCGCTTTGTTTTTTGGAAAGCTTGCTGTCTGTTTTGGCTTGTTTTTACGTTTATTGTTGTATTCTTATAGACTCTTCTAGACAATTCTAAACCTTAAAGGTTTAAAATTTTAGAACAGGTCCGTCAAGTGGAAAGGTCCATTGGACCGGTTTTCCTTTCTCCTAGGAAAACAAGTCTGTGTAGGGTCACTCAGCGGGTCTGTTTAGTATAGAGTTTTTTCTGTCCCTTGTTCAATAAGGTTAGAGAACTGCATTTTCCGCCTTTTTGATTCTCTGTGGCATGTGACTTATACATTGTGGAATGTATACTGCGGATTGTATACAATGTACTATATACAATATATTGTATATTGTATGTTATATGTTTGTCAGTGGATAACCGGTGTGTCGGTATTTTTAGTATTGGATTGGTATTACTACTGCTGTTATTGTGTATTGCGTATATTGCGTGTCATATCGCGTTTGTTGTTAAGTGTTATGCTTTGTTCGGTGGGGCTTGTTCCGAATTTTGCCCCAATTTCTCTGGAAAATAAGCCTTAGGTTGAATGGTTTACTAGTGCAGATAGTAATAGGGAGTTATTTACAGAGTTCGGAAGGAGGTGAATTTGAATTAGAGTTAAAACTAAGATTAAAAAACATCCTGATGATAAATTCCCGTGGGTTAATGAGGAGATGGAAATATGGGTTTAAAGATATGCAAAAGTTGGAGAACTACGAAGAGATTTTAAAGTTTTTTACCGATTTGCTTACTGACAATGAGCTGCGGATGTTAGCGCAGCGGTGGCATATCGCCCGCGAACTGGTCTCCACAAATGATTCCAAAGTTGCAATAGCAGAACGTGTTGATACTTCTACAACTACGGTTTGTACTGTTGCAAATAATCTTTATCTAGGTGTTGGTGGTATGCGGGAGTTGTTGAGAAAGTGTGTAATGACTCCAGAAGAAGAAAAGCTTTTGGAGGAAAGAAAAAAGGCTATGGAGAGACGACGAGGTGGCAGTTACAACTACGCAAAGGGCCATTTTCAGTAATTTATTGGTTTTTAATTTTTCGTATCAGAATGTTAAAATTAAAGTAGTTAGATTATTGAAAAGTTTTTTTGAAAGGAGGTGAGAATTTATGCTTTCCCAAATACCACAAGATGTGAGCAAACTTCCCCAAGATTTAACTGATCAGGAAATTCTTCGCGTAGGTATAATTGCTGAATTGGATGCAGTTAGCCTTTATGAACAATTGGCCGCAATGACTGATGATCCTGATATCAAGGAAATTCTTAAGGATATTGCCAAAGAGGAAAAAACACATGTAGGAGAATTTCAGGCTTTGCTTTTGGAGCGAGATGAAGAACAGGTAGAGGAGTTAGAAGCGGGTAAAGAGGAGGTTAAGGAAGAATTGCGGTAAGCTATTTTTTGAGTCTTCGCTTCCCGCGGAATTCTAGAAGAGAAGTGCGCCGCAATCTTCTTTCCGCGGGAACTACTAAAATTTTTTAAGTGTATTTTGTTTCGATTTTTAGCGGGGTAGCTGAGGGCTGCTTTCTGGTGAGGATTCTTGCTGAGGGAGAGGTATATTTTCCTGTATTTCTTTGATATTTTCCATTTCTTCTATTTCTTGCGTTGTTTCTGCCGGCAAGAAGTCGGAAATAATTGCAGGGTTAATTTTTTTGGCTAGATAAGGTCCGACGAAAAAGGCAAGGGCGAAGATTATTAAACCTAAGATAAGCGGGCTAAGGCAACCGCCTATAAAACAACCTAGCCAGAAACGGCTTTTTCTTTTTGGTTTCCTTTGGTTTGCGGAAGTATTGGTGTTGGCGCTTTTTTGATTTGGTTGCTCAGCAGGATTTTCTGCTGAAGGATTGTTAGAAGATTTTTTGTATTTTTTTGGCGTATTTTTGAATTCGGACATTGCTCTTAATTTATTATAAACACATGCGACTTGTCAAGGGATTTTGTTCGTGGTAGCGTAAGACTGAGGTTATGAAAGGGCTTCGCTTTCTTTCTAAATTTAGCCTCGACAAGTTCTTAACTTTTCTAGTTGTTGTTTTGCTCCTCCTTTATACTTTTTTTCCGCAGCTTGTGCACGTGGATCGTTATACAGCCTGGTTTTTGGCTTTACTTTTTTTGTTAGTTATTCTCCCTTCTTTGGAGAGTGGGAAGATTTCTTACCTTTTCTCCTTTAAGAGGGATTTGGAAAAGGCTAGGGAAAAAGTTCAGGAGATGATGAGGAAGGATGGTGTTGAGAACGGAGAAGTTAAGACAAAAGTTCAGGAAAAGATAAAACATTCCACAGATAAAACTAACCCTTGCCTGACAACAGGTAAAATTCGCCAGCAAATAAAGAAACGTCTCTACGAAATGCAGGAGCGGTGGTTGGAGGAAGACGAAAAAAAACATAATGTTTCGGCAGAGAAGGTGGCGGGTAATTTAAGAGCTCGCGGGTATCTTTCCCGTTCTTTGTATGATGCAGTAAAGAGAATACTTACTATTTGCACTCCTGTTCGCTACGTATCTGAGCTTAACCCGGATGATGTTCAAGATATTTTGGAGACTTCCCTTCCGGTTTTAGAGCGGCTTCATGAATTGGCCAAATTTTACGGTGAGGAAGAGTATAGTTAAAGGTATGAAATTTAAGAAAGATTTGATAGTATGGGGTCCGTCGATTTTTTGGGCTTTGCTAATTTTTGTTGGTTCTTCTTTACCCGGGGCTGAGTTTTCCTCTGTTGGTTGGGTGGATTTTATTTTACACAGTGCAGCCCACGCTACGGAGTTTGCTGTTCTTTCCCTGCTTCTTTACCGTGCCTTGCAAACAGATACTTCTGAGAAAAAGAAATCTTTTTCTGAAATTTGGGATTTGAAGTTTACTGTTTTAATACGTAAAGAATTTTGGATTGCTTTTTCCGCTACCGTGATTTACGCTTTCCTCGACGAACTTCATCAGTATTTTGTTCCCGGCCGCATTTGCAGTTTTTGGGATTTTTTCTTTGACAGCTTCGGGGCTTTTCTCGGTATTTATCTTTACCCCTTTTTTGTTTTCGCAATTGACGTACTTTCAAAAAATAAGGGACAGACCCATTGAGATTATGGTCTGTCCCTTTGTTTCGCACTGGTTTTATGTCTTCTTTTTTACTAATACTGCCCCGATTACTCCCGGTCCTCCGTGGCAGGAAAGCACTGCCCCTGTCGAAATTACCGGGACCTCTCGCTTTAGCTCCTCTGCAAGTTGGTTAGCAAACTCTTGGGGGTTTTCTGCTCCTTTAGTGTAAATTACTGAGATTTTTTCTAAACCTGGGGAGTTTGCCCTTTCTCTAATTAATCTTTTTACCTTTTCTAACGCTTTGCTTGTGGTTCTAGCTGTTTGGAATAGAAAGCTTTCTCCCTTGTTTATTCGGATAATAGCTTTTATTCTCACAAATTTTGTCATTCGGTCTAAAACCCGGGCTAATTTGGCTAATCTACCTCCGGCAATTACAAATTCCACCGTATCTAGTACTGCTACTAAGTCTATTCTCTTTTTCAAAACACGCAATTTTCGAACAATCTTTTTGTAAGAAGTTCCCGCTTTTACTTCTCTTACTGCCTCTTCTGCAAGGTATCCAAGTCCGTAAGATAATGTTCCGGAATCAATTACTGTTGTCTCATTTTCGGGGAACTGTTTGGCTGCCTGAACTGCATTTTCGTAAGTTCCACTGAGGTTATCAGCAATAGTGAGACAAATAATCTTGTCGTTCTCTGTCTTCAACAGTTGGCTAAATACTTGTTCAAAAGCAACTGGATTAGGTTGTGATGTTTTGGGAGTTGCTCTTTTATTCTTTCCCCTCATTTTACCCACTAAATCCCAGAATTTTTCAATAGATATTTCCGTTTCCGGCCCGTTAAATTCCTCACCAATACTTACAGTAAGAGGGACAACAGCTATTTCTAATTCGTCCGCGGTTGTTCCTGGCGAGAAATCGCAGGTAGAGTCAGTGACAATATGAATATTAGGTGCCATTTTGCGTCTCCTTTCTTAGATGGCTATGTGCTCTTGTTTGCTGCGTTGCGAAGCCCGTACTTGTATTATATACGGAGAAGGGGGAAGTTTCAAATTTTGCCCATCCAAAAAGTTGTATAGTTTAAACTATTATGGTTATTGACGTAGGATGTTTTCTATGGTATCTTTAAGGAGGTTTGCCTTTGCACATTAAAATTTCGAATATAGAATTAGATTATATGGGATAGATGAAAGGTTGGCTTATGATCAAGTGGCTAAGAGATTGGGATCTTCGGACCACAACAACCGTTATTGTTTCCGTTGTTCTTATCTTTGTTTTTCTGGGGTGGTTTTGGGTTCAAGTAAGCGAGCAGAAAGCAGCAGAAGCTGCTTTCACTCCGGTTTCTCTTAGCCCGACTCCTACACAGGCTGCTGAGCAAAAAATTGCTGAAGCACGCCCGAGTCAGGAGACGGTTGCGGTTGCAGAAGAAACTTCCGTACCAGGGGATAGAGATACTCCAACACCAACTCTTACTCCTTTTGTAGTTACACCTACACCAGAGACAGATATTTTCACTTTGGCTACTCGTGTAGCTGAACAAGAGGGGACAAGTACACCTTTGCCATCCAATGCAGTGGTGGCAACTCCGACGCAGGAGCCGGTTGTTTTTGTAAATACACCGACACCGGCGAACGAGAAGACAAAGGTTTTTCGGGAATGTTGGGAGGCTGTTCACGGGACAGCTACGCCGCTGCCTACCTATGCGGTGACGGCGACCCCTACAGACAGGCCGACTCCTACCAGTACGCCGACAGCAACTCCTCTTTTGGTTTCTATCCATGACGAGGAGACGCTGTCTCATTACGTCCGTCCAACGCGGGAAATCAGTCCAACCCCCACACGAGGGCCTGTGCCCAGTGAGCTGCGGGGCAGGATTGTTTTCAAGAGCGATATGCACGGTCAGAGCCGTGTTTATGCGGCGGATCCGGATGGAACCAATGTACAGTATCTGGTAGACGCTGATTGGTATTATGAGTTGGTAGAAAATCGCCATCTGTCAAAGGATGGTGAGTATATTGTTTACCAGAAACGTAGTTCTCATGGCTTGGATCTTTTTTTGCGGCCAGTTTCTGGTCATTGGTTTAAGCAGCTGACTTTTGTGGGCAGGGGTGAGGTTTATGATTTTGCCTGGTCCCCAGACGGTAACGCCGTTGCTTATGCTTCTAACGAAAGCGGCAATGACGAAATCCGCGTTGTTAGACGGATGTTTAATGGGAACCCTTGGTCGGGTCCGTTGACGAATACTGAGGAAAGAGTGTTGGATAAACACCCTTGGTATTCACCGGACGGTAGCCAGATTGTTTTCTGTCGCCACTTAGGTGAGGAAAAAAGTATCTGGATTATGAACGCCGACGGTTCCGGTAAACACGAGTTGGATTTACCCGGCAATTGCTGGGATCCTGTTTGGGTTTGGTAGGTTGGTAACAACTGCGGAGACAAGGTCGTTTTCGCAGTGTTACATAAAGTGCTCGCAGGGAAGGATAGCTTCTCAGGGAGGCAAAAAGCAAAATCCTGGGCTTTGCAAGTCCTTACTTTAGCAGTTGGTTGGATTTAGACAGCTGTTAGAGGAAATAAATTTCTAAATCCACTCGGAAAAAGGAGAAGTAAAGTGAAG
>JBMCWH010000022.1:0-6823 GCA_048621635.1 Patescibacteria group bacterium
GGAACCTCAGGTTGGTCTTATGACCATTGGAAAAACGGAGTGTTTTATCCCAAAAATTGGGATCAACATGAGCTAAAATACTACCAGAAATACTTCAATTCAGTTGAACTCAATGCCTCGTTCTACCATCTTCCCAAGAAACAAACTTTCGCTAACTGGCACAAGCTCGTACCGGAAGATTTTATCTTCGCCATCAAGGCTTCTCGCTACCTTACCCATATCTTAAAACTTTCTGAGCCGCGTGAACCTCTAGAGAACCTCTTAGAAAACGCTTCCGAACTCAAAGAAAATCTCGGACCAATATTTTTTCAATTCTCTCCTCGCTTGTCTGCTCAACTAAAAACGCTAAAGGACTTTGCCAACATATTGGAAAAAGAGACCCAAAAGCTGAAAGAAGAAAAAAATATTGAAAACCTGCAATTTGCTTTTGAGTTTCGGCATGAAACATGGTTCAACCAAGAAATTTACAATATATTAGAAACACACAACCTTGCTTTAATCTTTGCGGACACACCAAAATACCCTCTAGTTGAGAAAATAACAGCTGATTTTATTTACATCCGCCTCCATGGCCACGAGATTCTTTACCAATCTAAATATTCAAAGGAAGATCTTGAAAGTTGGGCAGAAAAAATACTCAATTGGGAAAAAGAAGGCCAAGACGTCTACTGTTATTTTGACAATGATGCAAACGCCAACGCGGTGGATAATGCCACAGAGTTAAAAACAATCATTGATTCACAACTAGAGTAGGGAACCGCGCCTTACGCATTGTGTATTCCCCCTGCTCAGCGGGGGAAATACGAAATGAAGAACCAGAAAAACCTTCAAGGTTTAGCTTACCTAATCCTTGGAGGTTTTTGATAGTGGCGCACAGGAAAAGAAAAAAAGTCGGTCCCACTTCAACATTGTAAATTCAGAAAAAAGATGTTACACTGCTAAACACAAATGAAAGTAAAAACAGAAAAAACAGAACAAGGAGAAATTAAATTAACTATTACCGTGCCTCCAAAACGTGTAGAAAAAGTAACAGAAGAAGTTTTAGAAGAAGCCGCTAAAGAAATGGAAATTGAAGGGTTCCGCAAAGGAAAAGCCCCACTTAGTGAGGTAAAAAAGAGAATGGAACCGGGAGAAGTGAATGGGGAAGTAGTAAACCAAATTATTCCCGAAGCGTACACAAAAGCGATTCGCGAAGAGGAATTAAAACCTATAGCTGATCCCCAGATAGAGATAAAGCAATTTACCCCCGGAAATGAGTTTATCTTTGAAGTTTTAACTTGCGAAACTCCAGAAGTTGACCTAGGAAATTGGCGAGAAGCAATTTCAAATCTAGAAGAAACCAGCAAAATTGAAACTGCCGCCACCATAACAGAAGCAGAAACTAAAGCAGAACAAGAAAATACAGAAAAAGAAATCCCCCTTGAACAGATAATCAACGCTCTTAATCAGGAAGCAGAAGTTTCTCTACCCGACATACTAGTGGAAAGCGAAGTAGGCAGAATGTTAAGCCAATTACACGATCAATTGGACTCGCTGGGTCTTTCTGTTGAAGAATATCTCAAAAACCAAGATGTAGCCCGTGAGGAGCTCCGAGGTCAATACACAAATCAGGCTAAGAAAAAACTAAAAACTGAATTTGTTCTTGCTCAGCTTGCAGAAGAAATGGATATAGAAGTAACTGACCAAGAAATAGAGCAAGCAATAGAACAAGCACCGGAAGACGCAGACAAAGAAGAACTGGACAATCCGCGAACCAAAGCTTACCTTAGGGCAATTATCAGAAAGAATAAAACTGTGCAACAGTTAAATCAAATTGCTAACCCCTCAGCAAAAACTTCGCAGCAGGAACCAACAATCGAAACACCCTAAAATACCATGTACTTGCCAGTTGTTGTTGAACAAGATAATCGCAGGGAAAGAGCTTATGATATATTTTCTCGCTTGCTGAGAGAGAGGATAGTTTTTGTTGCTGGCCCAATAACAGATACCAACACAAACATAATAATTGCTCAATTGCTTTACCTCGAGAGTGACGACCCTAAAAAAGATATAAAAATGTACATCAACTCCCCAGGAGGCTCTGCTTACGAAGGTCTAGCAATTTACGATACAATTCAACAGCTACGACCCGATGTACAAACAATTGCTATTGGAACTGTTGCCTCTGCTGCCACCTTACTTCTTGCAGCAGGAACAAAGGAAAAAAGAATGGCATTACCCAATACAGTAATTCACATGCATCAACCTTTGGGACAAACAAAGGGGCAGGCTACCGATATTGAGATCGATGCCCAAGAAATTGTAAGAATTAAAAAATTGTTTGCGGAAAAACTAGCACAACACACAGGAAAAACAGTAAAGAAAATAACTCAAGATTTCGACCGGGACTTCTACTTAACAGCAAAACAGGCGCAAAAATATGGTATAATAGATGAAGTACTTTGATACCATTCCTGAGCCCGTAGCTCAGCTGGTTTAGAGCGTTACGTTGACATCGTAAAGGTCAGAGGTTCGAATCCTCTCGGGCTCACCACCCTACGCTCTCCGAGCTTCGGGTGGTCTTCGACCACCATCAGAAGCGAGGTAAGAGCTAGGAGTGTCACCCGCCGTAGGTCGCCCGAAACCTTGCGTGAAGGGCGGAAGCTTTATGCGAAGGAGGAAAGGTTATTAGACTAAGAAAACTTGTACAGAGGACGATTAGCGTAAGATAACTAAAAAACTACGCACGTGCAAATAGAATGGAGAAACCTGCCGAAACTTCACAAACCTCAATATTTCGACAAAATGCAAATATTTTAAAAATAACTATTCTTGTGCTAACCACAGTACTACCGTTTGTTCTTTGGAGCCATTCTTTAGTTTTATTAGATAAAGAATTTTTGTTGACAGGGGGGTTAAAAAACAGCGGTATTTTACTGCTTTCTTTTCTCTTAATTGGTATATTTGTTGGAATCTATCCATTATTCTTACCTTCTACTTTAGAAATATTCATCACTGCTGTTATCACTATACCGGCGTACCTCACACCGTTAATAATTGCTAATACGCTCAACAAAGTAAATCTGATTGTCGCCCCCTTCTTGATCCTATTTCTTTTCCTCTTTCAAATCAGTATAAGATCCGGAACTAAAGCAAGGATAAATACAGCCATCGGAAGCATCCTACCAACAAGGTTAAGAAAACTATTCTTAGGAATGTCGCTAATCACTGCCATATTGTTTTCCTTTGCAACCAGCCAACAGCTACAAAAGAAAGATGTTACTATCCCAGATTCAGTGTTTAACAAAGCACTTAGTCCAGTAATCGGAATCTTTCAAAATCAGCTAGAAAAACAATTGGAACAACAACTAAGCAACCAGTTCTCAGAAAAGGCCGGAGTAGAAACCCAAGAAGAAATACTCAACCTGCTTAAAGAAGAATTCGGAGAAACAATGACAGAAGGACAACTAAGACAAGAAATGGGATTGAATGAACAAAATATCCCTTTAGATAAAGTACAAATTGAGGAAGGTGGGAAAATACAGACGGAAGACGCCTTCTCGGACTTTAAACCAAAACTAAAAAAAAGAATAGAAGACGCACTTCAAGCAAATATAAAATACATTCCTTATATCACAGGAATAAGCATATTCTTTACTCTTCAGTTCTTGGCCTTTCCTCTATCCTACATCTGTGCACTTTTTGCTGGCCTTGTAGTGGTTGCCTGCAAAAAAACAGGTTTTGCAAAAGTCGAAGAAATTGAAGTAACTGCAAAGCGCCTCAGACTATAGCCGCTATGATCGACGTCCGGGCTCACTCAGAAAGGATTTTACCCAAACCTGACTATCTTAAATGGATTCTCCTTTTCGCCTTATACTCGCCGAAAGCGCTCGCGGACCGGAAATAGCTCTATAATCTACATATAGAGGCAAACACGCTCGCTCAAAGATGGAAAGTTTCTAAATGAAGAGTATTTAAATTAGACTTTCCATCCATGTTTCGGACGAGCACAAGGCGAAAAGAAAAAAATCTTAGATACCTGCCTCGAATAAATCTATTAGCCGTCAGATTCCGAATCATTTCAACTACTCTCAATAAAGCGATGGACAACAGACTTATTAAAGCGACTAAAAATTCTCTTGGATTCCCCGTCAAAGTGCTTGACAGCAGGGAAGAAACCAGTTAGATTAACCCTGCAAGTTGCTAAACAAATGACAGGAACTTTACCAACTCCTCGATGTTTGAAAAATCAAATATAAATTTAAGCGGCCTAATAACTATTCATCAGCAAGGCAACGAGGGTGGAACCTCCCTCAATCAAGCGGGACCCTCCGGGAAACCGGAGGTCTTTATTGGTTTAAGCACCAAATAGATAAATTCTAAATAACAGTCGCTGGTAATTTGGTTCGAGAAATTTAATGGTTGTTTGCCAACGCAACAAAAAATGAGCAAATCCGATATCCAAAACAACAATTTAGAAATAATGCGGCACTCAGCAGCTCATGTTTTGGCTGCGGCCGTGCAGAAACTCTATCCAGCAGCTAAATTCGCAATTGGTCCTGCTATTGAAAAAGGATTCTACTACGATTTTGACTTTCCAAAGCCTGTTTCGGAAGAAGAATTACCAAAGATAGAACAAGAAATGAAAAAGATAAAGAAAGAAACAGTACCTTTTGAAAAAGAGGAAATCCCAATTGAAAAAGCAAGAGACATCTTTAGCGATCAGCCGTACAAATTAGAACTAATAAACCAACTAAAGAAGGAAGAGGAACTCATTGATTCTGACAAGGTGACTATCTACAAAACTGGTGATTTTGTTGATCTTTGCCGTGGGCCACACGTAGAAGATACCTCCCAAATCGGGGCTTTTAAACTGCACAAAATTGCAGGTGCGTATTGGCGCGGAGACGAAAACAACCCAATGCTGACCCGAATTTACGGTATTGCCTTTGAAACTCAGGAAGAACTGCAAGAACACTTAGAGATGCTCAGAAAAGCAGAAGAGCGAGATCACCGTAAAATTGGGCAAGAAATGGACCTATTTTCCTTTCACCCTCAAGCAGCACCCGGGGACGCGTTTTGGCATCCTAAAGGATACACTATTATCAAAGAATTGATCCGCTACTGGCGCGACGTACATAGAAGAGAGAACTATGTAGAAGTGCGCACCCCAGAAATTTTAACTAAAAAAATATGGGAACAAAGCGGCCATACTACAAGCTTTTTGGAGAAAATGTATAAAATTAGTACCCAGGACGATAAGGTCTGGGATATGGCAGTAAAGCCAATGAATTGTGATGGGGGAATCTTAATATACAAAAACAAAAACCATTCCTACAGAGACCTTCCTCTTCGTATGGGGGAGCTAGGAGTAGTACACCGCTACGAGGGCTCGGGGGAGTTACACGGAATATTAAGGCCAAGAGAATTTACCCAAGACGACGCTCATATCTACTGTACGCCTGAGCAAGTCAAAGAAGAACTTAAGAAAATTATAGAGCTGTGCTTTGAAGTTTATGAAACTTGCGGTTTAGAACTAGACCATCTAGAACTTTCTACCCGTCCAGAAAACTCCATTGGATCGGATAAAATTTGGGAAAAAGCAGAGCAAACTATGAAAGTAACTTTAGAAGAAAGCAAGATAAAGCATAAAATCAACGCGGGTGACGGAGCTTTCTACGGACCTAAGATTGATTTTCATCTTAAAGATAGTCTTGGACGCACATGGCAATGCGCTACCATCCAACTAGATTTTGCGCAACCGGAAAACTTCGAACTAGAATACGTTGACGAAAATGGAGAAAGGAAAAGACCAGTGATGATTCACCGCACAATTTATGGTTCTTTAGAAAGGTTTACTGGTATCTTGATGGAAAATTATGCGGGGAACTTTCCCCTTTGGCTAGCACCAATCCAAGCTATTATTATCCCTATTTCTGAAAACCAAATCAATTATGCCCAGGAAGTCAAAGAAAAGTTACTAGAAATAAAAAATCCAACAGAGAAGTTCCGCGTGAAGATTGACCAAACTAACCAAACGTTAGAGAAAAAAATCCGCAACGCGGAAACACAACGAGTACCCTACATGCTTATTGTAGGAAGCAGGGAAGAGGGGGTAGGGAACGAAGTATCGGTGCGCATACGGGACGGAGGCGATTTGGGAACAATGAAGATAGAGAATTTGATCAATAAACTGCAAGAAAAAATAACCAACAAATCCTTAACCTTAGATTTTTAAACCATCTTTAACCTTTGTCATGGCAATGTTCTCCCAATTTGCGCTTGCCCCGTGGTTCCAATTCCATTGGAACTTTACGAGGTAGATTAACGTGTCTTTCAACTATGAACTACTGGAAAATAATCCAAGGAAAAAAACCTGTACTCCTTCTAGCTGACTACAACCACCCCCATATCAAAAACGGAAAACTAAAGCAACGTGAAGAAGGAACAGCAGAAATAGTCAAACAAATATGCCAAAAGCATAGTTTGTGGGGGATAACAGCAAAAGACATAATTACTGAAGGTAAACACAGCTACGAAAAGATTATAAACTCTTATTGGGAAAACAATCTCCAAGCCTTAATAAATATCAGAGCACAGGAAAAGAAAACAACTCGGCCAATAAAATTTTTTCCTAATGAGTATTTCCAACAAGATTTTCCCTACGCTTTTGAACAATACACAAAAACTGACAAGGCTCAAAATAAATTATCTTCCTTTACAAAAGCACACATCCCTACAGCAGTCGTTTGCATTGAGAAAAAGGTTAGAAAAAACTTTGAAATGGAAAATAATCCCGCCGCAGAGTATCTAGACGACCTAATTACAAAAATACTAGAAAACT
>JBMCWH010000023.1:0-6485 GCA_048621635.1 Patescibacteria group bacterium
ATATCTTCTTCCACATGGATAGTGTGTTTAGTACACCGCCTACAAAACTTCCTTAGCTCCAGCTCTTCCGTCTCGTTGCGATTCTTCTCTGTAGTGTAATTAATATCACCACAATTTGAACATTTTAGTGCTATTTTTATTCTTGGTCCTTTTTGTTTTGGCATTTTTTCCTTCTTTCAGCAATTATCTAGCTAATCTCTACAAATATAACAAATTTTCTGCAAATACTATTAATCTAGTATGGATACTTCTGCCCCGAACCACGTGGGGGTACGGGGCACTCATAATTTCTAAGTTCGAACACTCATTAAGAACTTATGGCCGATGAATTGCTTGCCCACCTTCGCATAAAGCTACAGCGGGCATCCTCCCCTGCACTCGTTTCGGTCGGACCAGAGGTCCTCCGAAGCCCTGCCTTGCTCGCCTCGCGTCGAAGCGGGCCGACAGGCAGGCTCGGCGAAGGAGGATGGAGCCGGGACCGGGGGTCGAACCCGGGGCCACATCCTTACCAAGGATGTGCTCTACCACTGAGCTATCCCGGCTTAATTTAAATCAACCTCTTATTCCTAAAAGCCTGACCCGACCCTGATTTAAGATAATCCTCAAATTGTCTAGCCCTCTCCCTACTCCTAAAAACACAAAACCAAACTAACTTAACAGGCCTGAAGTTTCTAGTAGATTTACACTTTCCTGCCTGATGTTCCTCCCACCTTTTCCAAATATCCGGCGAAGAACCAGTGTAAATAGTATTATTTGATAACCTTAATAAATACACAAAATACATAATTATATAGCCACCCTACGCATAAAGCTTCCGCCCTTCACGCAAGGTTTCGGGCGGCCTACGGCGGGTGACACTCCTAGCTCTTATCTCGCTTCTGATGGTGGTCGAAGACCACCCGAAGCTCGAAGAGCGTAGGGTGGTGCACGGGGGAGGATTCGAACCTCCGAAGGCATAAGCCAACAGTTTTACAGACTGCTCCGTTTGGCCACTTCGGTACCCGTGCAAATTATCTGAGTACATCCAGTCCCAATCCGCGTAAATTCTACTCATGGTGGAACCCGCCTGTCCCGACTGGTCGGGGTCACTAGAATCTATCTAATCTTACTGCCCTGAACCACGTAAGGTACGGGGCACTCATAATTTCTAAGTTCGAACACTCATTAAGAACTTATGGCCGATGAATTGCTTGCCCACCTTCGCATAAAGCTACAGCGGGCATCCTCCCCTGCACTCGTTTCGGTCGGACCAGAGGTCCTCCGAAGCCCTGCCTTGCTCGCCTCGCGTCGAAGCGGGCCGACAGGCAGGCTCGGCGAAGGAGGATGGAGCCAGGGCGGGGACTCGAACCCCGAACCTATGGTTTACAAAACCATTGCTCTGCCATTAAGCTACCCTGGCTAAGGTATTAAAAATATAAGGTACATACGCGCTTAAGCAAGGGCTATTATACCACAAAATTCGTCTTCTTGCGACCCTCATCCCCTCCTAAAGGGAAGGTTTCGATACCAGACCGTGCAGTAGCTCGTTCGGTACGGGGTTTAATAGTTACTAGAGCTCGTTAGTAAACTCGCTAAGTAACTACTAAAAAAACCCTATACCTTATCGGTATAGGGTTAATTCAATTAATCCCTCTATTTATCAAATTATTACTGCCCCGCGCAGGTTCGTAAGAACCTGTCTTGTGCCGCAAGAAGTGGCGGATGAGACCCTGGTAACTTAAAGTGGGTACCCGCAATCCTCCTACGCACAAGGCTTCGGAGCGATTATGTAGGGTTCCCCTATGGGTTTGGTTTGTGGATCCAAACGCGCCACATCTTATCTTAACGCGAACACCGCAGGGTAGGAAGCTTTACAGCTTCTCTCACAAATTTAGTTTAGCAGTGGCAAACAAACTTGTCAAGAAACAAAACAAAGAACACACCTGGTATTTCGTATACCGTATACCGTATCTCGTATAACAAACTACGAATTATAAATAACCAATTTTAAATTTTAAATGAAAGGGAAGTAGTAAGTAGGAAGTAGGAAGCATTAAGCAGAAAGAGACTAGTAACTAGAGACTGGATATCCGGATAACCGGGTACCCGGATACCCTTTCATCTGTTCGATTGTTAAAGACACCCGCTAAGCCTTGAAGGTTTCGAAAAAGTAAGCTATAATTATCCTTGCCGGAGAAAGTAAGTGCTGTCAAAGGCTTAATCACCGCTTACCGAGGTTCAATAAACATTGGAGGACCTCGCTTGGGCGAGGTTTTTTTATTGGAGAAAAAAAGATGAATCTAGAAGAAAAAAAACAATATGTAAAAAAGCTTAAAGAAACTATAACTAAGGCTAAAAGTGTGGTTTTTGTTAACTACAGCGGTATTGAAACGCAAACAATGGAAGAGCTTCGTCAAAAAATAACAGCTGCAGAAGGGTCCTTTCAAGTAGCTAAGAATACTTTGGTAAAAAGAGCTTTGGATAACAGAAAAGAATTTTCCGGACCAACAGCAATTGTTTGCGCCTATGAAAATCCGATTGAGCCGATCAAATTTCTTACACAAGTAGAAAAAGACGGAATTTGGATAAAAGGAGGTATATTTGAAAACAAACTAATATCAAAAGAAGAGGTATTAGAATTGTCCAAAATACCAGGAAAGGAAAGCTTGTTTTCCCAACTAGTAAATACATTATCCACTCCTATCACCAGCGCCACTTACTTGCTAGAAGAACCGCTTAGGCAATTTACTATAACCTTACCACAGATTAGCAAACAGTAATCTTTACTGAAATAGTTCAAACCTTTGAAAGGGGGTGTTGTAAAAAATGGCAGAAGAAGAAAAAACAGAAAAACAAGAAATAGAACTTAGCGAAGAAGCTCAACAAGTACTAGAAATTATCCAGGAAATGTCTCTCTTGGAACTCAACAATCTGGTAAAAGCAATTAAGCAAGAGTTTGATATTGAACCAATGGTAACTGCTACAGCAGCACCAGAGAGTAATGGTGGGAGAGAAGAAGAAGATACAGAAGAAAAATCTGCTTATGATGTTTCTCTGGAAGATGCTGGTGATCAGAAGATCGCTGTAATCAAGGCTTTAAGAGGATTTAACCAAGACCTCGGATTGAAAGAAGCTAAGGAAATGGCGGAAAGTGCACCAACCGTTGTTGGTGAAGGTGTTCCTGCAGAAGAAGCAGAAGAATTGAAAAAGAGCCTAGAAGAAGCAGGTGCAACCGCAGAACTTAAGTAACTCTAGCTAATACGTTGCGAAGAGATTCAAGATGAGCCTCTTTAGCAAGATTTGCGTTTTCTAGGGCCTTCCCTTCTACAATAGTTTCCATAATTTCACTATGACGGATAAAGCGCAAAGAGACGGATAGCGTAACAGCGTCAAGCAAGGTTCGGAAGGCCCCGCAGCGTTCTCCCATTAAGGTACCCTCAAACTCATCAATAAGCATATTTTTCCAAACAGGATCACGCCAGGCTAAAGCAGCAATAAAACCAACATCGAATGCACAGTTACCTATGTGCAGCAGCTCCCAATCTGTTACAGATAATTTCCCTGGTGCTTCTGCCCGTCCGTCCCAAAAAATATTTTTTAGGTACAAATCCCCATGAACAAGAACTTTCGCCTGAGCATCTAGTACACCGGAAACACCGGAAAGAAATCTACTAATATTATCCAACTCAGAGGAAGAGACACTTTCGTTGTGTCTACGGTAATACTCGCAATCTTTTTCATACCAATCGTAGCCATGAGTGGAAAGAGAATCCCAAAAAGGAGAACCTTCGTTAGCTTCCAGAAAAGAATGCAGGCTAGATAAGAAATGCAAAAAGAATTCTGCTAACTCCCTGGTTAAAAATTCTTTCCGAATACCAAAATCGGAACAAATATCACCTAAGAAAGACCCTTCCACACAAGTTCTCAAATACCATGGTTGTGGTTCCCTACCCTCACAAATAAAACGAGGAACATGCATATGCAAATCCGTGGAAGCAAAATCTTGAACTAATCGCAAAAAACCAATTTCTTTATCTAATGCTTTTACCACACCGGGCTCCCCTCGCCCAAAAATTTTTAAAACTAAATCACTAGCATACTCAACAGATCTTACCCGCAAGTTGTAAAAACGCCGCCTTTTGGTATCCGGAAGTTGGAATATTTCCACCAACTCCAAATCTTCCTGTTCTAACAAGTTCAAAATCTGCGTAGGCAATTTTTCTTTTTGTTTCTGAGATAAACTGTTCATAGTTACAATTAAAAGGTCCGATAGGACAAATAGTCATTTTTTTTTGCTTACTACCATATAATATTTAGCCCTTAAGTTTTCTTCGGTTCCTACTAACTACTATCTTCTCGTTTGTATTCCTCCAACTCTTTTATCCTGTCGCGCAGCTGCGCAGCGCGTTCAAACTCTTCTCTTCCCGCAACCTCTTTCATTTCTTCCCGAAGATTATTAATCATCTTGTCAACCTCCTCATCAGGAAGCTGAGGCAACCCCTGGTCCGTCCTTTCTCTTACTTCCTCATCCTCTTTCCGAGAAAGTTCTGTTACTTTCCCGCTCCTTTGCCATTCAAAGCCGGTGAAAATAATCTGGGCATAAAGATTCTGTGCTTTTTCTTCTTTCTCAGGAGAAACATCGGGAAGATGTTCTACAACCTCTTTAAGTTCGTGCGCACCTCTTTCAATCATTTCCAAGCTCCACCAAGGGCGTGCAGACGCCCACCAATACTGGTCGCTGTGGAGAGCTCTGTCAAGAAGTCGCCGCGCGCCTAACCACTTCTTCTGAACAGAATTTTCAATTTTCAAATTTTCATTTAATTTATTACTTGAAATTTTAAATTGGGAATTCCGAACTGCTTCTATAGCCAGGTCAGTTAGTTCCCACTGCATTTGATGAATTTCATTATCAGGATCGTCCCAACGAGAAAAAGGGGCATTCCTCTCCAAATCCTTTTCCATCAAAGCCCAAGTGGAAGGAACTGTCTCCATCTCCTCCTCCTGAGAAAAAAGGTCTAATAAATCCGAAACCAGAACTGTTTCTGTTTGCGAGGAATTAAAGATCTCAAACAGCAGTTTTTCCATCCCCGGCCTGTGGTGCCCAAATGTCTCTCCATCCATGGCAGTAAGAAGATACTCGTCTTTAGAGATTTTACTTGAAAAATAATCTTCAAAAAGATCCACAGTACCTAACTGCCCGGAAAGAATCTTAAAAGAACTTTTTCTCTCGCGAAAAAATATATGCAAGGGAATATCTTTTATCTTGTAGACACGATCGTACTTAACTTGCCCAAAACCACCCTGGTAAGAAATTTCCTCTGCCAGAACCCACTGAAAATCGTACTCACTAACAATTTCTGCCAAATATCGATTGTAAGCAGATTCAGGAGGAAAGAATCCTTTAGGTTTATAAAGATCTCCAAAATACTTTTGGTGAGTTTCCAAATCCAACTCAATCTGACGCCTAATTTCCTCAGGAGGGAGCTTAGGAAGCACGGGATGGTATTTTGCAGAAGATGTAAGTTCTACCTGCCCCGACTCTAAAAGGCCACCTAAACGGTCAATCATCTCTGCTAGACCATACTCAGACCACAAATCAAGCAAACAGGAAGTAACATTGAGAGTAAGGTGGGCATCCGGTGCGTTTTCTAGCTCTTTAAATATACGCCGGTAGGCCTCGTCTGTAACTTTATTCAGAATTTCTTCTGTTTGTGTAGGTGGTTGATAAAAATGTAGAAAACAAGCCCATTTCATAAGATAAACTGGCAGGTATTATAACATAATACCCACTACCTGTCAGGACATACCCCAACAAAAAACACAAAGTTTAAGTACCAAATTCCACTCCACCCTCCTCTACTATCCCCTCACCGTGCAAATCTACACCTAGATCAACTATCTCCTGATACAAACTTCTCGCCTCCTGTTTAGTTTTTTCATTAGCATCAGGTACAGTAACCACCACGTCTCGAAGCATTTTCACCCCCTTTTCTACCATACCCAAATGCCAGACATGTTTTCCTTCTGCCCAAAAATATTGGTCACTGTGGAGAGCTTTATCGAGAAGATGACGAGCTTTAAGCCACTGCTTCTGAGCAGAATTTTCAATTTTTAAATTTTCATTTAATTTATCACTTAAAATTTTAAATTGGGAATTCCGAACTGCTTCTATAGCCAGGTCAGTTAGTTCCCACTGCATTTGATGAATTTCGTTGTTGGGATCTTCCCAGCGGGGGTAATAAATTTGTTCCCCTTCCTCCATCCGCTTTCCCCAAGAAGATTTACCTATTTTAACTTCCAAACCAGGTGGAAAATCCTCAATTATTTCAGTAACGGTGTACAACCTAAGATTACCATTTTTCATCTCCGATTCAGAGCTTAAAGCGAAAAGTTGCTCCAGCAGATTAAGTTGGGAAGGCTGATGCCATCCAAAAGTCTCTCCATCCAAACAGAGGATAGGATTCTCGCGGATTTGAGGAGGATTTACGCTGATCTGAGGAGGATTT
>JBMCWH010000024.1:0-6340 GCA_048621635.1 Patescibacteria group bacterium
CCTACACCTACACCTATTGCAACACCAACTCCTACACCTACAGAAGAAGAACCTTCACCTGAGCCTACTCCTACCCCCACACCCACACCCACACCCACACCCACACCCACACCCACACCCATCTCTGTAGCAGGGGAGGCTAACCTCCAAATAAAAAAGTATGTAAGGCCAGAGGAGATGTCGACTTGGAGTGATGATTTAGCTACTGTTTCTCCGGGGGATAAGCTTTATTGGAAAGTTGTTGTTTGGAATACAGGGGATTTAGATGCAGAAGAAGTTAAGGTTTCCGATTCTTATACCTCTGACGAAATTTATAAATCTTTTGAGAATGATTCAGAAGTAGATGGGGTGTTGACTACTCTTGATTTTGGGACAGTAACTGCAGATACGACAGAATCTACAGGTGTGGAGGAAATATTTACTGCAGTAATTAAAGAAGATCTTGCTGCTGGCAGCTATCGTTCTGAAAATACCGCTACTGTAGTAGATGAGGAAGATATTTCGGAATCTGCTGCTATAGAATTTACTGTTGAAGAGGAACTTGCTGGGCCAGCACCAGAACCCGAAGTTAGTACACCGGGAGAAACAGAAACTGGTTGGGAACCAGGTCAACTGTTTGTAGTTGCTCTCTCTGCAGGGTTGATAATCTTAGGTACCGCCTTAGGATTCTGAATCTTTTATTAGTTTTTGAGAATGTTATACTTAATTTCGTATGCGTGTCCTTTTTTGTGCTTCAGAATGCGCTCCTTTTGTTAAAGTTGGAGGTCTTGGTGATGTTTCCCGCTCGCTACCTGTAGCTTTGTCTAAACAAGGGGTAGATATTCGGGTGGCGATTCCTTTTTACAATCTCGTTGATCGTTCACAGAATTCTGTAAAGAAGATTTTTGAATTTACGGTAGAGTATGCTCGTAGAGATAATTTAGTTACGGTTTACGAAGCTACTATTCCCGGAACAAATGTTCCTGTTTTGTTGTTTGAGAATGAGGACTACCTTTCTGGGGGAGGAGAAGCTGCCTTTACGGGTTTGGAATCAGAGATTCGGCGTTTTGGTTTTTTTGACCGTGCTATAGCAATTTTTTTGCGCAAATATGATTATTGGCAACCAGATGTCTTACATTTGAACGACTGGCATACAGGTTTGGTTTCCCACTTTTGTAAAAAAGAGCTAGATAAATCTCCCGCTTTTCTCTTTACTGTTCATAATCTTTATTACCAAGGAATAGCAGATTTAGACCTCTTTTCCGAGTCCGGTCTTTCCATAAAGAGCTCGCAAGTTTTAAGCTGGGATGCCCAGGATGAAAATGTCGACTTTCTCTTGCAGGGTTTGGCAACTGCTGATGTTATCAATACTGTTTCGCCAACTTATGCGGAAGAAATGATGACGGAAGAGTTTGGTGAGGGTTTAAGTGGTGTGCTTAGAGCGCGGCAAGCGCGGCTATCTGGAGTTCTTAATGGTATTGATACTCAGTCCTATGATCCGGAGACAGATACGGTGATTTTTGAAAACTACGGTGTTAAAGATTGGCAGGAAGGGAAACGGAAGAATAAGCAAAAATTACAAAAAGAGGTTGGGCTTCCTCGAGACCCTAGTGTCCCGTTAGTAGTTTTTATTGGGCGGCTGGAGCCAGAGCAAAAGGGATTAGAGCTTATTGAAAAA
This sequence comes from Patescibacteria group bacterium, assembly GCA_048621635.1. Classification (GTDB taxonomy): domain Bacteria; phylum Patescibacteriota; class WWE3; order JAUXAW01; family JAYEID01; genus JBMCWH01. The sequence goes on from JBMCWH010000024.1 coordinate 1,658, forward strand.
GCTTGGGCTAAGTTAAACAAGGAAGAGTGTCAGTTTATCTTACTTGGTGTCGGGGATGAGAAATGGGAAGACAAGTTTAGGAAATTGGGGGAGAAGAATCCAAGGAAATTTTCTGCCCAAATAAAATTTGACCCGGAATTAGCGCGAAAGATGTTTGCGGGGGGTGATATTCTTCTCATGCCTTCGCGGTTTGAACCTTGTGGACTGCCACAGATGATGGCTATGCGTTACGGAACTGTCCCTGTGGTCCATGCTGTGGGTGGTTTAGTAGACACGGTGGTTTCTGGAGAAACAGGTTTTACTTTCGATAATTATACAAGTAAGGCTTTGGTAAGAGCCTTAAAGGAAGCTTTTGCTGTGTATGAGATTGACCAGGAGGTAGAAGAAGATAATTTGCGGGGTGAGTGGGCAGCTCTTGTGGAAAATGGTATGAAGAAAGATTTTTCCTGGCAGCATTCAGCAGAGAAATATGCCCAACTATATAGAACAGCTTTGGAATACCGTTTTGGTATTGCTAATCCTTCCCGGGTGGAATATCGGAAGGATGAGTTAAGTGGGGAGCGGGCAATTGTTTTGGGTGAAAGTTCACCTGAGAAAGAAACCGTTGCCTTTTCCGGAAATGTTTCGGGAATATGTCCTTTTGATGAAGGAGAAGAGGAGCGCACACCGTCAGAGGTTTTGCGTATAGGTAGGGGTGCTCCTGATGGGCCTGGTTGGGATGTGCGGGTAATACCTAGCGAGATGGAAAACTTTCCTGGACAGGAGATTATTATTCACAGCCCGCAACATGAACGAGATTTTTCACTTTTATCTTTAGACCAAATTGCGAAAATCATTCAAGCCTATGTTTTTCGTTATCGACACTATGATGAGAAAGGTTTGCCTTTTGTTTTTTGCAATTGTGGTAAAGGTTCTGGTGCCTCTTTACCGCATTCTCATTCTCAATTGATAGTTTTTGAACAGCTTCCCGAAAGTTTCCAGGAAGAATTGTCTGCAGCTAAAGATTATTACCAGAATAATAATAACTGCCCTTATTGCGATTTACTAAAGAGGGAGGTTAGTGCTTATCCAAAAGAGGAAAGCAGAGAAGGTTCAGAAAGGTTTGTTTGGGAGAATGAACATTTTGTTGTGTTAGTTCCTTACGGGGCTCAATGGCCTTACGAGTTAAAGATTATTCCCAAAAAACATCGGGAAAATTTTGCCGATATTAATCGAAAGGAAATGCGCAGTTTAGCTGACGTGTTGAAAAGGCTTACCTCTGGACTTCAGGAAGAATTCGGGGATATTTCCTACAATTTTTGGATCCACTCTCTTTCTGAAAAATTTGCTCAGGAAAAGGAACCTATTTATTACCATTGGCACTTAGAATTTATCCCGCGGATGAAGGAATTGGGAGGTGTAGAATTGGGTGCGCAAGCAATGGTTTATGATCAAGGGACACCGGAAGAAGCTGCCCAAGAACTCCGCAAACTTTTCGACAACCGTTAGTTATCTCGACATTGGAAACTGATATAGCGAATTACTACAAGTATTTTAGGTATTTATTTCTTTTATTCGCATAAATTAGCTATTAATAATTCGCAATAATTCGCTATACCAGATACGAAATACGATATACCAAGTACGGGATACTACATGCTTAATGCTAGCTACTTCCTACTCACTGCTGAATTTTTGTGTTAAGCTATGTTATATGGAAGGGCTTTCTAAACGCTTGGAGGCGGTAAAAGAAAAATTGAATATTGCAAAGAAAGAGGAGAAACTTGCTGAATTAGAAAACCGTTCTAAGGACCCCGATCTTTGGGATGATTGGAAAAAAGGGCAAGAAGTGATGCAAGAAATTTCCGCTTTGGAGGACACTATTATGGGAGTTTTAGAATTGGAAGAGGAAATTGCTCAGTTAGGGGGTTTATCGGGGGAGGAGCAGGAAGTTGCTAGAAAAGAAGTTGAGAAACGTTTGGAGCAGCTAGAATTGCAAACTTTTCTTTCGGGAGAATATGATGATTGTGATATTTTTCTTTCTATTCATGCTGGGCAGGGAGGAACAGAGGCGCAAGATTGGACCCAAATGTTGGCGCGTATGTACTCTTCTTATGTAGAGAGCCGTGGCTGGGAAATTAGTAAAGTGGAGGAGTCTCCGGGGGAAGAGGCTGGAACAAAGTCCGTCACTTTTAAGATTGAAGATTCTCGTGTTTATGGATATCTTAAGGGCGAAGCTGGGACTCACAGATTGGTTCGCCAGTCCCCTTTTAATGCGGATAATCTACGGCAGACTTCTTTTGCCTGTGTGGAGGTGGTTCCCATTATTTCTCAGGATCTTGATGTAGACCTTTCGTCTGATGATATTGAGTTCGAAGCGTTTCGTTCTGGGGGTCATGGTGGTCAAAATGTGAACAAGGTTTCTACAGCTGTGAGGCTTACCCATAAGCCGACGGGGATAACAGTAGAGTGTCAAATGGAGCGGACTCAGCAGCGGAACAGGGAACTAGCTATGGAACTGCTTCGTTCCAAGCTGCTTCAGAGGAAGATTGAGAAGAGAGAGAAGGAACAAGACCGTTTGCGGGGGGAATACAAAGTGCCGGGATGGGGGCACCAAATCCGTTCCTATGTTTTGCATCCTTACAAGATGGTTAAAGATTTGCGGACAGAGGTGGAATCTAGTGATCCGGAAGCGGTTTTAGATGGAGATTTGGATGAATTTATTGAGGCGGAATTGCGTGCTGGTGTAGGTGTTGTATAATTGATTCAACATGCCTGATCTTTTTTCACCTCGTCGTCCTACTGTTCTCGTTTTGCTGCTTTTGTTGTTAGGTGGTGGAGTATTTTTTTCCTTTTATTGGAAAGGGCTGGAAAAAAAGCAGGCAGAAAGAGAAGCTTCTTCCGAGCCAGAAGTAGAGCAAGAGGATGATCTTCCGCAAGGTTGGGCCAGCTTGGATGGGTTAATTTTTCCAGCAGGTGGGGATATTTCTGGAGAAGTTTCGCACAAGCTTGTTAATGAAGATGGAGACGTATTAATGCTGTTAACAGCATCTGATGAAAAATTAACTCTTGCCGAGAATATGGAAGTGGAGGTCCAGGGCCCGGTAAGATTAAGTTCTGATGGTAAGGATAAAGTTATGCGTGTGGAAACTATTGTGTGGGGGAAATAGTTTATTAATATTGAAATGTTACTTAATTTTGATTCTATTAGAAAAGAATATGCGGACGGAACTGTTGCTTTGGATAATGTGAGTTTTGGTGTGAATGCAGGAGAGTTTGTGTTTGTTGTTGGTCCTTCTGGTGCAGGAAAAACCACATTGCTTAAACTAATTCTCCGCGAGGAATTTCCTTCCGAAGGTTCTTTATTTTTTGAGGATAAAGAGATTCCTAAACTTTCTAGTAATGAAGTTTCAAAACTGCGACGGCAGATTGGGGTTGTGTTTCAGGAATTTCGTTTAATACCTTCGCGGACAGTTTTGGAAAATGTACTCTTACCGTTGGAAATAACGGATGATTCTGCTTCTTCGGAAAGAGCTTTGGAGATTTTGGAGCTTCTAGATTTAGCAGATCGAGTACAGCTTTTTCCTTCTAGTCTTTCAGGAGGAGAAAAGCAGCGAGTTTCTTTTGCCCGGGCTTTAGTACACAAACCCCGTGTTCTTCTTGCGGATGAGCCTACAGGAAACATTGGTCCGCAGTCTTCCCAAAAAATTAGTAATGTTTTAGCTAAGGCTAATGAGGCCGGGACTACTATCTTTGTTTGTACCCATGATGAAAATATGGTGAATACTCTGCGTAGACGTGTTTTGCGGTTAGAATCAGGAAGGCTAGTAGCGGATAAGAAAGGAGGGACGTATCAATGAGATCTGTTCGGGAAGCCTTAAAAAATATTTGGCGAGAAAAGGGTCTTAGCTTGGGGACAATTTTTGTTACTACCCTAACTTTCTTTGTTACTTCTGTGTTTATCTTAGTTTTTGTAGCTTCTGGTATCGGTTTAGATTATTTGGAAAGCCGTGCGCAGTTAACAGCTTTCTTTAAAGATTCAGCAACAGAGGAACAAATTATGCAAACAAAAGCAGATTTGGAGAAAATGGGCGGTGTTTTGGAGGTAACCTATACCTCCAAAGAAGAAGCATTAGAAATTTATAAGGAGGAGTATAAAGACGAACCTACTCTTTTGGAATCTATTAACGCCAACATTTTTCCTGCCAGTTTAGATGTTCGGGCGGAAAGTGTAGAGTATCTAGGCGCTGTTAAACAAATTTTGGATTCCAAAGAGTTTGTGGAAGAGATTGTTTACTTTCAAGATATAGCGGAAAGCTTCAAGGAAATTTCCGTAATTATTAAGCAAGTGGGCCTCGGTATAGTTGGGGTTTTGTCAGGTATTTCCTTTTTGATAATTTTACTTTCTATTGGGATGAGTATTCATCGCAAAAGTCAAGAAATTAGTATTATGCGTTTGGTTGGTGCAAGCAATTGGCATATTCAGGCCCCCTTTATTTTACAGGGCGCTTTTTACTGTTTGGTAGCTGTCTTGCTTTCTTTTGGGTTATTGCTGGGGCTTGTTCCGCTAGTTTATCCTCATATTTCTAGCTTTTTTGTGGGTATGCCACTTCCTCAAATAACACCTCTTTTTGCAGCTAAGTTAATTGTAGGTGAGCTTTTTGGTGCTGCCTTGCTGGGAGCACTGGGGGCCAAATTTGCAAT
>JBMCWH010000025.1:0-6029 GCA_048621635.1 Patescibacteria group bacterium
TAATTATGTCTATGTTTTCTAAGAAAATTGCTATTGATTTAGGAACAGCAAATTCCCTTGTTTATGAGGTTGGGAAAGGTATTATTCTAAACGAGCCAACAGTGGTTGCTGTTACTGTGGATGATGGGAAGGTAGTAGCGGTGGGGGAATCTGCTAAAGATATGTTGGGACGTACGCCAACGAATATAAAGACTAGCCATCCAATGAAGAGTGGTGTTATAGCTGATTACGCGGTTACGGAAGCATTGCTGAAGTATTTTTTAGATGAGGTTTGTGGATCCTCTCGTCTTGTCCGTCCTGAAGTTATGGTTACCGTTCCTGTGGGTGTTACTTCTGTGGAATCTCGGGCAGTCTTAGATGCCACTGTTTCTGCTGGTGCTCGTAGTTCTTATCTTGTTCCTGAACCATTAGCTGCTGCAGTTGGTGCCGAAATACCTGTATCAGAACCTCGAGGGCATATGATAATTAATTCTGGAGGAGGTGCAACAGAGGTTGCGGTTATTTCCTTAGGTGGTGTTGTAGTACAAGGTAGTGTGCGTGTGGCTGGTAACCGCATTGACGAGGCTATTGCCGATCATTTGCGAAGGGAATATAACCTTACTATTGGGGAACAGACAGCAGAAGCAATTAAAATTGAGATTGGTTCTGCTCTTCCTTTGCCGGAGAATATATCTAGGGAAGTAAAAGGTCGGGATAGTGTGTCTGGTTTACCCAAAGTGGTCGAGGTAACTTCTCATGAGATTACTGCTGCTATGGAACGTCCTTTGTCGGAAATGGTGGCTGTAATTCAGTCTGTGTTGGAAAAAACACCGCCGGAACTGGCTAGCGATGTTATTGATAGGGGAATGGTCCTTGCTGGGGGTACATCTATGTTGCGAGGGTTGAATCGACGGTTAACTCAAGCAACTGGTGTACCTGTCCACGTAGCAGACGAACCTCTGCTCTGTGTTATCAAAGGTTGTGGGGAAGTGATAAGAAACTTAGAGGTGTTTAAAAAACATCTTACAATGAAGTAGGATAGTAGCGAGTAGTAAGCATTAAGTGGAAAGAACCGCCAAGGATAAACGGTATTTCCTATACATTGTTTAATGGTTTGATCGCTCAATTGTTAACAATGATAAGTTTGAAAATCCTTCAAGGTTACATTCTCAAAAACTTTGAAGGTTTCAATAAATAGAGAAAAAGAGACTATTAACCAGTAACAGGTAATTAGTAAAACAGCACAATAGGTCTTATTTGTCCTGTTAGTCTTATCTTGGTACTTTTTGCTTCCTGCTTACTACTTACTGCTTACTACGTGCTACTAATTTGCTAATTATGAATATAGGTTTTGATGCTAGCAGAATAACTGTTTCTCAGAGAACAGGGACAGAAAACTATTCTTATTACTTAGCCCAAGCCCTGGCGCGCGTGGATAAAGATAACAGATACACGCTTTATTTTCGAAAAGAGCCTAGCGAAAAGCTTGTAGATGAACTTGTGGGGGATAAGGACTCATTTTCTATTAAAGTTATTTCTTGGCCGCGTTTATGGACACAAGGGGGATTAGCTTGGGAGTGTGTTAAAAACCCCCCTGATATTTTGTTTGTGCCTGCCCATACCCTTCCCATAATTCGCCACCCTTCTATTTATTCAGTAGTAACTGTCCATGATCTTGGTTTTGAATATTTACCTGAATACCATCAGTTTCCTCAAAAATTATATTTAGATAGAATGACCAGATATGCAGCAGCTAGTGCCGATCACATAATTGCTGTGTCTTCTTCTACCAAAAAAGATTTGATCACTAAATTTGGTACCGAAGAAGAACGTATCACGGTTATTCACGAAGGTGTAGACAAACAGCGTTTTTTTCCTGAGGAAGATACTGCTAAGAAGGTGGTAGAAAAGTATTCTTTAGATTTTCCCTATATTCTTTTTGTGGGTACAGTCCAACCTAGAAAGAATTTGCGTCGTTTAATAAAAGCGTTTTCTCTTCTTGTAACTTCTAAGAGAAATTCTTTAGAAAAAGTAGGGAAGGCGAGTAACTTAAAATTACTTCTTGCTGGTAAACCAGGATGGCTTTACGATGATATTTATTCTGCTCCTACTGAGTTTGGTGTTGCTGATCGGGTTAAGTTTCTGGGCCATGTTCCGGGAGAAGACTTACCCGGTCTTTACCAACAGGCTATTTGTTTTTGTCTACCTAGCTTGTACGAGGGGTTTGGTTTGCCGGTTTTAGAATCAATGGCTTCGGGTACTCCGGTGGTGCTTGCTAACGTGTCTAGTCTTCCTGAGGTGGGAGGCGAAGCTGCAATTTATGTTGATCCTTATAGTGCTGAAAGTATTGCGCAGGGGTTATTTGAGCTGTTAAGTCTTGCGGGTTCTTCGGAGTACGAAAAGCTTGTTAGTGATGGATTTGCACGTGTAAATAAATTTACCTGGGAGCAGTGCGCCAGAAGAACTTTAGCTGTGCTTGCTCTGGGTGGTAGTGACTAGATTGTTGATATGAAAATCTTAGGTGTAGGTGTGGATAACGTAAGTATGCAAGAAGCCTTGCAAAAGCTGGAGAAGCTAATAACCAGTGGGCGGCTGCATAACTATATTGTTACTCCCAATCCCGAATTTATTGTTGCTGCGCAAAAAGATCCAGATTTTAAAAATATCTTAAATGCAGCAGATTTAAGTATTCCTGATGGTATTGGCCTTTTAGCAGCTTCCCATTTGTTGAGTGGCAGTATTAAAGGGCGAGTGACAGGTGTTGATTTTGTGACTCTGTCTTGTGCTTTGGCTGCAGAGCGGGGTTGGGAGGTTTTTTTCCTAGGGGCAGCTCCTAGTGTAGCTGAGCGCGCAGCCTCTAAACTAAAAGATAAATATCCCCACCTAAAAATTGCTGGTACTTATGCAGGTGATGGCTCTTCTCGAGGGGACAAGGATACTAAGGAAGCTGTTTCCCAAGCTGCAGAAGAAGAAAAACCTATTGATCTTTTGTTTGTAGCTTACGGGCATGGAAAACAAGAAAAATGGATTGCACGCAATCTTTCAGATCTTCCTGTAGCTGTGGCTGTGGGAGTGGGGGGTGCCTTTGATTTTATAGCAGGCGAAGTTCCGAGAGCGCCTAGATTTTTTAGACTTTTGGGGTTGGAATGGCTTTTCCGTTTAATTGTCCAGCCCGGGCGGATTAAGAGAATTTATCGTGCAGTTGTAGTTTTTCCCTGGTTAGTACTAAAAAAGCAGTTAGTAGGAAGTAGGAAGTAGGAAGTAGGAAGTAGGAAGTAGGAAGCAGATAGTAGAAAGCATTAAGCATCAAGCTTCAAAAAGGATTCGTATATCGTATTTCGTATAGAGAAGTGTGGCTTTTTTACTTCGCCAGTGGTCTTATTTTTCCCCTTGACAAAGTTTGCCTATACGCTAAAATCGAATCACCGCTTACTAAAAGTTGGAGGCAGGCACGAAAAGCACCTATGCAATTGAATATTCCTTCTTTTTGCCGCACAAAAAAAGGGTTAGAGGCTACAAAAGCACTTTCAACCCCGGCGGTAGCTTGGTCATACTTTATTTAGGAGCCGGAGCTACCTCCGGGGTTTTTTATGTATGTATTTTATTACTTAGTGGATTCGTTAAGCACGGGTAGAATTTTTTTAGATCAAGATCACGAATTAAAAACTTTTCCTTTCTGGCAAAACGTGCGGGAGCTGTGATTCAGAGGATATTGTACGAGATTTGCCAACAAAGAATGTTTGAGCTATAATTGCAAACAAGGACAAGTCCTCTCCTTCTAACAAGCAGGATAGTATTATGAATCCATCCTTTCTAGATCAGCTTCAGAAATCATTACTGCCCCAATCCAGAAAAAATATTAGAGTTCTTATGGTAGCACCAGAATGTACGCCTTACGCTAACGTTGGCGGCTTTTCCCGTGTTTTAGGTTATCTTTCCCGCGAATTTGTCTCTATGGGTGTGGATGTACGCGTGTTTATGCCCAAATTTGGGCAAATTGACGAAGAGAAGTACCCTATGGAGATGGTGGTAGAGGGTTTGCACGTTCCTACAGGTGCAAACGGAGATGGGAAGGATTCTTTAATTTGTAATGTCAAAACTTATCAAGTTCCCGGCGGAGCACCGGTATATTTTTTGGAAAATATGGAGTATTACGAGAAGCGGGCTAATGTTTATGGCTATTCTGATGATCCTTTAAGGTGGGCATTGCTTTCGAGAGGGGCGTTGGAGTTTTTGCGTTGCACAGATTCCTTAGATGACCCAGAAATAAAAGATTGGCTGCCTCATGTTATTCACTGTAACGATTGGGAGACAGGACATATACCCAATTATCTGGCAACTGTTTACAAAAATGATCCACGTTTGATGAGCATTGCCACAGTTTTTACTGTTCATAATCTCCAGTACCAGGGAATGTTCGATCACCGTAATGTTAGTGAACTTGATTTAGACGATGGAAAGAGCGCTATCGCTCCTTTCTTTTCTGAACGTTTGGGTAAACAGAATTTTATGCGGCGTGGAATAATGTATGCGGATGTGGTTAATGCTGTTTCTAAGACTTATGCTAAGGAAATTCTGACTTCTGAGTTTGGGGAAGGTTTAGATAAACTTCTCTTGGAGGTTCGTTCTAAGTTGTTTGGTGTAGTTAACGGTATTGATTATGACGAATTTGACCCTTCTAATGATAAGCTCATTGCCCAGAATTATGATGTTGATCATATAGAAAAGCGGAGTGCTAACAAGCTTGCGTTGCAAGAAGAGTTTGATCTTCCCCAAAGCGAGGACACTTTTGTGCTTGGGCATGTTGGCCGATTGGCAGATCAAAAAGGTTTAGATTTAACTTGTCAGGCTATGTGGCCTTTTTTGAAAGACTTTGATGCTCAGTTTGTGGTAATTGGGGATGGAGACAGTGAATACAAAGAGAGCTTGCGCAAGTTAAAGGAGGAGTATCCAGATAAGGTAGGGTTGCATCTTATGGCTAACTTTACACTTCCTCGTCTTGTCTTTTCGGGTGCAGATGTTATGGTTCTCCCTTCCAAATTTGAGCCTTGTGGTATTGTTCAGCTGGAAGCTATGCGTTACGGGGCAATACCCATTGTCCGTGCTGTGGGTGGTTTGGCAGATACTGTTGAGAATTTTGATTCGCGAACAGGGGAGGGGACAGGTTTTGTTTTCCAAGATTATGATAAGTGGGGATATTTTGCCCAGCTAGTCCGCGCTTACGAGAATTTTCAACGCCCTAATATTTGGTACCGCTTGATAGAGCAGGCTATGTCTCAGGACTTTTCTTGGAAGCACAGTGCGGAAGAATATCTGGAACTTTATCAAAAAGCAATTCATTTCCACCGCCAAGATTTGATTGCTGAAGGTGTTCTTCCTGCTTCAGAATAATATTTTTTGATTTGTTAATTAGCTTATTTTATTCCTTTGGTTAGATTAGCGCTTTTTTTACATATTTATCAGCCTCCAACCCAAGATCCTTCTATTCTTGAAGATATTGTGCAGGCTTCCTATTTTCCTCTAATTGAACTATTAGAAGCTTACTCAACTGCTTCTATTACCTTAAATATCCCAGCCTCCTTAACGATCCAATTAGCAGACGACTACCCCGAGTTGGTAGAGACGGTCAAAAACCTTGTTAGTAAGGGGCAAATTGAATTGACTGGGTCTGCGGCCTATCATCCTCTTCTTTTTAATACGCCCAAAAAAGAAATTTACAGACAAATTAGGCTTAATGAGGAAATAAATAAAGAGATTTGGGGGAATTGTTGGCAACCTTGTGGCTTTTTTCCTCCTGAATTAGCTGTTGATCAGCAAGTTTTGGAAGTTGTGGAAGACTGTGGTTACAATTGGGCGCTTCTTGAAGATGCTTATTCTCGGCAAATCAGTTGTAAGGGAGGTGTAGCTAAAAGAGAGGGAGGGGATCTCAAAGTAGTTTTTCGTAACAAAAGCTTGAGCTTAAAAATTGCTTTTGCCAAAATCACCACCGTGGATAATTTGCTAGCCACACTCCACGAAAATCCTCCTCAGATCAGCGTAAATCCTCCTCA
>JBMCWH010000026.1:0-6003 GCA_048621635.1 Patescibacteria group bacterium
TGTGATGGAATATAACACTAAGTTGCAAGTCTTCCCAGCAACCTTGGTGGCAAATTTCTTTGGGTTTACCAGGAAAGATTTTTTCCAGGCTGAAGAGGCTGAACGAGAAGCACCAGCTGTAGAGTTTTAATCTGGGCTCCTTGCTGGATTTTCTTTTTACTGTTCCCTCGTAGTAGTTGTTGTCTGTTGATCGCATCTTAAGATTGCTTTCTTGGCCTCTGTGTTATTATTTTACTGATGACTATTTACTCAGAGATTGCTAAGAACAAGCGAAGAACTTGGCTTTTGCTGATAATTTTTAGTGCTGTGGTTATGGCTATTGGCTGGTTTTGGGGTGAGAGCTCGGGATTTGGATATAGGGGCTTGATCACTGCTTTTTTGTTTTCCAGCGTATCAGCGGCTTTTTCCTATTTTGCCTCTGATAAGGTTGCTTTGGCAACTCACGGAGCGAAAAAGGTAAATAAACAAGATGCCCCTCGTTATTACAGAATTGTAGAGAATTTGACCTTAGGGTCTGGTTTACCGCTGCCCGAATTATATGTAATTCCTTCTAGGGCACTTAACGCTTTTGCTACAGGGAGAAATCCTGAACATGCCTCTGTTGCTGTTACGTCTGGGTTGTTACAAAGGCTAGATAATCAAGAGCTCGAAGGGGTGCTTGCTCACGAACTTTCGCATATAAAAAACTATGACATTCGGTTGATGACTGTGGTAGTGGTGTTGGTAGGCGCTGTGGGGATTCTTTCTAGTTGGTTTAGAAGAAGTATTTTTTACGGATCTCGTCGCCGGAATGAGAAAAATAGTGGCGGATTGCTGGCTTTGATTGGTTTGGTTCTTTTACTTGTTGCTCCTATTGTAGCTACGCTCATAAAATTAGCTATATCCAGGCGAAGAGAGTTTCTGGCGGATACATCTGCTGCGTATATAACTAGATATCCAGAGGGACTTGCCTCTGCTTTGGAAAAGATTTCTAAACGTAGCCGTTTAGAAAATGCATCGGAAGCAACAGCTCATCTTTTTATTGACAATCCTTTTCGCGGTTCCGCTTTTGCTAATTTATTTTCCACCCACCCTCCGGCGGAAGAACGTATCTCCCGCCTGCGCCAAATGTGAGCTTCTAAACTTTCAGCATAGAATGAGAAAAAAGCCCATCCTGTGCGGATGAGCTGTGTGTATAATGTATGTTATTTCTTTACTAGTTTTGCTTGGATCAATATTTCTTCTAATTTGCTATTATCGTTTTTCCTGATCTTTTCTAATTTGCTAAAAATTCATGTTTGTAAGGAGCACTGTGAATTAATCTAATTAATTGGTTTAATTCTTGTGCAGAGAGTTGGTTGATTTTTTGTTCTAATTCTTTGATGTCTTTTTGTCTTTTTGGATAAGTCTTGGGCTTACTGCTGAAAATCGCTTTTACATTTAATACATTAAAGACAAGTAGGTAAGTACTGCAGAAAAGTAGGGCATATACGGTAACTAGTGTTGGTGAACGAAATGTTCTTCCTTGTCTAATGAGGCTTGGAATTATTACCATTCCAACAGTAAAGGTAAGACCGCCAAAGAATACAGCAAGTACTAGGTGTTTAGCTTTTACGTTATTAGTCTCTGCTATAACTTGATTTTCACTTTCTAATTGTTGGGTGCGTAGTTGGCTGATCTGTTTTAAGATCCAAGGAATTTGCAGGTTTACAAGTTCTTTTCTCTTTCCGTTTTTCATTTCTTACTCCTTTCAAATCGATGCTAATTCTTTAACCTGTGTTATAGACATACTATCATAAATTTAATTTCTGGCAAAGGCGGCGTCATCTTTTAAATTTATACCAAAACGCTAATTGTGCTCTCAGTTATTAGATTCTTCCGGAAACTAATCTTTCGCTGGGGAATTTTAAACTTTTCCCAAACTAGTTAAACAAGGGGAACAGTCTCTTTAGGCTACACTGGATTCTGGCCACTTTTCCTTGTTGTCAGGGTGTACAAGGATCGGTATACTAAACACATTGTGGCAAAAATTAGCAAAAAGCAGGTACAACATATTGCAGATCTTGCCCATCTTGAAGTAGATAGGGAAGAATTGAAACAATTTCGAGAAGAGCTTTCTTCTATTTTGGAATATATTTCCAAGTTGGAAGAAGTAGATACTAAAGATGTTGATCCTACTTTTCAGACCACTGATTTGGTTAATGTTTTTGCTAAAGACACTGTGGATGAAAGTAGAGAATTGTCAATTGAAGATGTCTTGTCAAACGCCCCGGATTCGGAAGAGAATAAAGTTAAGGTTAAGACGGTGCTATAATTCTGATTTTAGACTTAAGATTTGTGACTATAAAGTTGTTGTCTTGAGTTTTTTCAATGTGTCTCAAGCATACAGGTGGGACCATAAATCCTCAGAGGACCCGTCCCTTTTTGGAAAGACTGCAAATCTAAAACACTTGTAATGTCAATTATGACAGATTTAAAATATTTAACAAAGCTGACCATTAAAGAAGCTCAAAAAGGTCTTCAAAAGAAAGATTTTTCTGCCCAAGAATTAACTCAAGGTTGTCTTCAGCGGATCGATGAAAAGGAAGACGACCTTAATGCTTTTATAACCGTTACTCCAGTCAAAGCAATTGAGCAAGCTAAGGCAGTCGATGAGCTTTTAGATAAAGATGTTGATCTTCCTCCTTTAGCTGGTATTCCCTTAGCAATAAAAGATAATATTTGTATAGAGGATGTGCGAACAACAGCTGGCTCGCAAATTTTGGGGAATTTTGTTTCCCCGTACGATGCTACGGTTATTTCTAAGCTAAGGAAGCAAAAAGCTGTGTTGCTAGGGAAGACTAACATGGACGAATTTGCAATGGGTAGCTCTACCGAACATTCCGCTTTTGGTCCTACCAAAAATCCTCATGATAAACGTAAGGTTCCGGGAGGCAGTTCTGGTGGTTCAGCTGTAGCTGTGGAAAGCGGGATGTGTTTAGGCGCCTTAGGTTCAGATACTGGGGGTTCTATTCGCCAACCCGCATCTTTTTGTGGGGTGGTTGGTCTTAAACCTACCTACGGGGCTGTTTCTCGTTACGGCTTGATTGCATTAACTTCTTCCTTAGATCAGATAGGTCCGTTAACTAAAACTGTTGAAGATTCAGTTTTGTTGTACAATGCTTTAGTAGGGAAAGATGAGAGAGACGCAACAACAATTGATTCTAAAGAAGTTGACTTGCAGGAGATTGGATTTTCTGATTTGAAAATCGGATATTCTCCGGATCAATTAAAGCAGCTGGATAAGGAAATGAGATCGGCTTATCAACAAATCTTGGAACATTGTGAAGGGCATGGGGCAGAAATTGTTAAAGTTAATCTCCCGAATGAAAAGTACGCAACAGCTGTTTATTATTTGGTAACTCCCTCAGAAGCATCTGCCAATTTGGCTCGTTATGACGGTATCCGTTACGGTACGCGGATTTCGGGTGATACTTTTCGAGAGACATTTATAAAATCTCGTTCGGAAGGTTTAGGAGAAGAAGTTAAGCGGAGAATTATGCTGGGAACTTATGCACTTTCTGCTGGTTATTATGATGATTATTTTCTTAAAGCAGCAAAAGTAAGAACTTTAATTTTGCAAGACTACAGTAACGCATTTGCAGAAGTTGATGTTATTTTGGGTCCAACAACTCCCACTCCCGCGTTTGGGTTAGGAGAAAAACAAGATCCCCTTTCCATGTACTTGGCAGATATTTTTACTATTCCCGCAAACTTGGCAGGAATCTGTGGTTTATCAATGCCATGCGGGAAAATAGATGATATGCCAATAGGTTTGCAAATTCTAGGAAATCAGAAACAAGAACAAAAGATTTTCGCGGCTGCGAAATTGTTAGAGGAGACGGGTGTGAGGAAATAGCGACATTTATGTCGCGCCATAAGGAAGATCGCGGGCTAAAGCCCGCTATTTCGATAATTCGCTTTGGAATTTGTAATTTAAAATTTAAAATTTGTTAATTTGTACCATGTCACTTTTTAACTTTCTGTTCGGAAAAACAACTAAATCTGGTAGAACTAAGAAATTAACTGCTTCAGATAAGGAGAAGATAAGAAGAGAGTGGCAGGAGATAGAAAATTTAATAAATCTTGAAAATCCTAGCTCAAGGAAGGAAGCTCTTATTCGTGCGGATAAAGTTGTGGATTTAGCCTTGAGGAGAATCGCGGTGGGTAACACAATGGGTGAAAGATTGAAGAATGCTCAAGAAGCGTTTTCCTCTTATCAAATTTACGATGATTTGTGGAAAGCGCACAAAATACGTAATGCCGCAGTTCATGAGACAGGTTTTGAACCAATGCACGCAGTTATTAAACACGCCATAAATCAATACAAAGCAGCCTTAAAGGATTTGGGAGTTTCTATTTGAATCTCTTTCATTCACAGTCCTGTAGGGACGGATTTTAAAATTATGGAAAAATATCAACCAGTAATTGGATTAGAAATCCATTTTCAACTAAATACTAACGCAAAAGTTTTTTGCAGCTGTTCTGCTGATATTTGGGAGGAAGCTCAAAATACACATACTTGTCCGGTATGTTTAGGTCTTCCCGGGGCTGTCCCGGTTCTTAATAAAAAAGCGTTTGAAGATGCTGTAAAAATGGGTTTAGCTTTGAATTGTTCTGTTTCTGAATATACATATTTTGAGAGAAAAAACTATTTTTATCCTGATTTACCTAAAGGATTCCAAATTTCGCAAAAGAAAATTCCCTTAGGCACTGGAGGTTCGGTGTCAATTGGTGATGATGCAGTCGATATCTGGGAAATTCATTTGGAAGAAGATACTGCGAAATCAACACATACTAAAGATGGTACATTGCTTGATTTTAATAAATCAGGCATTCCTTTGGTGGAAATAGTTTCTGCTCCGTGCATTCATTCAGTGGACCTCTTAGACAGTTATGCAAAGGAAATACAGGAAATTGCCCGCACTTTGGGTATTTCTGCTTGTGACATGGAAAAAGGACAGATGAGGTTTGAGGCAAATGTATCTATTCGTAATCTGCGTACCGCTCCCCGCCGATCTGCTTCGCAAGGCGAGCCGCAAGAAAGAATAGAGGGAAGCGGAGAGCGGAAGGCTGAATGCAGTAGGCAGATTCCAGATTACCGTGTGGAGATAAAAAACCTCAATTCTTTCAAACACCTTCGTGATGCTGTTAGTTACGAGATCAAAAGGCAAATAAATTTGTTGGAAAAGAGCGAGACTCCAGGACAAGAAACCCGTGGTTGGGACGTTGCTAGATCTAGAACTTTCGTTCAACGTTCCAAAGAAGAAGCGCATGACTACCGTTATTTCCCTGAACCGGATCTTCCACCAGTTCAGTTCGACAGTTCGTTTATTGAGCAACTAAAGGAAGAGCTTCCTGTATTGCCGGGGGAACAAAGGGAACGACTTGAATCTATGGGGTTGAGGACTTCCCAAGCAAAGATTTTAGCTCGTGATTCTGAGCGACACGCTTACTTTTTGAGACTTGCTGAAGAAATAAAGGTGCAAGAAGCTGCTAAGCTAGTGATTAACCAACCGGAGACGATGAATAAAGACCCTCAACAGGTAGCAGAAGAATTAAGGCGTGAGAAAGAGGAGACCATCTCAGGGGAAGCAAAGTTGGATGGGATCGCTAAAAAAGTGATTGAAGAAAACCCAGAACCGGTAGAAGATTATCGTAGCGGGAAGGAAGAAGCGATTCAATTTTTGCTTGGAAAAATTATGCGAAAAACACAAGGTAAGGCAGATCCCCAAAAAGCAAAGTCCTCTTTAGAGAAATTTTTATAGCTTTTTTTTCAAGCAGTTGGTATTCTTTTTAACTTGTTAGAGAAATTGTTTGAAAAATCTAAGTTTGGTGCTTATATACCTCTGAAGTTGACATCTAGTTGTGATTCGTAGGCTATTTGAAAAAGAAAGCCAAGCTTTCTAAAAAGAATTGAGAGCTTGGCTTTGAAGACTCCACAACAGCATTTCCATTGCCCAGTTAGCATTTTTTCCTCTCCCT
>JBMCWH010000027.1:0-5474 GCA_048621635.1 Patescibacteria group bacterium
GAAACAGAGGAAGTTGAAAAGGAAGTAGAGGAAGTTGAAAAAGAAGCAGAGGAAGAAGTAGTAGCAGCAGCAGCAGGTGAGGAGGAAGCTATGGCAAGTGAGGAAGCGGAGACAGATGAAGAAAGTACAGAGCAGGATGATTTAGAAGAGGAAGAAGCTAATCTTTAACTGTAACTACAGATTCATTTTTATTTTCACGTTACCAAAGTGAGTTTTTGTGGTTAATTTTGTTTACTATGCAGTCACCAAGAAGACGGAAAAATAGTTCTTGTTTCTATTGTGAACAAGGACGTGAGGTAGATTATAAGGATACCCTGCAGTTGCGGCGGTTTTTGACCCGAAGGGGAAAGATACGTCCTCGCGAGCAGACAGGTCTTTGTGCACAGCATCAACGTGCAATGGCAAAGGCAGTTAAACAGGCTCGTATGGCAGGTTTGCTTCCTTTTTTGGAGAGGTAAATTTAGGAATTTGATGAATTTATCACGAAAAGAGGTACAGAGTTTACTTTTAGCTGTTTTGTTTACAGTTATTACCTTTGGTTGTGGCTATTGGTTTGGGAACAGTACTGATATTTCTGCTATTTCTCTTAAGAGAAGTCTTTTTCCAGTAGGTAGCCGGTCCGCCCAATCAGAAAATCGTGATTTATCTTTGTTTTGGCAGGTTTGGGATTTGTTAGACAAACAATATTTATACCAAGAAGATCTCGATTCCCAGAAGATGGTTTACGGTGCCATTTCCGGTTTGGTTGATTCGATAAGTGATCCTTACACTGCTTTTTTAGATCCTAAGCAAAATGAAATTGTAAAAGACGGGCTAAACGGGCGTTACGAAGGTATAGGTGCAGAATTAGGTATGCGGGAAGGAAAGTTATTGATTATTGCCCCTTTGGAAGGGTCGCCAGCGAAGCAATCGGGAATAAAAGCAGGGGATTGGATTTTAACTATTGATGGTGACTCTTCCCAAGATATATCCCTTTCTCAAGCTGTTTCTAGAATACGAGGAGAAGCTGGTACTAAGGTTGAGCTCCTTGTTTCTCGAGAGATGGAGGGGAATAGGAAGCAGATTCCAATTGAGGTAACTAGAGCAGAGATAGAGCTTAGAAGTGTGCAGTGGAGTTGGTCAGAGAATGTTAGAGATGTTGCTTATATTCGGTTATCAAGATTTGGGAATACTACTACGGAAGAATGGGAAAATGCAGTACAAGAGATAAAAGATTCTGATCACTTGGCAGGGATTATTTTGGATCTACGTAACAATCCTGGCGGTGTAATGTCTGCTGCTGTGGATGTGGCTTCTGATTTCGTTCCTGCTGGTGAGTTAATAGTTAGTGAACATTTGAAAACGGGAGAAGAACGTGGCTTTCGGAGTACTGGTTCACCGAGTTTTGGTTCGCCCACTCCTTTAATTATCTTAGTTAATCAGGGATCCGCATCTTCGTCAGAGATTTTAGCTGGTGCATTGAAATATTACACAGACGCTGTGGTTGTGGGGAAAAATACTTTTGGCAAGGGAACTGTGCAGGATGTTCATGATTTCAAGGATGGCTCCGGTGTGCATATTACAGTAGCTAAATGGCTTTTACCCGATGGGACTTGTGTAGAGGAGGAAGGAATTGAACCAGACTATGATGTTTCTTTGGATGAAGAAACTGCTAAGGATATTCAGCTAGAAAAGGCGGAGGAACTCTTAAGATAGAATTCACGCGAATTCTAGAAGGATCTGCGCGGATTGAAAGAAGATGAAGAAATTACGTTCTTATTTGTTTACGGTCAATACTACGTTGCTTTTGATTTTGGGTTTGATTTTTAGTGGGGCTGTTGCGGTACGTTGGGCGGGACCGCAGATTGAAGCTTGGTTAGATCAGTATTTAACCTCCGCTTCTCAGGAAGTTGTTTCCAAACGGGAAGTTGTTGAGGAAGAGTCGGCAGTAATTTCTGTGGTAGAGGAGGTAGGGGATTCGGTAGTTTCTATTGTTGTGGATAAAGTCACTTTTAGCCCTATGGTAGGATTGGAACGGTTGGAGGAGGGTGTGGGGACTGGTTTTGTTGTTGGTTCTGATGGTCTTATTCTGACTAATCGACATGTTGTCTCGGAGGCGGATGCTAACTACACAGTGGTCTTGAAGGATAAGCAGGAGTATCCTGTTCAGGAAATTCATCGTGATCCTTTTTATGACCTTGCTTTTTTAAGAATTGATGCGCAAAATCTTGAATCAATAGCGTTGGGTGATTCGGAGAGCATCCGTGTTGGTCAGAAAGTTATTGCTATTGGAAACGCTTTAGGGCGCTTTACTAATACTGTGACTACTGGAGTAGTTTCTGGCATTGGCAGAGGGATTTCCGCTTCCGGAGGTGGGAAAGCTGAGGTTCTTGAAGATGTTATTCAGACAGATGCTGCACTTAACCCTGGTAATTCGGGTGGCCCATTGTTGGATATCGAAGGTAAGGTAATCGGAATAAATGTAGCTATTAGTCCTGTTGCGGAGAATATTGGATTTGCAATCCCCATCAACGTAGCAAAAGATGTTTTTGATAATTTCCGAGCGCATGGGCGGATTTTGCGCCCGTATTTAGGTGTCTCTTATGTCCTGGTTACCGAAGATGTCGCGAAGTTGCAAGAGCTTTCCGAGGGTGCTTATATTCGAGCTGTTGTTTCCGATTCCCCCGCGGACGAAGCTGGTTTACAGGCCGGAGACATTATTACCCATTTTGGTGGGGAGGAGATTTCCGAAGAGCAGTCATTAGCCGTTCTTATAAGAGAAAAAGAGGTGGGAGATGTTGTTACTCTTAAGGTAGTAAGAGAAAAGAGGACCCTTACCTTAACTACGACCTTGGGTGAAGCTCCTCAGACTCAGCAGTAGTTACTAAAAACCTCTTAGCCTTGCGGGTTTAGAATTCTGTCCAAATCCCCCTCCATTATTTCCTCGAGTTTATGCCAAGATTTTCTTATTCGGTGATCAGTCAAACGATTTTGCTGGAAATTATAAGTTTTTATTTTTTCGCTTCTTTTTCCTTGCCCAATTTTTGATTTTCTTAGCTGATCTAGCTGGGATTTCTTTTGTCTAACCATAGTTGTATAAAGTTTGTTTTTAAGTAGTTCAAGAGCTCTTTCTCTGTTTTGTTGCTGAGAGCGGGATTCTTGTGAGGAGGCGGAAAGACCTGTTGGTTTATGCGTTACACGAACAGCTGTTTCCACTTTGTTTACGTTTTGCCCTCCTGGACCAGAGGAACGAAAAGTGTCAAATTCCAGATCTTGTGATTTGAGCCTTAGATTAATATCTTTGATTTTGGGTAATACTGCTACTGTAGCTGTAGAGGTATGTATTCTGCCCTGGGATTCAGTTTCGGGAACTCTTTGTACTCTGTGAACGCCTGATTCCCCTCGTAATTTGCGGAAGACATTTTTTCCTTCTAATTCTATGGTTGCTTCTCTCAAATCTCCCATCTCGCTTACGTTTTGGGAAATTGGTCTAAATTCCCATTCTTTGCTTTTAGCATAGTTTTGATACATTTTAAACAGGTCCGCAGCAAAAAGGCCTGCTTCTGTTCCTCCTGTGCCTGCTCTTATTTCCAGAATAGTTTTGTTGGGGTTTATCTTGAGGGTTTTTTTCATTCTTGGCTTTGCTCTTTGACCTTGTCAACCATCTCCTGCAGTGTTTTGGGTCGTTCCTCATCTTCCTTTTGTTCTTGTTCTGCTAGTCTCCTTTCCTTTTCTTTTTGCTGTTTTTGTTTTTCTACTCTCTTTTCTGCTTCTTGTCTACGTTTTTCAAATTTCTCAACACGTCCTTCACTGTCAATTAGTTTTTCTTTTCCTGTGAAAAAAGGATGACAGGCCGAACAGATTTCCACCTCTATTTTTGGCATAGTTGATCCCACTGTGAACTGATTGCCGCAGGCGCAGGTAACCTTGGCATCTGGGTAGTATTTAGGGTGAATATCTTTGACCATAACTCTTAATATTATAGGAGGTAGGGCTTTTTTTGTCAAAGACTCTGTTGTTAGAGGAGTAGTCGGGGATTTTTTTTGTAGACAAGTAGGGTTAGTTTATTAATTCAGGAAGTTTTTCTAATTCAGTTTTTTCCTGTTTCCGAGTTTTAAGATTCTTAATTGTTACTAGATTCCGTTCTTGTTCCTTAGGACCAATGATTACAGCGTAAGGAATCTTTTTATCACTAGCGTAACTTAATTGGTTGCGGAGATTTTCTCCTGGTTCAAGGTATATTTCTGTGTTTATATTATTGTTGCGAAGGTAGTTAGCAACTTCCAAAGATTTTTTAGTTAGATCAGGAGAAAAAATAGTAACCAGCACCTTAGAGTTTGTTTTAGGCACCGTCATTAGTTTCTTTTCTTTGATTATATCTATTAGCCGCTCAAATCCCCAACCAATACCTGTGGCAGCTATTTCTTGGTTGGTAAACATTCCCAGTAAATTATCATAACGGCCTCCTCCGCCAACAGAACCAATGTTCTCTTCAGTAACTTCTACTTCGAAAATGATACCTGTGTAGTAATCTAAACCTCGTACCATGCTAGGGTCAAAATAGAAAGATTCAGGAGGAACACTGCTTGGCTTAAGTAGAGCTAACACTTCTTCGATTTCTGCCAAACCTTTCTGGGCTTTTTCTGTATTGGCAAACTCTTTTTTTAGTTTATCTAGTATTTCTTCATTAGTGCTGTTCTCCCTAAGAATGGTTGTGAGAATATTTTCAATAGCGGCAGGGTTTAACTCTGTTTTCTCTAGTTCCCTTGCAACGCCTTCTTTACCTATTTTTTTCAGTTTGTCAATTGCTCGATAGATTGAGGACATCTTTTCTTTAGGGGTACCAAGGTATTGGGCGTAAGCTGCGAGAATTTTACGGTTGTTGATGCGAATCCGGAAATTTTTGAAGCCTAATTTTCTCATTGTTTGGTAGAGAATTTGGGCAACTTCCGCATCTGCCATTCTTGTTGCTGGTCCCACAATATCGAAATCAAATTGGTAAAACTCGCGGTAGCGTCCTTTTTGCGGTTTGTCCGCTCGCCAAACCTTTTGCAATTGGTAGCGTTTAAACGGAAAAGTGATTTCGTTTTGGTGTTCCGCTATAAAACGTGCTAAAGGTACGGTTTGGTCGTACCGGAGGCCTACTTCCCGCTCACCCAAATCCCGGAAAAAGTAAGCTAATTGTTCCTCTTCTCCTGCTTTGCCTCTGAGTACTTCCGCATATTCTAAAGCTGGGTTTTCCAATGGATCGTAACCAAACCTTTGAAAGACCTTTTTCATTATTTCGGCAACTTTTTCTCGTAGAAGCATTTCTTCGGGAAGAAAGTCGCGAAATCCTTTGAGTGTTTGTGGTTGCTGTATCATGATAACTATTGTTAAGGATATACTACTAAATTACAAATGACAAATAACAAATAAATACCAAATAACAAAACCCAAATCTGCTGTCCGCTTACCGCGCTCCGCTCTTAGCCATAGAGATGAAACTTGATTCA
>JBMCWH010000028.1:0-5249 GCA_048621635.1 Patescibacteria group bacterium
AGTTACTCATTGCTGTTTTCCCACTGTCCCAATATACAGAAGAAAAGTCCGAATTGTCGTCCACTTGGATTTGGTAATTATCCGCCACGTCCCCGCTGTCCGGGTCGTTGTAAATTGCCGTAAACTCCGGTGTGGTATCGGTAATTTGGGTGGGGTTGGTTTCCCCCTCGGTTTCTAGAGAGGTTGGTGAGCTAGGTGCTGAGTTACATGTATAAGTAACAGTGATATTGTCTAAGGCGATATCACCTCCCCAGCCACCGGCAGCAACATTTCTGAATCGAAGTTTGGTGTAGTCAGAAAATGATTGATCTTTATTGTTCCACTGGTTGCCCTGGTCCCCTGTTGAAGACCAGAGATTGTTCCAAGAGCCGTCGTAGCCTTCCAAATATAAAGTTCCTTGCTCACTCCCATATTGGTGAAAGTAAAAATCAATATTGCCACTTCCTTCACCACAGGATAAGCTGTATTCAATTATATCTGTATCGCCGGAGGAGTAGGAGTACCCACTGGATGTTTCTACATATATGTAGTAATCACCGTCTTGAGCTGAGCTGGGGCCTGTATTTGAGCTGTCAGTTCCTCCGGAGTTACGGCGCCAGTCGGATGTGTTGTCTGGGTCATTTTCCCAATCGCCAAAATCTGATTCAAAACTCTCATTGTATTCCACAGCAAAAGCTTGCGGTGCCTTCCAGAAAAAAGGGATTAAAAGAGATAAAAAAAACGCTAGTAGCATGTGGGTGTATCTCTTTGAAGGGTTTTTTCTTAAGATTTTTATCTCTTTCATTTGTTTTAATCCGTTCGGTTTACGAATTTTTGGTTTTCTATCTGTTTGATCTGTTAACATCTGTTTAATCTGTGTTTTTTGGCATTTATCTTTTCTCCGGAACGACCTCAACAATAAATTTAACAGTTACTGGAAATTGTCTTTTTGGGCTGGTAAGCCATTTTTTGTCCTTGATAGTTAAGCTTGCAAAAGTTTTTTCCGAGTCCTTTTCTTTTGAGATAGCAATAGAAACATCATTGGTAAAGTTACCGCCGGCGTCTTTTGCTGAGCTTTTGGGAATGCGGAAAAGGTTGGGATTACTTTCTGTTTTCTCGTTTTCATTGCTTTGTTCTCTTGCCAAATCTCCAAAGTTGGACTCGTTGAGGTGTGGGTCTTGGTAAGAGAAGTACCAAACACCACCGCCAATGTCTTTGAAGGTTGTGTTTTTGCTGAGCGCAATTTCAAATTGAGCGCCGTTTTTTGCGAAAATTTCTGCTTGTTCGGTGTTTTTCAGTTTAATTTCCTTCGTGATCCGGATAGAGTCTTTTTTAGGTGTAATTTTAAAACCTTGGTTTTCTGTAGGGCGAATTTTTAATTCTTTTCCCTCGCATTCCAACACCTGCCACTTTGGTTTTGGTTCTTTTTTCTCAACGTTTTCAGAAGTTGTGGTGTTTTCGGTGTGTGCGCTTTGCACTTTACTTTCCTTATGACCAGCGCCTGTTTTTGTAAGAAAGATGGTTGTTACAACTGCAAGTACGACTGCCCCCCCGGCAAGGAGAAAGAACACAGATTTAACAGATGTCCACAGATTTAACAGATGATTTTTAATGTGGGTTTTTAGGGTTGACAATAGGTTTTTCATTACCAATATTTCTCCCAGATGTTTGATAATTCTTGCTGGAGTTTGTTTTCCTCTTTACGGATTATTTTTTCCCGTAGTCCTTCTGCCGTTTGGCGGAAAAGGTAACCGGTTTTGTTGCTAACCTCCTTAAAAGCTTCAAAAGTTAAATCCTCCGCCTGTATCTCTTTTCCCGTAAACTCCCGTAGCTTTTCACGTAATGTCCCGTATTTTCCCGGATTACGGCGGGAACGGGCGGGAGGGTATGGACGCGTGCGGGATGGGGTGGGGATGTCTAGGTTTTTTAGGCTGGAACCGGGGACGGATTTCAGGTAGCCTAAGCTGTGCATGCGGTCCACGTCGCCGTCAACCTCCGCCCACGAGGCATAGGCAAAGCCCAAGAACTCCAAATATTCTAAAGTTGTCGGGCGAGTGTAACCTTCTTCAATGTTGGCAACCATGCTTCTTCCCGCGTCATCCGCCTGTGCTCTGAGGCGGTGCTCGGAGCGGGGGAGTGTGGGGGTGAAAAGTCTTAGCAAATCGTAATATAAACTGCTTGTTTGCCACAAGGCGGATGCTTTGTAGCCGCGCGGTTTTTGGGACTCACGGTCAATCCGCTCCAGTTTAGGCATCCGGAACGGGAGTTTACGGGAGCCGGAACGGGAGGAATTACGGGAATTTGCGGGAGAATCTTTTGCGTACATCTCCCACATTGTGTAAAGCCCGTTTATACGGCCTACTTCTTGTGAAGTTAGGCCGGAAAGATCCCAATTTGTAAAGTTATTCCAATCCAAATCTGTACTTTTCCAATCAAATTCCTCCCAATTGATGGCCTTTTCTTCAGCCATTTTTATTAGTTTTTTAATCCTATTTTGCATTTGTCTTTTTGTGTCCTTCATGATTTCTGAATTTTTCAGCGTCCGCGTTATTCCGCGTTATCTTCATTTCCGCGTAGTTCCGCGAAATTAGCTACTGCTAATTTATAATCCACCAGTTAAATTTTATTTCCTCTTTTGTTTTCTCTTCTACGCTAACTACAAAGTATTTGCCCGCGACTTTTTGCGAAATATAAAGCTGTTGATTGTCAGTTGGCGTAGTAGGAGTGACAAAGACCTTTGAGTTTTCGGTTACCTTTTTTGTTCTTATTAACGCTGATGTTTTGTCAGATTCGATGTTGCTTGAACCAATGGATAAGGACAGGATATCCGCGGATTTAGGGGAGGATTCACGCAGATTGAGTGGGTTTTCGTTAATGCGAAGCTTGTTTAGGGTTGCAGTCCCACTTTCGTCAATTGCTGCTACCTCTTGGTTTTCATTGTTTGTTATCTTGAACTTACTTTTTGTTTGTTCCATTTGTGTTCTTTTACTGCCTAGCTTTATTGCTAAATCTTCATTTTTGAGCGGCGCCACCACATCGGTTTCCACTTTTGGGCTGCCAATTACGCGAGCGAAGAATCTCCCGGTGTTGTCCAAGTAGGCGACCACCTTTTCAGCAACCCTCACCTCGAATACCCTCCTAACCTTTTCATATGACCTACGCAAATTTACGCTAATCCCTTGCGCTAATCCACGCGAAATTTCATTTTCCGATTCGTGTTTATTCGTACTATCGTTCGTGTTGATTCGCGTTGCTGCTGCACTACTCGTGGCTTCATACTGCTTAATTTCCTCCAGCTCCTCACGGCTTAGGTCTTTATTTTCTATTTTCACTTTCTTCTTAGCGGAGACAGTTCCTTGTTTGCTAATAACTAGGGAACCCTGTTGTAAACTAAGGTTTCCGGTTAGGTTGTCAATTTTTCCTCCGTCTCTGATGAAAAGGGAACCTCCTTGGGAAAAATTTCCGGTAACAGTGGTATTGCGTGTAGCCATATTGCCGAGGAAGTAAGCTTTTCCTTTAACAGTAAGGTTTCCGGAGACGGTGGCAGAAGGTGGATTGGAGGATAGGATTTCCGCAGATTGGGAAGGATTTTCGCGGATCTGATCTGATTCCTCTACCTTCGCCAATTCCTTAGCGGGCTTTGTCTCGGTAGAGAAAAAGCTATCGAGAACGCCGCCGAACCGGCTTTCTGGTTCGTAAGTAGCCTGTGTCTGTGATCGGATGGCTGTGATCATGATCACGGTTGCTAGGCTGATGATGCTTAGTTTAATTAGTTTGTTGGACAGTTTCATTTGTTTAAGCTGTACTCATTTACTGTATTTGTTTACTGCTCGCAGCATTTTGTCTTTTTCATCAATGTTTTTGTAGTCATTCAGTATCTGGTAAATGCGCTGGCGGCTAATATCGAAATCTTTAACCAGCTTCTTTACAGGGGTGCCTTGCACCCAGGCGTTGTAAAGTTCATCCGCACCTTCTTTTCCGACTTTTGTTTTCATACTTAGTAGTTAGTAGTTAGCATTAAGCATTAAGCATTAAGTATTATCTTTAATTGCTTTTATTGAGCCATTTATTAATTTGCTTACCTCAATAGTCTTTTTCGTTATTGTTTTTAGCTCTTTCTCTTTGAGGAATCCAACATCATGGGCTATCGTTATTTGGTTTTGCAGTTCTGTTAATGATCCTAGTGCGAGATAAAGAAATTGAATCTTCTCTTTTCGGTGTTTTCTTGCAAAACCTTCTGCAATGTTGGAAGTTATAGAGACAGCACACCGCCTCAATTGACTTGTTAGTCCGTATTGTTCTTCGTCTGGGAAATTTGATGTAACTTTGTAAATTGCCAGTACTAATCTATGTCCTTTTTGCCATACGACTAAGTCTTTGAATGATTCAATTTTCTTTTTTCCTTCTTTGTTCATTTGCTTAAAGCTTAATGCTTTCTACTGTCTACTGCTACCAAGGTAGCAGATTCCTATTATAGTGTCAAGAAATTAAGGTATTTGATATTGACAATGTCAATATGAAGTGACATTTGCTTATGCTACAGCTAATTAGGAGGTTTGTTGTTAAATAATCTGGTTTATGCTACTCTTCCTAGTAAAGAACGCAGATTTAACAGATGAAAATAAACAGATGACACAGATGAATATGAATGATCACAAACAATTAATAATGTATCTGTTTAATCTGTAACAATTTGTGTAATCTGTGTTCTTGAGTTTATAGTGATGCGCAAAACTATTATTATTTTTCTAACCTTATTTATTTTTTTCGCGGTTGTTGTTGATTCAGTGCAGGGGCAGGTAAACCCTCCGGTTAAAGATTTGCAAAAAGATGCGGCTAGCTCCTTTCGGATCCAGTTTAGGGATTTAATGGAGGGAGTTAAAGGTGTTTTTTCTAATGAGAAGAAATTGGCAACTCCTGTTTTTTTTACAATAACGCGCGGTGTTAACCCTGTTCCTGTAGCTGTTTTTGAATTAGATTCGGATGCCAAGCCGCGTATTCCTGAGATAGGGGAGTTAGCTTCAGTTAATCAAGAAGCTGCTTCTGAAGGGAAAAGTTCGGAGGGGACTGCTTCTGACAGTGATGATTCTTTGGGCGAAGTTTGGGGGGCAAGGATTGACCGTGCGGGTAGGGAAGTCCAGTGGTGGTTTAGTGATAGTAATATGGTTTTGCTTTTACTAGCTGTTGGTGGATTGGTAGTGGTTGGGATCGGTGCTGCCGGCTTGCTTTCTGGTGCTAAACTGCTTTGGGAGTGGCTGCAGGAATAGGAA
>JBMCWH010000029.1:0-4906 GCA_048621635.1 Patescibacteria group bacterium
GATGCACAAAATATGTAATGTAAATTTGTCAATTTGATGGGAGGTCATCTAATGGTAGGATAGCGGGTTTTGATCCCGCCAATCGTGGTTCGAATCCACGCCTCCCAACCACCGCGCTTTACAAGAAAGAAAAATAAGGTACGCGGAGCACACTAACCACTTCCTCGGCACGATGATAGACAGTTAGGCACGCCAACCACTCTTATTCCTTTTCAATAACAAACGCAATGAGTTTTTAAGAGTACTGAAGTGTCTTTTCCTTGGTAAAAACAAATATAGAGAGCGTTGACTGCTTTGTTTTTGTTAGCTATTATTAGGTTCGCTATGCTACAAGATTTTACACAAGCAGTTCTGGACTGGGTCCTCGCGTACCGTGAATTGGGAGTTTTGTTGGGGGGGTTAGTAGAGGCGATTATTATTCCTATTCCTTCTCCACTTATTACTATGTCGGCCGGCTTTTTGCTTGTTCCGCAAAGAGTGCTGAAAACGGCACTACCTTCTCTTTTTATTCGAATTGCTGTTCCCTACTCTCTTGGTGCTACAGTAGGTAATTTGTTAGTTTATTGGCCAACTTATTACGCGGGTAAGTTTTTTGTTGATAAATTTTCTAAATTTTTGGATTTTTCTTGGCGGGATGTACAGCTTATTAAGTTAAAATTTGACGAAGGGACTTGGGATGAAAAAGTTACTGTTCTTCTTCGTGCTGTTCCACTTCTCCCTGTCTCTTTGGTTACAGCGGTGGGAGGTGCCTTGCGGCTGGAGTGGAAAAAGTTTTTCCTTCTAAGCTTTTTAGGACTAGTGGTGCGGGGTTTTATTATGGGACTTGTTGGTTGGTGGTCTAAAGATGCTTATATGGCTTTAGCTGAAGGTGCGGATAAACTGGAGACATATTTTTCAATAGGTTTTTTAATTTTAACTTGGTTTGGGTTTTATCTTTTATACCGGAATCGAGAACGTTGGCTTATTGGCAATTCCGATCCTTCCAAGTTGGAAGATTTGGAGGGTTGAAGAATTTCTCCATTAGGCAAGATGTTAGTATTTGGAATGTATGGTATTTCTCTTACTTGCGGATCTTCATAGTAACCTTCCCGCTTTAAAAGCTGTTTTTGAAGAAGTGACTGAATTTGATAAGATCTTTGTGTGTGGGGATTTTGTAGGTTATGGCCCTTATCCTAATGGGTGTATTGAAAAAATTGCGGAGAATGAGCATTTGGCAGTTATGGGGTAATCACGATGCTGCTATCGTAGGTGAAATTTCCTCTTCTTGGTTTAATTATCCAGCTAGAAAAGCTTTGGAGATAACCAAAGAAAAGATTTCTCATAAAAATTACAACTTTTTAGATAATCTTTCTGAGAAGGAGGTCTATAAAGATAAGATTACAATAGTACACGGGAGTCCGCGTAAACCTCTAACCGAGTATGTTAGAGATAGATACCTTGTGAAGGCAAATCTGGATTTTTTTACTACACTTGTCACCTTAGTTGGTCATACTCACGTGCCGGCTGTATATGAGATTGAAGATGAACAAGTGTGGGTAAAAGAACCGCCTCAGATGAAATTGGATCCAAATTGTAAATACGTAATCAATCCTGGGAGTGTAGGACAGCCACGGGATGGTAATCCTAAAGCAAGTTATGCTTTACTAGATACTGATAAAGATACTTTAAAGTACGGTCGTGTTGAGTATTCGTTGGAGGAAGTTCAGGAAAAGATGCGGCACCTTGAATTTTCTAATTCTTTAGTCAGAAGAATTTCTGAGGGTCTCTAGTTTTATTTTTTCGGCAAAATCTCTTCCGTTTACTATTTTATCTTCGTTAAAATCTGTGGTTTGGTCTTTTGTTCCGTATTGGTCAATAATATCTTTGAAAGTTACGCTAACTGTGCAGGTTCCTTCTTGACAGCTTTCATCACTTAGACAAACATTTCCGCAACTTCCGCAATTTTCGGGGTCTGTGTCTGTGTTCGTGCATCCTGTGTCGCAACATGTTTGAGTGTTTTCATCATCTGTGTCGTAAGTGCCGTAATCACAGTCACATGGTTCGGTATGAAAGCAAAATGTGTAGCAGTCCTCGCCATTTCTCGATAACCCTGTATCAAAAGCTTCGCAGCCGTAAGTGCAAGTGTCTAGAGGCGAATCCTCATCACCTGAACCACAATAGGTGGTTTCGTAATAGGTGCAGGGGGTGCCTTCGGGTACGCAAATGAATGTATATTTACCTTCTGGTATTTCGTATCCTTGCTGCTCGCAATAAGCTGTTGTACTGCATTTGCCATTAACACAAACAGAAGCTGGAGGACACTCAATGCATTCACCCTCCCAGCATGCTTCGCAGTCGGCACAATCTGAGGCCGTGTTGCAGCTAGCGGCAAGGACTTTATTTTCGGAAATTGTCGTAGTAGTTGGAAGGATTGGAAAAAGTACTGCGATAAGACCAGTTGCTACAATTACAAAGAGTGTTGTCAAAGGTAGTTGCTGGACGGGGTGGACTTTGTTGTTTAAATTACTATTCGGCGAGTTCATTGAGTGTATGGTAGCCTTTCTATGGTAGAGTGTCAAGCGTGCTATTGGCTTTTGGCCTTACCCCGTTTTTGACTTTGGGGAAGATGTGTATTCTACTGGCGCTGATCCTCTATTTGGCTGTGGGTATAGATTCAGTAGATTATAAACTTCGGCAGGAATCTGTGGTTTCACCTTTAATCCAAGCTCTTTAAGTTCCTTTAAAGTTAGTGGTTTGTCATGCGTGTGTTTTGGAGAGGTAAGTTCTTCTGTTATCTTAATTATCTTCTCTTCTGAATATCCTACTTTTTTTAGTATTTCCTGTGCTGCCTCTCTGGTTTGTCTAATTGCTTTTTCAGATATATCTGCCATTATAATAGTGCGGTCGTCAATATCTTCCGGGTTTTTCATTTGCATTACTTTTTGGATAGAAACTGCGGGCATGTTTGCTATTTGGGGATCGATCTGTCCAAGAACAGCATTTTGGTCCATAAGTACTTGGTTAGCAGCTAAAGCTAAAAACGTACCGCCGGACATAGCGAAATGAGGAATGATGATAGTAACTTTTGCTGGATGGTTGGCTAGAGCGTTTGCAATTTGTCTGGTAGCAAGAGCGAGACCTCCTGGTGTATGTACAATTAAGTCAATAGGTCTATCCTTAGGTGTTTCTCTTATTGCTTTGAGGATTTCCTCGGAGTTTTCAATATTGATAAATCTGCCCATTAACATGCCTAGCAATGGGGAGAGTGTTCCCCTATGGACAAGAGTTACTACGCGGGTGTTGCGTCTGGCTTCCAAGTGCTTAATTACAAGGTGCCGTTGCCTTTTCCGTATTGCTTCCCGGATACGGGGAATGAGGATAGGAAGGAAAAATACAATCCAGAAAAAGTCGATTGTGCTTGCTGTTAAGTAGTTCACATCTGCTTGGGCAAGTATAGCACATGTGTCGTTTACCGTCCTTTGAAAATCAGTTTTGTTTTGTTGGTTTAGGGGTTTCACTGACTGGTAATTGAAAGTACTTGACATCTTTTTTTCCTATGTTATCTTAAAATCAATCTTCGATATGAATTTGAGAAAAACCTGCCTAAAAATAGGTCTTGCTTCTTTGTTTTCCCTCGTTTTTTCTTTTAGTTTTCTTAGCCCAGGTTTAATATTTGCCCAACAGGAGTCCCCTACTACGGATGTTGCAGAGACCGAGACTATTTATGGGGGAGATGATTTTGATACTGCAGAGGAACTTACGCTTGGTTCTTATGAAGGAAGTACAGTTCCTGCTGGTGAGTCTCAGTATTTTAAAGTCACGACCGAGTTTAGTCCCGGTGAACAGTTAGCTTTAACTGGAGACTTTGAGGGGGGAACCAGTGCTGAATTTATTCTTTATTCTTCTGATTTAGATAAACTTGCCAACAAAATTCGCTATGCAGATGAGGTAAAACCGCTAGAAATTTCTTGGCTTCCAGGCACGGCGGAAAATAGTTATACCTACTATTTTATAATCAAAGCAGGTCATCAGGATGATATTTCTTCTTACACTTTGGATATTGAAAGTAAAGAATTTTTTGATGCGGGTTCTGTTCAAGATGCGGGAGATACTTCTAAAAGCCCGATTTTCTTGGAGGAAGGAAGCTACACAAGTTATGTGACTGGCGAGCTTGGTTCTGATGAGTCGGATTTTTATGGAGTTGAATTGGAGAAAGGGTCTGTGTTGGTAGTGACAGTAACTCCTCCACCTAACAGGTCTCCAGGTGCAATAAATATTTACGATAGTGGTAACAAGCAACTCGAGAGAGCAGAGTGGCCAAATGACGGTGCGGTTGTGGAACTTCCATTTTTGGCCAAGGAAACGGATGAGTATTACATCGAGGTGGTTGCTGGGTTTGGTAGAAGAGAACCGGAGCCATTGGAGTACACAATAGATGTTTCGGTTAAGCCGCTGTCCGCTGCTCGTGAGTATTTTGAAGAAAGCGAAATTCCGGATGAATTTTCTACCGGTGGTACGACCGAAACGAGAGAGCCAAACATACCTTCAACAACAGATGTTGAAGAACAAGCTGGTGGATTAATTGCCAAGTTTACGCAAGGAATAAATTGGGCATTGATTGTCGGGGTTGGTGTTATTGGAATAGTAATCGGTTTTGTGCTGGGCTTCTTAGTAGGAAAGATGATTTCAGGAGGAAAGAAATCTCAGTCGTCAGAGTCAGTTCCTCAGTCTGTAGAACCAGAATCTGAAGAATAATTGTGCTGACAAAAATTAGATTGGTCCCTTTTCTAAATCCCAAATTTTGGGATTTTTTTTATTACGTAGGAAGCGATTGTGGATGCAATTTTTTCTCTATTCGACCCCGCTCAGCGGAGGGAGAAATCAAAATTAAGTTTTCAGCGGCGAGGGAAAATTTCTTTAAAGCTGG
>JBMCWH010000030.1:0-4327 GCA_048621635.1 Patescibacteria group bacterium
GTTTACAAAAGCTGATTTCATAACATTTTTAAGAGGCTACCTCTTAAATTTAAGATTTTACCCTGCTACATATAGATCAAAAAATAAAAGCCCAGGACGAGGGATCTCGTCTTGGGCTATTTTCTTGCACCAAAAATCCTAAGCTCCTAACACAGCAGCCAAGAGCGCCATCCGGATGTACAATCCGTTTTCCATCTGCCGGAAATAAGCAGCGCGGGGATCGTCATCCACATCGTAATGAATTTCACCTACACGGGGAAGTGGATGCATCAATGCCATTTTTTCTTTGGCCCTGTTGTTCATCAATTCCGGAGTGATTTCGTAATACTCCCGCACTCTCTCGTACTCACTCAGATCATCAAACCGTTCCTTCTGTACCCGCGTCACGTACAGTACATCTACTGTACCGATCACATTCTCCACACGGTCTGTCTCGTAAACAGCTCTTCCCGTAGAAACCAACTCTTTCTGTAATTCTTCCGGAAGACGCAAAATATCCGGCGAGATAAAGGAAAGACGCGTATTATAAAGCTTTAACAGCTGAGCCAGAGAATGTACTGTCCGCCCGTTCTTAAGATCGCCAACCATAGCAATGTCCAACCCATCAATAGTTCCCAACTCTGTATAGATAGTGTATAGATCCAAAAGGCCCTGCGTAGGATGTTCGCCAACCCCATCGCCAGCACTAATAACTGGCTTACGTGCGTAATCAGCCGCAACCTCGGAAGCCCCTACATCTGGATGGCGCAAGACAATCACGTCTGCGTAACATTCCAAGCTCCGCACGGTATCGGGAAGGGATTCTCCTTTGCTCACCGAGGAATACTGTACACCGTGAATAGGTATTATGCCACCACCCAAACGCTGCATTGCGGCAAGAAAGGAAGACGCTGTTCGCGTACTTGGCTCGTAGAATAAATTGGCTAGAACATACCCCTTGAGTAAATCCGTGGCGCCTACCCGTTTGACGATTCCCCTCATTTCGTCAGCCACACCGAAAATGTAGGATAGATCATCCCGCGAGAACTGTTCAACAGAAACGATGTCCCGCCCATAGAAATCTTCACGCCGGTCTGGCGCTAGTCCCACGATCTTCTCATTGGCCATACTACCCTCCCACAAAATTTAAAGTGCTTGTTTTTTCTCCCTATCTTCTAGCTCTGCAATTCTTTCCCGCAAAGCAGTCTGTCTACGCCGAAGCTCAGGAAGAGAGTAACCCCCGAATTCCAACGCACACTCAATCTTCCGACGCACCCCCCTTTGCTCATTCTTTAGCGTAATCAAATTATTTTCCTCTCCAATATTCACAACCCGCGGCATGCCCTCCCCCTTTATATTAATAAACCTATAATATTACTTAATAGTATACCACAAACACAAGCAACCAGCCAAACAAAAATTATTAATAAGTAATAAGAAGAAAAAGAATAGCCAAAAGTATTCTATAAACAGCAAAGGGAATAAGTCCCCAGTAGGAAAGCAATTTAAGAAAAAAATGGATAGCTAACAAACCAGAAAACAAAGATGCAACAAATCCAGTAACTAGTAACTGGTAACTGGTAATTAGGGAGGAAAGTGAAAAAAGTCCCCAGATGCCGGCGCCCAGAACAATTGGCAAAGATAGGAGAAACGAAAATTGTGCTGCAATATCTTTTCGCAAACCAAGAAAAAGAGCAGTAGTAATAGTAATCCCAGAACGGGACACACCAGGAACCAAAGCCAATACTTGCGAAAAACCTATCAACAAGGCAGTCTGTAAATTCAACCTTTCAGTTGGTTGAACTTTCTGAGTAAAAAGCATTAAACCTCCAACCACAAAAAGAGCAACAGCCACTACCCAAGGAAGGCGAAAAGTACTTTCCACCCAATCATTTAGCAAGAGTCCTGCCAATATTGCGGGGAGAGAAGCTAGCACCAAAAATACCAACTGGCGAGATGTTTGAGAGAAAGAGGCATAAAATGCAGTACGGGAAAAATCAGCTTCTCTTAAATCAGCAATAAACGAACTAATCATTCCCCACCACTCTCTTCGAAAATAAAAAAGTACTGCCAGGCCTGTACCCAAATGTAAAATAGCGTCAAAAGCTAAAGGCTGGCCTTCCCAATTAAAAATATAAGGAATAAGAACAAGATGACCAGAAGAGGAAATAGGAAAAAATTCCGTAACACCTTGAACTATACCCAAGATCAAAGACTGTAAAGCGGTCACAGCCAAGTAACCCCTTCCTTCAATTTTTCAATGGCAAAAGCACTGACAAGACCTAACGCAGCGCCCGCAATAATATCATGAGAAAAATGAATCAACGCAAAAAAACGAGACAATCCGATAATAAAAGCAAAAATTAACAAAAGCTTCCCCCAAACTTTCTGATCAAAAAAACAAGTGAAGGCCGCAGCAAAGGAAACAGCTGTATGCCCAGAAGGAAAGGATGAAGTAGTAGGAAAGATAAAGAAAAAAGAGTCGCGATCAACACCATACACCTCAAAAGGCCGAGGGTACGGGAACATTCTTCCTAAAATTAATACCAAAATCTCCGCTAAAACCATGGAAGCAAGCACACGATAAGCGAGCTTTCTTTCCTTTTCTAACCACAAAACAAAAGGTAAAGCTAAAAATATAAGAATTAGATATTTTGCGCCAAATAAAATCAACCACTGCATATTTTTATCTAGAGGCAAGCTCTGGAAATCTCTCCGCTAGGTATGGTCTCAAAAAATCAAAAAAATTTACGTTTAAACTCTAACAAGCACCAAAACATTAATAAATCCTGAAGGACCAGGAACTTCCACAACTTCAAATCCGCTAAAAACTTTTTCTACCCGTTCTAAAAATTCATCTAACTGGTGATCTGCCAAACTATGCCGAACACGATTAAAAATAGCCCACCCATCTTCCGCTAACGCGTGCTTTACTTTTCTTAAAAAAGAAATCCCCCCCACTTCCGCCGGAAATTTGCCACCGCAATAAAGATCAACAATAATTAACTGCCATTCCTTGGGAAGGGAAAACTTCTCCAAATCTTCCAAGACTTCTAAAGCATCTGCTTGCACTAAGGTCAGGTTAGTTAGAGAACCAAGATTAAAATACTTTTCAGCCACAGCAATTATAACAGGATCCAATTCAACCCCGTAAATTTTGAGTTGGGGAATTCTCTTGGTCAAAAGGTGAGCAACAGTCCCCCCACCAACACCCAGAAGCAAGGCCTGCCCCCCATCTTTTAACCGCGGGCTAGCCTGCTCTGCTATCTGCCCCCAATAACGCAAACCTACATCAGGTGTAGAAGGATCAACAGATTGACAAACAGAGTTGACTTCCAACCGTTGTTCATCGCCTTTCTTAGTTACGCGAATCTTACCAGAAATAGGGGAATCTTGTTCATAAATAGTCTTAGGAATTAGCTTAGAAAATAATTTAGAGATACCCATAATAAAATTCCAAAACCAAAACAGCAAAGTCCTCTTTGGAACTTATCCTATCTTGATTTCCCGCCTAAAACGGCAGGGAGAAAACACAATTAAGCATTTATTCCTCCTATTCGCAATAATTCGTAGCATAATAGGATTCATTCCTTAATTATTTGTAGTAATTCGCTATACGAAATACGGTGTACGACATACGAAATGCCATTTGGTAGTACTACCTTTTGCAAATCAATTCTCTTCCAACAAAATTCTGCAAAGCCTCAGGGACCTTTACTGAACCATCTTCCTGTTGATAATTTTCTAAAATAGCAAGGAGAGTTCTCCCAACAGCAAAAGCTGTTCCATTAAGGGTGTGTACAAAAGCGGACTCCCTATCTCCTGACTGACGATATTTAATATTCAAACGGCGAGCCTGGAAATCAGTACAAGTACTTGTAGAATGCGTCTCCCGATAACAACTTTGGGCTGGAAACCAGGCATTAATATCATATTTACGCGCTGCCGGGTTACCTAAATCTCCTGTACACATTTTCGTTACCTGATAGGGAATATTTAATTCCTGCATCAATTCTTCCTGAAGCGAAAGCAAAAATTCATGTTCCTTATCTGACTGCTCTGGTTTGGCAAAAGAAAACATTTCCAATTTATCGAATTGGTGAACCCTAAAAATACCTTTAGTGTCCCGTCCGTAACTACCTGCTTCGCGACGAAAACAGGTAGAAAAACTAACATAACGAAGAGGAAGATCCTCCTCCGCCAAAGTCTCGTTCATATGCATAGGACCAACCGCCTGCTCCGAAGTACCTACCAAATAAAGATTATCTTTCTTAAAATGATAAGTCTCTTCCTCTCCACCATGCTCCAGATAACCCATACCTCGCATAGCTTCCTCACCAATCATAAC
>JBMCWH010000031.1:0-3876 GCA_048621635.1 Patescibacteria group bacterium
CCGAAGTGTATCCTCCGCCAATCGTCGTAGTATCTTCATCACAGCACTTGTCATTATCACCGCAATTATCATCATGCCCACCGTATTTAATATTCCCAAAAGGGCCATTGTCAAAATTATACGTCCCTGCCGGTATATCGCTGGTATCCCAATAAACAGTTGCTCGGGCCACTTTAGTGTTGTACCACCTATGACCGACAGGGTCACTAGTTTCTACCGGATCCAAATCCCATTGACCTGTTTTACAAGTTTGCGCATGCTCCTTTAAAATAGTTCCCTCGTCCAGACTTCGAAGCCGATATTCTGTCTCCATACAATCAGCTTTATAAGTCCCTTCCGTATTCCAGTGTGATCTACTGTATTTTCCTACCTTCTCCCAATCAACCCAATGCCCCTCTGCTCCCATTCCCCCATAAGCAATCAAATGTTCATGAGTATGATCATCGCTTGTCCCCAATTCATCGTACCAACACAGAGCACTTCCCCACCCAGGGTGTTGATAAACATCAACTTTTACTATATCACCAATTTGAGCACTTTCCGGAACATCCACCTCTATCCAAGAGTCGCAACATTCCATAACATCACACTCTCTCCAATCACAATAAGTAGGAGCGGGAGGTGTCGGATAAGGAGTAGGGGTAGGTTCTCCTGGCTCTGGAGCAGGTTCACCTCCACAAACATTAGGATCATCACAATCCGGATAACCATCAAAGCCGCAATATTTAGTTTCTGTCCCCGGAGGACAAGTACCAGTAAACTCCCCACCGTTACAATCCCCATCTATTCTTCCGTCAGGATAACAACAAACCTTATATCTCCCACCCACCGTACAGCCCCCGCTACTACACTTACCTGCATACAAATAGGGAGAGCCATAACATGTATCTGTTGCTCCACATTCTGTGTTGGTAAAATAAATTCTATAACCTATCCAACAGTCATCCCCATAGGGGGCCTCCCAGCATCTTTCCTTATCTGTTATTAAACAACAATCAGTAGCATGGCACCAATTCCATTGATCTATATCACCACATTCGCTAGTGGAACAACCTCCACTATCCCGGCAACAAGTATTTTGTGGTGTCGCTCCCATATCTTCACACCAACTCATATCAAAACCACATATCTCCTCCTCCTCTTCATAAGCAAAGATATTATTTTTACCTAGAAAAAGCAAAAAAATCAAAAATACGATAAAAAAGAAAGAAACTTGCCATCTACACCCTATATTCCTCCCTTTCTCACCTATTTTATTATACAAGCCTAAAAAGGCTAATGTTTGATTTAGCATTGGTATCTTCGTATCTATTACTGTTGGCTCTATTTCTTTTGTAAGTGTGGGAGTTATTTTTTTCTCTCCCGGAGACGGATTCATTCTGAATTGTCTTGGAATTATCAGATTTGTTTTCCAACGGGTTCTTTTCTAATTTATAATCCGAGGAATTTAATTTTTTCCTCAGAGCATGAACCTAAAGCTGCGTTTACACTCGACAATCCAAAAATTCTTAAAGTTTTTCTTCGTCTGAATCCTTCTTTAGCTATTTTTTTTTGATAACTCTGTAACCTAAAAATTACTTTGACCTATAAATTTATACATACATTTCTTTTTATCAAGTCCCTATTTATTTAATATTCATTTTTAAATAAAGTCCTGGATAACATAATTAATTTACTATCTTTATCATGCAACCGAAAAGAAAGGTTGGCTCCCGAACGGCACTGTAAACCTCCTTCTCCCGATTTTGCCAAAACTTCGCCTCGGGCCACGCTCTGACCCTCCTTGACCAAAACTTCACCAACAACAATGTAACTAGCCCAAATCTCTCCATCCTCCCTTTCAACCCAAATCTCGCTAAAAGCTGAATCGTCAGGAAAAGGTTTTTGGTCATGCAACACTCTAGTTACCCGACCTTCAAAAACCGCCTTAATTGGCTCCCCAACAGGAAGGAAAAAAGATAGAACCTGGGAGTATTCCCTGTCTAAATGAGATTTCTCTAAATATTCTTCTTTTGTAGGAGAGGCTAAAACTAACCCTGGCTGGGGATCCACCATTTCAGGCTCCAAAGAGCCTCTTCCTTCGTTAGGTTCCTCCGCTACAGAATCCTCAGGCGCTGGCTGTTCAGTACCATCCTTTCGAAACGTGCGCAATTCCCAATAATAAATTCCCAAAACAGATAAAATCAGAAACAATAAAACAAGAAGAAAAAGAAGCCAGAACTTCTTTTTAACTGATACTTTCATTAAGCCCAAGATAGAACAAAAAAAAGAATCTGTCAACACACTTTATCCAGGGAATCTTCAATAAAAAGGGAACTTATCTACCAAAAAAAATACTATAAAAAAACCCCTTTTAAGGCAAAGTTAAATTTCCTCACCTTAAAAGGGGGTCCGCCCATTACTGTTACTCCTTACCACTTGCAACACACCGGTAAACATAACAGTCATAACGATCTTCATCGGGATTCCACTCACAATAGTAAGGTTCATCATCCACAGAAAGATTTTCAGGATCTACAACCCACACCCATTCTCTTTCATCACACTCAGCTCCCCACTTAGAGCAAAATTCTTCCGCTTCTTTTTCACTGTTAAATTCTGCTAAAAGGACAGAACGAAATTCCGTATTATTAATCAATCTAACTTTGGATTTTTCACAGCTGCCTATTTTTTTAACAAGCCAAGTATCAAGGCCAACTTGCGATATATCACAATTATTAGAGACACGAGCCCAACATGGCCACATGTAGTCTTCTGTCACATCATTCACAGATCCCCTCTCTAGCTCACCATACTCAGCTAGCCCAGTAAGTGCCAGGGTCGGCTTGGGGAGAATTTCCTCCGCTAAAGTAGTGGTAGTAGTAACTGCGAGTGATTGGGTAGAAAAATCAGCACAAGGGCAATCGTTGCTGGAAATACCGGTCTCCGCTGGTCTTGATGTAGAAACAAACGTCCTCCCGCCCTGCGCAAAAAACAATACCAACATACAAACAAACACAACAACCAAAGCGAAAGCTACTACGCGTCTTCCCCAAAAAATCCCTTTATCCGTCATCGTTAGACTCCTTTCTTTCTAATGCAAAATAACAGAAGCTCCCGGTCTGGGAGCTAATAGCTAATTATTAACGTGCTTTTCAATTGTTGCCTTCCAAATCCTTTCCCTAAGAAGAACGAAAGTTTCGCAAAAAAGCAAAGCTGAAGAAAACGTGTTCTCAACCTTCTCAGTTTACCTAAACTTAACCTGCTTTAGTAATAGCATATCTCATAGAATTTGTCAATGGGACTATTTATCCTAATCCATCCATTCTACAGTATAATAAAAAGGTTTAAGTGGATCATCTGGATCATCGGAAAGTCGCACCCAATCCCAATAACCATCCCCGTCAGGATCTCCCCAATACCAAGCCAATGCAGAATATTCTCCCTCTTCAGTTTGAGATGTTCTATCCTTAAAGGTTATGAACCCATCTTCTGTGGTATCTTTGGCCAACTTGCGAGGATTAGGATCTACATACAAATCTGAGCTCCCGGGCCCCAAAGGATGATCCACCAGCTGAACCTCTACCTCAAACACCCATATATCCTCTCCATCCACATTTATTTGTTTCAAATCTGTAATCTCATAGCCATCCATTGGGTTATTTTCAGCAATATCAATCTCTGGTGAAAACATATCTACTTTCCAATCCCAATTATCTTCACCTTGCCAAGTAGTTTCCATATCTGCGTAATGAAAATCATCACCCTCCGCACAAAGATGAATTTTTCCGGCAGAGGAATCATAAAAACCTGCCCGCTCAAAGCGTATCTTAAAAAAGGCTTTGAGGGTGTGTTCATCTATTTTTTCCACTTTACCAGCAAGAAAAGTCCATTCAT
>JBMCWH010000032.1:0-3443 GCA_048621635.1 Patescibacteria group bacterium
AATCATAACTGGGGAAACAATGGGCGTAAAACCTTCTTTTCTTAGTTTTTCCAAAGCTAATTGAACCAAGGCAAACTCTAAAAAAACTGCTTGGCTTTTCAAATAGCCAAAACGAGAGCCAGAAACTTTCGCCGCGCGTTCCGTATCAATAATCCCAAGAGTTTCCCCTAAATCCCAATAGGACCTGGGTTTAAATGAAAAAGAAGTTGGCTCACCCCAAGTTTTCATTTCCACATTATCTTTTTCATCCTTACCAAAGGGTACATCTTCAGCAGGAAGATTCGGTAACTGAAAAAGTTTAGTCTCAAACTGCTTTTCAATCTTTTTTAATTCCGGCTCAAGCTCTTGCAATGTTTCTTTTATCTCTGTTGCTCTCTCAATCTGTTTCCGAGAAGGCTTACCTGCCCCCTCGCTGATTTCATTCCTTTCTGCGCGCAAATTTTCTACTTCTTTAAGCAGCTCCCGCCGCTTTTCATCCAATTCCAAAACCTGAGCCACAAGAGCACCATCCAGCCCTTTTTTCTCCATTCCCTCCCGAACCTTTTCTGGATTATTCCGAATAAAATCAATATCCAGCATAATTAACTGCCCTTAATTGTAATGATATTACCATAAAATTTCCTATCATAAACCACACACACGTCCTAGCAGCCGGCCATGCTAACATACTAATATGTTAGTATGTCTCCTAATTACTCTCCAGACCACAGAAGCGGTTAAAAAGGGGGTGAAAAGCTATACCTAGAGTAAAAGTAAAACTTAGGAAAAACCCGGATAAAGAGTTTCCCTGGATGAACGAAGAGATGGAAAAATTCTTTATTGCGGCCTTACAGACAAGGAATCTTAAAGAACAAGCAAAATTCTTTCGCGATATACTAACCGATGACGAGCTACGAATGATTGGGCAAAGATGGCACATTGCCGAAGAACTGTGGAAGACCTACGATTCATATAAGAAAGTAGCTGAAAGAGTCGAAACATCAACGGCTACAGTAAACAAAGTCTCAATTAATCTCAGATTCGGTGAGGGTGGACTAGAATTAGTTCTCAAAAAGCTGTTTCCGAAAATGCCTGACGAAGATGAATGGGAGAGAAGAGAAATAGAAAAGGAAGAGAGAGCGAGAAAAAAACGGGGGCATCTATATGCCAAAAGAGGGCTCTGATTCAGAAATTCAGGTTCAGAAATTCACAAACGTAAAAAGGGCATATTAACATACTAGTATGTTAATACGTTCCGAACTGATACTATAAATAGAAACCTGTAAGCACACCCGTAAGCAAATGATTACAGCTGGTAAGAGAGGTTTATTAAAACTACGTTTGCAAGCGGGCTTCTCAGCAATTACGTTTTTCGCCGTGTGAGAAATTGGGCTGGCCGAAAAAAATGGCGCCCTGTGGGACGCAGCTACATAAGTTCTAAAATATTACTGTTTTAAATTCTTACACTTTTATATTTTTTACAACCCTAATTGGTCACGCTTTTTTTTCATTGCACTGAGAACAATCCTCACAAATTCCTCCAGCGGAATGTCGAGGTTTTCTTCGCACTTTTTAATTCTTTCACGGTCCGCACCAGCAGCAAAGGAGGAAGAATTAAATTTTTTCAGGACTGACTCTACAGAAACACCTTCCAATTTATTAGGGTGAACCAAAGCAACAGCAACAATAAGACCAGTAAGGTCATCACAGGCAACCAAAGACCAGTCCATTTTACTTTTAGGATCCTC
Organism: Patescibacteria group bacterium; assembly: GCA_048621635.1. GTDB lineage: Bacteria > Patescibacteriota > WWE3 > JAUXAW01 > JAYEID01 > JBMCWH01. The sequence continues at coordinate 1,728 of JBMCWH010000032.1, forward strand.
TTCCAAATACTCATAATTGTGTGCTTTTATAGCATAAACAATATCCTCATCCACACCTTCCTCCTCTAACTTTCCTGCAATAAGTGCGGCGTGGCGCTCCGGATCATCTTTGGTCTCTTCGTAATCAGCATCGTGGAGAAGGCCAACGATTTCCCATTTTTCTGGATCCCCGTCCTGCTCTTTAGCAAGGGCGCGCATTGCCGCAGCAACAGCATAGTGATGCTTTCGCAAATTCTCGTTCTCAATATTTTCTTTTAAGATTTCTAAAGCACGCTGTTGAGTAATCATAGTACTATAAACGAATTCCTCAGAGCTAAGCATTACAAACCAATTCCAAAGCTTAGCTCTTTTCCTTCGCCTTTCTCGGACGCATCAAGGGAAAGAAAATCACATCCCGAATTGAATGTTGATTAGTAAGAATAGCAGTTAAACGATCAATCCCCATCCCCCATCCCGCTGTCGGCGGCATGCCATATTCCAAAGCTTCAATATAATCCACATCCAAAACTTCGTGCTCTTCTAAACCTTTTTCCGCCAAGCCTTCTTGTTCTTCCCACCGGGCTTTCTGATCCTGGGGATCATTTAACTCACTGTAAGCTTTAACAAGTTCGTAGCCAGAAACTAAAAGTTGAACACTTTCTATTTTGGAAGGGTCCTCTGGCTTCCTTTTTGCCAGAGGCATAAGTTCTGCAGGGTGATCAATTAAAAAAGTTGGTTGAACCAAATGCGGACGGCAGTATTCTTTGTAGAGAGCGTCAAGAATTGCGCCGTACCCAACAGCACCAGAAAGGTCAAAGTTATTTATCTCCCCTTCACCCTCCGCCAATTCCTCCCGCAGCTCCTCCTCCGTTTGCACTTCATCAATATCAATCCCCGTATGCTCCAAAATAACATCACGATAGGTAATTCGTGGCCAAGGAGGAGTAAAATCAAGCTCATCTCCTTCAAATTCTATTTCCAAACTCCCTTTTACATTCTCCACAAGGGAAGAAATCATCTCTTCCGTAAAACGCATTAAATCTTCATAACTAGCATAAGCCCAATAAAACTCGATTTGGGTGAATTCGGGACTATGTTGACGATCAATCCCCTCGTTTCGAAAATCCTTAGAAACCTCATACACTTTTTCAAAGCCACCGACAATAAGTCTTTTAAGGTATAGCTCATCAGAGATACGCAAATAAAAATCTGTGTCCAAAGTATCCAAATGCGTGACAAACGGACGGGCGGAAGCGCCGCCGTAGATTGGCTGAAGAATTGGGGTTTCCACTTCCATAAATTCACGCTTATCCAAATAGTTACGCAAAAAGGTCAAAATATTTGTCCGCGTCCGAAATATCTTCCGCACCTCCGAATTCATAATCAAATCCAAATACCGTTTTCGATACCTTTCTTCCTTATCTTTTAATCCGTACCATTCAGATGGAAGAGGACGGAGAGATTTGGAGAGAAGTTTAAGTTCTTTGGCTAAAACTGTAAGCTCGCCTGCGTCTGTTTCAAAAAGCTCACCGCGAACACCGATAAAGTCGCCAAGGTCGAGGAGGCTAAGTTGTTCAAAATCTAAACCTGCCGATTCCTCACCCTGGACGTCCAATTCCTCAACCTCGGAGGTTTCTGGGGATTTAACCTCCGAGGTTTTCCTTGGACGGTCCAAAACATCCTCCCGGAAACAAATCTGGATTTTACCAGTTTCGTCATAAAGATCTGCAAAAACAA
>JBMCWH010000033.1:0-3148 GCA_048621635.1 Patescibacteria group bacterium
AGTAACAATTAAACCCCGTACCGAAGGAGCGTATTCGCGAGTTCTGGTATCGGGGGTAGAATGGGAATGCCGAAGTCTGAGAACTGATAGTTGTTTTACCGTTGGCTGACTGCTGGTAGCTGACGACTGCCTGCCGAATGTGTTACAATCCAATACAGTCTAATCATGGCTCTTATACTCCCGCCCAAAGTGAGAAGATTTTCATTTTTTCCTCATCACCACTGTACTAGCGTGGTACGCCGTTATGTTGGTGCTGTCTTGCTTTTTTTCTCCATGCTTTTTTTCACTGTAACTTTCTTGGACCGGCAATTTCCTAATGTATTAGGTTTTGCCACCGATATTTCTGTAGAGGAGATTGTATCTTTAACTAATCAGGAGCGGGCTGAGCAAGGTTTGTCTACTTTGGAGATGGATTCTAAGCTAGCAGAAGCTGCCCATCGTAAAGCTTTGGATATGTTTGAAAATGATTATTGGGCGCATGTTTCTCCTGATGGTAAGGAGCCCTGGGATTTTATTGACGAATCCGGTTATGTTTACCTTTCTGCTGGCGAAAATTTAGCCAAAGATTTTAATCATTCTGATTCTGTAGTGCGGGCATGGTTGAAGTCTCCTTCTCATAGGGAAAATTTGCTTGGTGATAATTTTGATGAGATTGGGGTAGCGGTGGTCGATGGGGAACTTTCTGGCTTTGAGACCACCTTGGTAGTGCAGATGTTTGGTCGCTCACAAGCATCTTATTTAGCCTCGATTGGTGAAGAAGCCACTGCTGAAAGTAGGTCTCAAGTGGAAAGTGAACAGGTAGCTGTGCAAGAAGAGGAAGCTACCCCTACGCGTATAGCTAAAGAGGAAAGTTTAGATGTTTCTTCGCCTGGGGAAGATTACCGCCCTCTGGTTAGTACTCAAGCTCGGGCGCAAGATTTTACATCTTCCCCACTCGGGAACTTGGGTTTGCGGGACTTTGCTCTCAGTGCTAGTGTTGTGTTTATTGGTTTTCTGGCCTTGGTACTTATCCTTGATCTTATTACTGCTTCCCGCAAAGGTAGGGCTCGCCTTTCTAGTTATACTTTTGCTCATCTTTTGATTTTGCTTTTCCTTTTGTTAGGGATTTGGTATTCTCAAGTTGGAACCATACTTTAATGTCTACTTTAGCGCATATTATTTTTTACATAGTTTTGGTGGTGGCTCTTGGATGTGCGGGAGTTTTACTGTATACATATCGCGGGCTTCCGGGTAAGCAACTACCGGTGGTGATTGGTATTTCTATTTTTTATACTGTTTGGGGTGCCGTGCACCACATTTTGGAAGATGAATTTGATTTTGAGGTTCTTTTGGATTATCTATTGATTTCTGGTTTGGTTATTGTTCTCTTTCTTCTTTCTACTCAACTATGAATGAATTAAAATCCCTATTTTCTGTGCTGGTTTTATTATTCGCTGTTCCGTTTCTTTGCTTAACCTTTGCTTTTCCTGTTTATTCTTCTGATTTACTGGTTCCTTTAGCGGAGGAGGAGACTCTTCCTGAAAGTGATGAGGCTAGTGACACTAGTCAGGCAACTCTTTCTTCGTCGATAGATTCTTCAGAACCTTTGCTTACTCCTCTGTCTCCTTTTTATTTTCTCCGTGTTGTAGTCGAAAACTTGTCCTTACTTACTAAATTATCGCCTGGGGCAAAAGCTTTGTATTTTCTAGTCCGTGCGGAGAGACGTCTAGCAGAAGCGCAAGCTCTTGGCCCGGATAGTGATTTTTCTATTGTTGAGCGTCTTTTTGCCCAGCGTGAGCAATATTTGCAAAAAGCGTTAGCGCTTTCCCGACAGGTTGCTGTGAGTGAAGAGGTAAGAGAAAAAATATATACAAAAACTGCGCAGCAACTAAAGTTGGGCACGCGTTTTTTGGAGCAGAACACCCGAGAAGCTTCTGGGGAACGTAAAGAACAGGTAAAAAATCTTTCTTATTGGCGTTCCTCGTGGTTAGAGGAATTGGAGTCAGGGTTAGGTCCCCGTGCTTCTTTTCAGCAAGAGGATGAATATTCTTCCCCGGAGGAAAGTCAAGATAGGCAGGAGATAGAAAAAGAAGAAGAAACAGCACAGCTGGAAAGTACCAGTTCTGTATCTGTTAACCAAGAGGAAGTGCTTAATCTTACTGGCGCGGCGCAGGAGAAAAAGCAGGACTCTCAGTTAGGTACTTTTTTAAGTAGCATAGTTGATTTTTTTGTTGGTAACCGCAAGCCTTTACTTTCTCCTTTTGCCCCTGTTGAAAAGCAATAAATGAAAATTGTAATTTGTATTCCTACTTACAATGAGCGTGAAAATATTGGTCCATTGCTAAAAGCTTTGCAGGAAAAGGGGCAGGCTTTGGGAGAGCATGATTTTGCTTTTCTTGTCGTTGATGATAATTCTCCTGATGGTACGCAGGATGTGGTTAAAGAAATTATGGAAAAAAATAAAAATGTTCATCTTCTTACCGGGGAGAAGAAAGGTCTTGGTGTGGCAACTATGCGAGGGTTTGATTACAGTGTGAATACATTAGGAGCAGATGTAGTGGTGACTATGGATGCGGATTTTTCCCATTCGCCGCAAGATGTTCCGCGCTTAATACAAAAGTTGGAGGAAGGTAGTGATTTTGTTATTGGTTCGCGCTATGTTGAGGGAGGATCTATACCTTCCGAATGGGGTTTGCATCGTAAAATTTTAAGTTTTTTTGGTAATGTTGTGGCGCGGGTGTTGGGTGTGTGGCGTGTTCATGATCAGACCCCGGCGTTTCGTGCCATTCGCAGCGATGTTTTAGAAAAGACTAATTTAAAGAATATGCCTGATGGGTATGCTTTTCAAATTGCGTTGGTTTGTCGGGCAAATGATGCCGGAGCTCGCTTTGCTGAGGTTCCTATCCATTTTGTAGATCGGACAGAAGGACAATCAAAAATGCCTGCTAGGACAATTTTTGAAACACTGTGGTTTTTGATAAAATACAGAATGAGAAAAGTATTTGGTAGCTAGTATCTAGTATCTTGTATAAGAAAAAATTTGATACTCTTTTACTTGTTTTAGATACCAAATACAAAATACGGTATACAAAATACAAGATGTATCTTTCAATCGTAATCCCTACATACAACGAAGAAAAAAACATCCGTAAATCCTTAGCGCGAGTAT
>JBMCWH010000034.1:0-2763 GCA_048621635.1 Patescibacteria group bacterium
TGTCCTTCTCCCCGGGACACCTTTTTTTCACAGATAAAACACAATGATTTAACCAGAACAAATTATTAAAACTAAGATTCAGATATTCCGGTTAAATGAACAATAATCCCAATATTCACCTGTTAGAACTACATGTCGTTTCGAGAACTCGCTTTGTAATTCATTACCTCTTATAGTAAAATAGAAACACAACAAAAATTATATTAAAAAAGGAGAGGCACAATGGTTGAGGCATCTGGTATTGACCAAGAGAGAACTGTTATTAAACTAGACGGATCTGATTACGCAATAATAGTCCCCGGGCAAATTGTCTTTGCACTAGATGCACAACCCGAAGAGGTAACGGAACTAATAAAAACAATTCACCATAACTTCAAAGAAAAAGAACCTCAACAACAAGCACTTAAAACTATAAATCTAACTCTGCTCCCAACAACTGACTGTAACCTTCGTTGCGTATATTGCTACTCAAGAGGGGGAGAAAGAACAGTATATATGGATCAGAAGGTGGCTAAAGCAGCTATCGAAGCAGTATCGAAAAAGTTCAAAACCGAAAATATAGGACTTACCTTCGCAGGTGGAGGCGAACCTTTCCTAAACTTCGAGCTAATGAAAAAGGCGCACAAACAAGCTCAGAACCTGTTTGAAACAGTCTATTTGAGCGTCGTTACGAACGGCACTTTCGATTCTGAACAACGGCAGTGGCTTATAGAAAACGAGGTTTCAACCAGAATATCGTTCGATAGCATCTTCCAAACAAAGCAAAGACCTTCTGCCAATAGCAAGCCCTCCCAAGAATTTGTCAAAGAAAACATTAGAACTTTGCTGCAGCTAGGACACGGGGTCATGATTCAGTGTATCATCACAAAACAAGCCGTAGGAAAAATGGTAGAAGCTCTGAAATATCTTGCTAGTCTCGGCGTGAAACTAGTAAAAATGCCTCCTATGCTGAGTTCTGAAATATCCAGAGGCGGAAGATCTATGGTTCCAACAGCCAGAAGTTACGTAGAAGGTTTACTAGATGTATTAGATTATATAGCAGAAAAGGAGCTCCCTATAAAAATAGACACAGGGTATTTTTCCAAACCCTCAATGGGAGCGTACTGCGGCGCAAATGGGAAAAATATTATAATCACGCCGTGGGGAACAGTTACCAGCTGCGTGGAAACGATTAGGGAAAGTGATCCTTACGCAAACCCCTTCCTTTATGGTAGGGTCAGCCCTGAAGAGAGCAGCTTTCTTTTCGATAGCGAAAGGCTTGACAAGCTACATTCCCTACACTACACTTATCGTGACAAGTGTAGCAGGTGCGAATTTCGGCTTCTTTGCGGGGGTGGTTGCCCAATGGAGAACGTATGGGCAACAGGATTTCCACCAAAACCCGCAAGTTATCGTTGCCAGGTAGAGTACCAACTGCTACCTGAGCTTCTAACTCGCTTAGCAAGAAGCTCGAAATACGAAAATATGATCCTTGACAATGTAAGCATCTGCTAAGACTACAACTAACTTGGAGGTAAAAGAGGGGGGGGTGATCAAAGTGACAACTAAAACCATCAGGTGGAACGGGGAAGGACGATCGCAGTCAAACCAGATTCAAGGTGCAGCCCATCCAGGATGCTGCAAACAAGATGGAGGCTGCGGCAAGAAGCACGGCTCTTAGAACATTGTACGTATGCCCCTGTGGCGATAATGCTGTTATAATAATATAATAAGCATAAATCGCACAGGGGCATTTTTTTTGAAAGGAGAACAATGAAGAAATTACGCCTCGATGTATTATTGCGAAAAAAGGGGACAGCTCGAAGTAGAAATAGAGCAAAAAGACTTATCAAACAAGGCAAGGTTATTGTAAACGGAGATGTAATTACAAAGCCGAGCACTAAAGTTGATAAAGATATAAAAATAAGTATAACTGAACCCCTCCAGTACGCTAGCAGAGCTGGACACAAACTGGAAAAAGCTCTAAGGGAATTCCGCGTTAATCCAGAAGGCTTAATAGTTTTGGATGTCGGGACATCCACCGGAGGTTTTGTAGATTGTTTGCTCCAAAATGGAGCTAAGAAAATCTATGCTGTAGATGTTGGTAAAGAACAACTGCTTGAGCATCTTCGCAAAAACCCTAAAATAGTTTCCATGGAACAAACAGATATTCGAGATGTGAGAGAATTACCGGAAAAAGTAGAATTAGCTACTGTAGATGTTTCGTTTATTTCTCTCACCAAGGTATTACCCAAAGTCCAGGAATTAATAAAGAATAGGGGAGACATTGTAGCTTTAATCAAACCTCAATTTGAAGTGGGCCCGGAATATGTAGGTAAAGGGGGATTAGTAAAAGCAGAACACCAGGAAAAAGCTTTAGAAAAGATACAATCATGGACTAAGCAACACCCAAAATTAGAAGTTCGGAACATTACAGAATCACCCCTAGAGGGTAGTAAAGGAGGTAACCGAGAGTTTCTTATTCACCTTAGAAAAATATAGACAGCAACCAATATTCAGCACAAACGCTCCGTGTAGCTCAAGTCCGAAAAAGAGCACTCGGAGCGCTTCTTTTTCCGCATTCCCACAATCTTTAAAGTCTGTCGCGAAAGTAGGAAATATATAAAAAATTTATAAAACTAAGTTTCAAATATCCCTGTCAAATCAGAAATTTCCAATATTTAGTCTTTAAAATTTAATAAAATTTTCTAAAGAAGGCTCCTCTCCAAAAATAGCTTAGGAACCGTTATCTATTTCCTCCGAGAGTTTTTCTAGCCCTTCTTC